>DATW01000038.1 GCA_002504845.1 Euryarchaeota archaeon UBA250 | reverse complement strand
CAAGGACTTGCTCCAGACGACCTCGATATCTCCTGATGAGGTACGTGGCCTGGCCGCGGCTATAGGGGAGAAAGCTGCCCCCCAGGATGTCGATGTCTCTCTGATGGTTCTAGCAGCACGGATGCATGGAGAGGGTCGTGACGTAGTCTTGGTATCTGACGATTACAAAATGACGACTACACGCGAAAGAGCGGGGCTCGGCTATTCGACATGCCCCCCCTCAACATTTCTTCAAAGGCTTGCAGATGGGGCCAGAGGTTCGGATGGAGGGAAGCTCAGAAGTCTGGCCCGTAGGGTCCGCGCGGCTGAGATGAGGTATGCAATAAGTAGGGCCGGGGAGTATGATATCCAGGGGAAGTTAACTTGGTTAGTCGAGAGTCTGTTAACCGCTAGGCCCCCGATTCCCCCTCCTGTGAAAGAAGATGGAGGAGGGATCGAGATTTCGATCCGTGCACTCAGGAGACATATCGCAGGGGAGAAGGTCAAGGCTTCTGCACTGAAGCGACTAGGGGATTTGCCATCGATATGCGCTTCTGTTGGCGAGATTGATGGTCATCTCGAGTCCCTTCTTGGAGAAGGGGGGGATCCAAGTGACCTCTATGTCTCCAGTTTAGGCGTTCTTCAGAGTGTACTTGAATCAACGGGCATGGGGCTGGCGCCCCTGAATGACGAATTGTGCATGATTGCACACAGAGTCATGGCAGGCCCGATATCCAGGCTAGAGTCCGTCCTGGGGCTTCTTGCGGGTTCTCTGGGCCGTAACGAGGCTTCGAGTTTGCATCTGGCACGCGCTCTTAGCCAAGCCAGTCTTGCTGTTGATGCGAGTGCTGAATCCAGGATAATGCATCATCTTGGGCTCATGGCGATTGCAGCAGATGAGCCAGAAAGAGCGGCTTCACTCTTCGATGGGGCATCTGCTCAGTCTCTGAGGAGTGGAAATTCCAACCTTAGACACCTCATAGCCGCTGGGATATCTAGGCATCTTTCAGGAGATGGCGATGGCGCTGATTCCAATATATCGGAGGCTGCGAGAATAATCGATGAAGATGAGGGTTCTGCCATTGAACCCCTAGTGATACTCGCAAGATCGTTGATGGGAATCGATAGGCCCTGGCTCGCCCTCGAGATTTTCGATGAAGCACTCGAATGCGCCATAGAAGCTGAAATCGAGTCGGAAGTCGACAGGATACGAAACCTACTGACTCTCGTAAACGTGGCAGCGGTCGGAGAGGAGGATGATGAGCGTCGGTCTCTCCGAAGGCTGCTAGACGGGTTGAATCGAGTCGAGGGCATAGCCGAGGAGCGAGTTGAGACCGTAACTGAAGAGGTCGATGAGGCGGTGGATGCGCAATTGGTGCCGATTGAAGAGACCTGGAGGGAATGGCGGGCATCGAATGACCTAGTGCCTGACGGGGAAGCCTTGAGTGTCGTCAGAGTGGTAGAAGGCGAGGGGGGGCTACTTGCTGTTGTCCATCATTCCGAGCTTGGGGGTCTGGGGATATGGCTCCCCGGCGAGGCTCCTGAATTGGCTCCTGGCCAACGGTTGACGATATCGGGAACGAGGATCAAGTTGGCAGAGCCAACCAAGGATCTTACATCCTCTCAGAACATAAGGGGAGTGATAGCGGTGGAAAGCCCCGAGGCGCTCAAGGTATCGATTGAGGCGATCCAGGATTCTGCTCCTGAATCGTGATTGCTCAATCGATACCCTGAGACGGTTGGTATCAGAGATTTCTCCGGCCGGCTACCAATGCTGCTCCGAGCATGGCGACGAGTACTGTGATTCCAAGGAATCCCGGTACGCTTTCTGAGTCTGGCTCTGCTGAGGGCGGTGGCGGAGCCACGCCTGTTCCGACAGTTACGACGCCCACCATGTCCATTGAGACGTGGGGTTCGCAGATGTAGTGGAACTTACCATCTTCATCGAAGGTGATTCGATAGTCGACGGTGGTCTCTGCTGGGCCGCTGTAAGAGCCTCCCATCTTCCGTGAAGTATCGCCTTCTGAGTCTATCTGAGCGACATTGTGAGCCATGGACTCGTCGGTCCAAATCCAGCATACGGTCTCGCCGACCGCTACAGACAGATCCGTATTATCGAATGCGAATCCGGACTCGTCGATACCTATTACATGGTCACAGCCCTCGGGAATCACTGGCTCGTCTGCTGGAGGCATGAGTACCTTGTCGATTACGTGGATAACTCCGTTAGATGCAGGTACGTCAGCGAGTACGACGTTGGCATCGTTCACCATGACGCCCTCGGCTACCGAGAATGAGAGGTCGTCCCCGTTCACGGCGGTGGCTGTCATGCCGTCTGTGACTGCCGATGCTGGTACTGCGCCTGAGACTACGTGGTAGAGAAGTATGTCCGTCAGTGTCGCCTTGCCCTCGACCGTGTCAAGAGCGCTCAAGTCGATTCCGGCTTCAGCGAATGCGTCGTCAGTTGGTGCGAAGACCGTGAATGGTCCATCGCCCTGGAGTGTTGCGACTAGATCTGCTTGGACGAGCGCGGCAACCAAGGCGGTGTGAATGGTCGTAGCCTGTGCAGTCATTGCGATGTCCATGGCAGGGGTCCAGACATATGCCTCGCACTCCTCTTGAGTGGTGGTTGCGTCGGGTATGTGGGTGAACATGTTGTAGCATCCGGTGAATGAGCTTCCTCCGAAATTGGCGTCAACGTAGTAAGCGTAAGACGTGCACTCCTCGAAAGATGCCCCAGCGGAGATTGCATGAGTGTGTGTGTTGTAGCATATGTCCCCGTCTGCTTCAGTGATGCCTGCGGGGGGCATGAGCACCTTGTCGATCACATGGATGACTCCGTTGGATGCAGTTACGTCCGCAGTGGTCACGTTTGCATCGTTGACCATGACAGCCCCATTTGTAACGGTAAAGGAGAGATCGTCCCCATTGAGGGCCTGTGCTGTCATTCCGTCTGTCACGTCCGAGGCATTCACTGACCCCATGACCACGTGGTAAAGCAAGATGTCGCTCAATGTTGAGTTCTCCTCTTCGGTATCGAAAGTAGTCAGGTCGATGCCTGCAGCTGCGAACGCATCATCAGTAGGTGCAAACACGGTGTATGGGCCTTCTTGCTGAAGGGCGTAGACCAATCCCGCCTGAGTTAGGGCCTCTACGAGAATGTCGTGAGAGCCGGTGTTCTGAGCATTGGCAGGTATGTCCATGTTTTCATCTGCCGATACCACTGGCGAGATGAGTAAGCTGGCGGTAATGAGCATGGCTAAGATGTGTTTCTTCATGGAGGGTGAGCGCGAAGGGGGCCCTATTGAACGGCTGTATTTTGCTTGGTTGCTAGAGTTGATGATCCGATTGGCCCCATAAACGCAATACTGAATTTCATTTTATCATGCTTTTTTGTTATTATCGATACCACGAATTGTCAGAGACAACCTTACTCAAGGCCAACTTGATTAATTGACATCGCAACACGATTAATGCAGGAGATGGGTACGGTGGACGACTTCAGCTCATTTCTGGCCTCTAGAAGGTCTACTCGAGACTTTCTCTCGGATCCTGTGCCCATGGAAATAATCGAACAGATAATCGAAGATGGCCTCACTGCACCAAGTTGGAGCAACACACGTCCGTTCGTGGTGGCCATAGCCACTGGGGAGGTACGAGACCGCCTATCGGAAGAGTTCCTAAGACGGTGGAATGCTGTCAAGGATTTCCGCGGTAGTGGGATTTTCAGGAAGATTGGCTCGATTTTCAAACGCTACGGTTTCCCGACGAGCAATTGGTTGGTCGTGAAGAAGTATCACAAGGATTTGCTTCCGAGATCGAAGAAGATCGGCAAGGATCTGTACGCCCACATGGGAATTGAGAGGGATGACAAGGAAGCCAGGGATGGATTCTGGGCAAGAAATTACGAGTTCTTCGGCGCTCCCGTGGAGTTATTCTTGTTCACCCACAAGAGTCTTGGAAAGTTCGCAGCCTCTGACGCAGGCCTATTCATGCAGAATCTCATTCTATCAGCTCATTCCAAGGGTCTCGGCACCTGTCCACAAGGAGCTGTTGCAGTTTGGGAAGATGCGGTACGGGAGGAGTTTGAAATTAACAAGAATTACTCGCTCCTCTGTGGTATCTGCGTCGGGTACCCCAGTCAGGACTCGATAAATCAATTTGGAGCCAACAGGATACCTCCGTCAGAGATAATCCCCCCATTAAAACGCTGAAGTGGATTATTCAAATACTGTCTTTCGGACCATCGAGTCATGAGCAGGAAGTATTTCGTGAAGTTCGTATCAGAGCCGAAGAATGACACCATCAAGACGATCGTGGGCATCGCATGCGCTGCCAGAGCAATCGCTGAGGGGCACGGAGTCAGCGTGTTCTTCGCCGCCGCAGGAACCAGGCTATTGGACCCAGGATACATCGCGGATCTGAACGAGGAGATGGGGGCAGGGTCTACCGCGGTCTCTGACATGATGGGTGTAATTGCCGAGAATGCGACGCTCTACTGCTCCTTCGCCTCCGTCAAGGCAACCCTTGGTCATAGCGAGGGCGACGGCGCCCTAATCGTGCCCGATGACGAGATCGAGTGGAGTGGGCCTCCCGGCGTTATCGAGCTTAGCGCTGCTTCTGATGTGCAACTTGTATACTGAAGGAGCTTGAGATGTATTGGCCTCCGGGGCATGCATGCTTTGCGTTGAAATAGGGATGTGGATTCGGTCGGAGCATGGGAGACATGCAGACAACCTTCATCATGATCAAGCCTGATGGTGTTCAGAGAGGCCTAGTTGCCAATATAATCGGAAGGTTCGAGACCAAGGGGCTGCGCCTTGTGGGGCTAAGACAGCTCACTCCCAGCATGGAGCTCGCAGAGACTCACTACGCTGTACACAAAGAACGCCCATTCTATGGCGGGCTTATCGAATTCATCACATCCGGGCCGGTTGTGGCAATGGCATGGACCGGCGTTGATGCTATCAGTGTCGCCAGGAACATCATTGGTCCGACGGACGGCCGCGTAGCTGCCCCAGGTACGATTAGGGGGGACCTTGCCATGGACATAGGGCACAATGTGATTCACGGTTCCGATGGTGAAGATACTGCCAAGTTCGAACTTGGCCTTTGGTTCCCTGATGGTCTTGTGGACTGGGCTCGAGACGCGGAGAGGCACATCTACGAGTAATCATTCTTTAGCAGAGGAAATAACATGAGATGGTGTTATGTTGGAACGAAGACAACCCATCGTCGCGGTTCTTGGCCATGTTGACCATGGGAAGACGAGCCTCTTAGACCACATACGCTCACTCGGGTCTCAGCGTCAAGCTTCTGTGATGGACAGAGAGGCTGGGGGAATTACCCAACACATAGGAGCAACCGAGGTTCCCTCAGATCTTCTGAATGAGCTATGTGGGCCTCTTCTCGGAGGGAAGTCGTTTGATTCGCCCGGACTGCTGTTCATAGATACGCCCGGGCACCATTCCTTCTCCACACTCAGGAACAGAGGGGGCTCACTCGCCGATATCGCCATTCTCGTGGTCGATCTGAAAGAGGGGCTTAGACCACAGACGATAGAGAGCATAAGGATCCTGAAGAAGGCTAAGACACCGTTCGTGGTTGCTGGGAACAAGGTAGATCGGATACACGGATGGAAGAGCGAGGATGGCCGCCCAATGGCTGTGGCGATGAGAAGTCAGACGAAGGATGCAATGGGTTACTTCGACCAGTCCTTTTGGAATCTCGTTGGCGGATTCGGGGAGCATGGATTCAATCTCGACAGATATGATCGGATCAAGGACTTCACGAAGGAGATAGCATTAGTCCCTGTATCTGCAAAGGAGGGAGAGGGCATACAAGATCTTCTCGCTGTTGTAATCGGGCTGGCAGAGAGGTATCTCGCCGAACAGCTCACTGACATAGACGGTGCAGGAGAAGGCACGGTCCTTGAGATGAAGGAGGAGCGTGGACTTGGTAAGACGCTGGATGTTATCCTGCATCGCGGATCGATAGCAAAGGGGGATGAGATTGTCCTAGTTACCTCTGAAGGAGGGGTGACTACAACGGTCCGAGGGCTCTTCAAACCTAGAGGCATGGCAGAAATGAGAGATGCCGGTGATCGTTGGAATGACACAGAATCTGCAAGCGCCGCCTCTGGCCTCAAGCTTTCAGCTCCCGATCTGGACGGTGTTCTTGCAGGAACGACATTGCGAGTGGTGAGGAATGCTGCTGAGCAGAAGAATGCCCTCGCACTCGCATCCGAGGAATCCAGATTAAGCATCGACTTGGAGGAAGAAGGTGTTTGCATCAAAGCGGATACTGTTGGTGGGCTTGAAGCTCTGGCGATGGAACTCAAGGAGATAGATGTGCCAATACGGTCTGCTTCGATCGGAAAGGTCGGGAGGCGTGACATCAGAGGTGCTGAGGCATCGTCTGACCCGCTTCACAGACTCATACTTGGTTTCTCGACGAGCGTCTTATCCGATGCGCAGAATGAAATCGACTCCTCGGACAGCGGTCTGAAAGTGATATGCTCTGACATCATCTATCACATTCTAGATGAGCGGGAACGCTGGGTAGAGAGCAGAACCGCAGAATTAGAAGAGGAATCACGAGAGAAAATCGTCTATCCAGGAAGAATTCTCCTCCTTCCTGACCATACCTTCAGAGTGAGTAAACCGGCAGTTGTTGGAGTCCGTGTGCTTGGGGGACGCATACACATAGGCCAGCGTCTCCTCAAAGACGGTTCTTCCGTTGGTCAAATCAAATCCATTCGCAGCGGCGAGGACAGCATGAAGGAAGCGAAACAGGGAGACGAGGTTGCGGTTGCTATCGATGGCGTGGTCGTCGGACGCCAGATTGAGGAGGAGGATGTTCTTCTGGTGGATGTGCCGGAGTCACATGCCAGGCGTCTTAGGAAAATGAGCCTCAATGCCATCGAAAGTGAGATTCTTGGTGAGTTGCTGGAAATTCATCGGCGCGATGATCATTTCTGGGGACGTTGAATCAAGTCGCTCCCATAGCCCCCCAACCCTTTAATGCGCAATCGAAAGAATTCGGGTCGAGTTCACCATGGCGATGGCTGCAAGCGACCCGAGTTCGAGAGAACTCATTCAAACTGTCTCAATGATCTCCAACAACCTGATGGGCGAGGTAGCCAAAGTCATAATCGGGAAGGAAGAGAACCTTCGAAAGATCGCTGTAGGGATCCTATCCAATGGAAATATGCTCCTAGAGGATTTCCCCGGGCTTGCGAAGACATTGATGGCCAACACATACGCTACAGCCCTGGGATGTAAATTCAAGCGCGTTCAATTCACACCAGACCTCCTTCCTGCAGACATCATGGGGACATACATGTACGATCAACAGGCGGGTGAATTCAAGCTTCGACCGGGTCCATTGTTCACCAATGTGCTTCTAGCAGATGAAATTAACAGAGCGCCGCCGAAAACTCAGGCGGCGCTGCTTGAGGCCATGGAAGAGAAGCAAGTCACGATAGAGGGGATCACCCACAAGCTTCCAGCACCATTCATCACAATAGCTACCCAGAACCCGATAGAACAGGAGGGGACGTATCCGCTTCCTGAAGCCCAGATGGATCGCTTCCTGATGAAGATGTCAATGGGATACCCAGACAGGCAGGAAGAGAAGTCGATATTACAGCGTAGAAAGCTCAGAGGGAAGGACGAACATGACGTTCAACAGATTACAAGTCCGAAGAAGGTTGTCGCCATGCAGAAGGCGCTAGAGACAGTCCATGTCGATGCAGCCATCTTGACGTACATTGTAGAGCTTGTTCAGAGGACTCGTGAAGATCATCGTGTAGTGACTGGCGCGTCCCCCAGAGCGAGTCAGTCTCTTTTCAAGACGGCGCGAGCAAGTGCTGCGATTGACGGTAGGGACTACGTGATACCTGATGATGTCAAGCGTGTGGCGCTTGATGTTGTAAGTCACAGAATTGTCTTGAAGCCTGAGTCAAAAATAAGGGGCATAACCGGCGAACACATTGTTCGAAAGGTGATTTCAGAAGTCCCAGTTCCAGTCGTACAATGAGCAAGTACCATCCATCGTCAGCTCCCGGGCAGTTGCATGGGGCGTGCTGTCGTCATCGCTGTAGTGAATCACAAAGGTGGATGCGGTAAGACCACTACAGTGACTAATCTTGGTGCTGCGCTTGCAGCAGGTTCCTCTGAAATGGGAATATCGCCCAACAAAGTTCTGATTGTGGATCTTGACCCTAGGGGAAACGTAGCAACGACTTTTGGAGTTGAAAAGAGGTCCCTTGGACCCACTATGAATAATCTGTTTGAAGCGGTTATTGATGGGTCAAGAATTGATTCTGGCCCGTATATTTTGGCGCCGCATGAATTGACAAAATGTATGAGGAGGGCTTGGAAGCGTCAGAATCCGGACCGGCCAAGAGGGCCTCCGAAAGGTCATTGCGTTGATCGTCTTTCTCTGCTCCCTGCGGATTTGGATCTTTCAGGGATAGAGATAGAATTAGCAATGAGAATCGGGAGAGAGCATCGTCTGAGGATTGCCCTGGAGAGTGCAATGGATGATTATGATCTCATAGTCATAGACACGCCTGCTTCCCTAGGGTTGCTGACTGTCAATGCGCTTACGGCTGCAGATTGGTTACTCATCCCCATACAAGCAGAGTTCTATGCATTGGAAAGCATGGGTCAGCTTCTGGACACCCTGAATAAGGTTCAAACTGCGGTCAACCCGAAACTGCGTCTTCTTGGAATAACCATGACGATGGTCCAAGGTGGTTCTAATCTCGGGCGTACGGTGGCTGATGCAGCGAAACGTCACTTTGGCGGCAGAATCCTAGAAACCCACATTCCGAGAAGTGTTGCAGTGGCTGAGGCCCCTCTGGAGGGCGCGCCGGTTGCTCTCTCCAAGAATCCGATTGAAAGGCATCCTGGAAGTCTTGCATACTGGAATCTCGCCAAAGAAGTTAGTTCAAGACTTGAGATTATACGCACTCAGAAGAGCGGTTAGCTATCGACTATTGACGAGGCAGCTGATTCGACTATGCGATCCCACTCTTTCAACAGCTCCCTCTCAATTGAGTCGACGTCTGGAGTTTCGATGCCTTGATCAGCGAACGAACGGAGTCGGTTCTTGAGATCGGAAATCCTCTGTGATCGATTGATTTCTAGTCTTCTTTCAAGATCCGCCCAAGCAGAGAGTAGTGTCTCTCTCCTCCTCATGGTGGCTATCTTCTTCATAGCCTCATTTTCAGCAGTAAACCATGCCTCAAGGTCTCCATCGATTTCAGATGTTGCAGCAGCTTCCATGGAGCTTAAACGGATTGATATTGCCTCTTTATTCTCAGCTTCTATCTTTGCCCTTTGCTCTTCTATACGATTCGTAATCTCCGCCTCTCGCTTTATCCTATACGATCTAAGGCGCTCCGCCATCTCAGCCTGTAGCTCGATTCTCTTTGCGTCCAACCTTATTCTTATGGAGTTAGAAAGAGCGTTGGAGAGTTCATTCTCAAGTCTTCTTTCCAATCTTTCCAACTCCAATTCGTGCTCCATCTCAATTCTCTTTCTCAATGCATCGAGTCTCTCTTCGTATTCAACCTCGATATCGGAGGATATGCGTTCTCTTGTTCTGAGTGCTAATAGATCGGATCTGCGTCTTCTATCGACATCTAGCCGATCGCGGATACGCCTTTCCTCGTGTGCAAGCCTTGACTCCATGTCCAACCTCTGATGTCTTTCTTCTGCTCGTAGCGCGCGGCTTTCGAATTCGGATATCTGCTCCTCATTCATCTCCACCATGTCTTCGCTTATCCTACGAAGGTCTTGCTCGATACGTTCATTCTGTGCTTCCGCTATTACTTGGCGGACGTTCTCCATACGGGCAGTTGTGTCCGATATCGCCTTATTCAACTCAGCCTTCATTGAATCGGTAGCTGAATCAAGGGTCTCGGAGTTGATCGAAATTGATCGATTTCCATTGACCCAGTTGATTCGTTCTCTACGCATCTTTGAGAGCGTATCGACGGTATTACTCGAGGTATCTAAGTCCTCCATACGACCACGTCCGGGGCAGTTCGAGGGAGTCTTCAGACTTCAAAGTCCCTGAAGAAGTTAGAATGTCACAGAGAACTCACTTTCACATGCTGGGCAAGATATTTTCCTAGAGCCCGGCCTTGGACGGAGTCTTAGCATTCTGTCACAAGATGGACATCCAATCTCGACCTTGACTACCTTGGGGATTATTCTGAACGGTCCTTGACAGGACCCGCAAATCAAGTCAACAGGCCTCTCTTCAGTACCAGCTACGACCAGCGTAGAGCACTTCGGACATGGTATCTTCTCCTCTCGTAAATCTATGATCGTGCGCTCATGCGTTACTCGGCACACTGCACCGCACAGGACGCAGGTCTTCTCACCCAAACCTAGGGGGAGCATGCCTTGGCAATGGGCACATCTTGCCACGGGTGGTGCAACTTTCGATTCGATCTCCGGTCGGCCGTCCACGTAACTCGCTCCCTGTTCTTGTTCATGAAGTGGTCGCAGAGACCTTCCTGCTATTTATTGCGGTAGTGAAGGCTTCCTTGGAGTCTCTAAATAAGTGTCCTACAACGTTTCTGACGACGATGAATGGCGAGTCTCCTGAGTCCTTCACGAGCATACCATTCAGTATTACGATAAACACGGAAGCCTCATGAAGAGCAATTCCAATGGCTATACTAGAATTCAGACCCAGTAATGTCGTCATCACAAGTAACAATGTGACTCCCATTGAGATCGCGATATTGTATGAGACTCTCTTCCTGGTTCGCTTTGATATATCGACTAGTTTGGCTATTATCATTGGATCCTGGCCCGGTATGAGTACATCTGCAGCATCCAAATTTATCTGATCGCCGGATCCCATTGCTATTCCCACTGTGGCAGTTGCAAGAGCGCCGGAGTCATTGAAGCCATCACCGGCCATCAAAGTGGGCCTCGCAGCAGTCATCTGCTCTACAAAGAGTGCTTTTCCTTCTGGGTCAACATCGCCCCTACATCTTGATCTTGGGATTCCTAGCGATTGTCCGAATCTCTCAACTGCAAGTTGCTGATCGCCAGAGAGGATCTGTACTTCTACCCCATTGGCCATAAGCGATGTCACGAGCGTATCAGCACCGGCTCTCAAATCGTCATTCCTAAACGTGAATAGTGCGATTGTACGACCTTCGAAAGCCAATAAGCTGCTACCGAGTCCTTCTGATGATGTGGTTTTCTGAATTTTCTCTAGTCTTTGATTGATTTTGAAACCGGATGATTTGATCCAACTGGAGGCTCCGAATGCAGCATGGGAGCCATCCAATACCCCTCTGACGCCGGCCTCTCCATCGCTGATAGATACGATGCTTGAGGGCTCTATCATACGTTTTTCTGCTTCTTCGATCACTGCGTCCGCATAGGGGTGATTGCTTTTCATCTCAAGAGCAGCTGCTATCGAAAGTGCGAATCCTTGGTCTACTCCCCTTATCGTGTATATCTGCTCGAGGGTGGGCTGACCGGAGGTGAGTGTTCCAGTTTTATCCAAGAAAGCTAGATTCGCACTTGCTATGTTCTCAATTACATCTCCTCCTCGTGCCACCACCCCGGCAGCGGAGGCAGCGGATAGTGCGGTTGCATGAGGCACTGGTGCAGCGAGCAAAAGAGCGCATGGACAGGAGACGACCCAGAGAATGAGCGTTGCGACCATGTCGCCGGAATACAATCCATATGCAATTGAGGAAGCAAGTACCAAGGGCACCCACACAGCGGTGAAGCGCTCGATTATGGATTGAGTTGAAGTTGGAGTTTCTCGATATTTCCTGACCATCTCAATCAACGAGTAAAGTCGCGTTTTACTTCCTACCTCAACCGTGCGAATTGAGATTGGTCCGCGGACTAAATTCAGTCCTGCTTCCACAGATGCCCCCTCCGCTACCGATACAGGTATCGGTTCTCCAGTCAACGGAGAGCGATTAACCAAACCATTTCCTTCAATCACCATGCCGTCAACAGGAATTATTTCGCCTGACCTCACTTCTATGACATCTCCAGGTACAACGTCCTCAATCGGAGTTTTGCCGTCCCCATGAGCCTCTACACCCGTCGAATGCGAATGCCCTTCAGACTCTGTAATGACACGTGCTGATTTGGGAAGACGGTCAAGTCCTCCCTGCATGGCTTTTCTTGCCTCGAATAAGGTTCTCTCCTCGATATATGCTGCAAGGGCTACTAGTCCTGTTACAATTATCGCTTCTTCCCATTCTGTGAGAAGTAAGGCCCCTATGACTGCCATCGAAGTTAGAAATTGGAAGCCTAAAACCATGTTGAAAAGGCTCGTTATAGCCGTTTTGAACATTGGCTGTCCGGCGAACATCACTGTCAGAATTGTTAGTGATGCAGGAACTATGCTTGGCATCTCAGAACTTGACAGAAACATTACTGCAAGCAGGGATGGAATAGTCATGATTGCAGCAATGAGTTGTTTTTGATCATCTCGAAGACGTATGGTAGATGAGGGTCTTGTTCTCAATCTCCCCCCTAGTATCTTGTTCAATTTATATCCTGCATAATTTCTTACTCTAAGGTCTTTAATTGGGACTCTGATTATTTCGATTGTTGCATCTTCAAATCGGACATCTAGAATTCCGGGTATTTCCAAGATTCTATTTTTCAGCTGATGTTTGTCTATTCCATTAGTTGACGCAACGATAGAAGGAGTGACACCAATAATCTCTTCCCACCCGATATCAGGGGTATGCCCGAGTCCGGAAAGGACGGTGCATGCTCTCGAAGTTCGTCCCACAGAAATGTCCATGGCAACTCTTACTCGTCCCTCGGTAGCTGATACTCTGGCTTCAGTCACTCCGGGCATTCTCTTCAGAACCGTAGTAGCCTTCATTGCACAATCTGGACAATCTATGCCGCGAATTCCCCATTCAAATTCAATAATTCCATCAGCCAATAATTCTGACTCATCGATGCTTTCGTAATCTGGAAGATTCATTCTCATTAGCGATATATCGCCTATATCTCTGAAATCCATAGGAGATTTCAGAGGGTGAATATCAGACGCATCTAGGGTGAATTTGTCTGTATCCATGAAGATGCGTGCAGGTACGTATAACTTCAAACTGCGGGCTGTGAGGGTCATCCGGGCGAGACGCATGAAGGATGGCATCAAAATTCCAAATCTTACAGATATTGACATGATTGTGTTTGATGTTGACGGGACCTTGATGGATAGATCGGGCATGCCTGAGGGATTGATTGGTTTGGTAAAGGAAATCGAAAAGAATGGTGTTTCTGTGTCTCTCGCATCGGGAAGAACCTTGCCAAATCTGACTCCTGTTCACCAGGCTCTTGGCTTGTCTGGATTTATTGTAGCAGAGAACGGAGGGATTCTTTGGGATGGGCCACAGAAAAGAGGCATAGAGCCGATGGCGAATGGTGAGAGATGCAGGGATGCGATTGAGTGGTTGGCAGGCGAGATGCAAGAAATTGACCCAGAGGGAATTGAGTCGAATAGATGGAGAGAGACTGAGTGGTGTGTTTCGGGGCCTTATGATGTGGATCGTATGCGCACTCTTCTTGCCGACTCTGAGTGGTCAGATCTTAGGGTCGTTGGAACTGGTTTTGCCATACATGTTACCGAAAGAGGCGTGAATAAGAGATCGGCATTGGAGATTCAGCTCTCCAGAAGGGGAATTGACCCATCCAGAGTTCTATCCTGCGGAGATGCGTTGAATGATGTTCCAATGTTCAATCTAACGGGTTACTCTGTGGCTGTTGATGGAGCAATAGATGAGGTGCGCAATGCTGCTGATAGTGTCACTCAGAAGAAGGGACCTTTGGGGGTTATCGAAATGCTGGAATTGCTCCTTAGGTGATTGGGGATATTGATGATTCGGATCTTCAATCGAACAATCTCCGTATTACGTTAGTGGCATATGACCCTGGCGGCAGGGTGAATGAAATTTTACAAGTCCACCTCTTATGTTTCGGGGAACCGTGCATATCGTCAATAACAGGTTCTGTGCATAGAACTTCTTCAGGATACAAGACTGTTTCACGGCTAAAATCTGCCATTTTGATCTTTAGAAGATTGAAGTCTGTATCAGGATTGGGCGGATTCGAATGCATTCTCGATACCATTAGATCGTCGGTCTTCGACTCCTTTGCCATGGACGGTACTGGCATCCTAATAGACTCAGGAATCTCTTTCAGACGTTTTGCTAGAGATTCTACTAGAGACCTCTTGGCGTATCCGCGCCTCCCTGGGGGGGCCTCTGGATAGAGAAGTGGTCCTCCCACGCCTATGTCTACTGGTCGTAATAAGTGGTTCTCGAAGTTTTCAACGAGAGCGTTCCTAAGGACATCGTTCCAGATATACGATTGCCATGCTGATATCCAAAGGCCGCGTAGCCTTCTGGGCATTGCGAGATACGCAGACAAGGATGATTCGTAAAGGGATTTTTTCTGAGGTGTTGATTTCGAAGATGACTTCCAGCCATCTATGATTCGTCTGAAAGGCTGATGATCGATGGAATCGATCTTGACCCTATCGATGTCTGGCCAAATTGACTTCAGATACTTCCTGTCCCTGCGTCGGCTTGAGCGATCTGATGGTTGGGGTTCTGTCAAGTGAAGTTTCATCGCTCCTACCAAGTCTCCCTTCATGAGCAACTCACCGGGCAATTTTCCGATAGCTGCCGAGCCGAATCTCTGCGAGTCGAACCAGTTTGGTAGTCCTATCTTTGAAATCTGCTCAACTCGACTCGCGAGCAACTGTGTCTCTCTATGCCGTATATCTCTGACTACTATTGAGAATCTATTTCCGCTGTGATCGCCCGATTTTAGATGCCGATCGAAGGCCCCATGAGGATCGAGCGTCCAATCCTTTCCCGAAATCCGATTTTTAGGGGCATATCTGGAAGGTAACGAAACTAGTTGAGTCGTCTTTGAACGTCTATCCTTGAGCCCTGAAAAGCCCCATGCGTCGACAGGTATCCCATGTTTTTTCGATATATTCGACGAGAGGGCCTGGGTCTCCCATCCAGTCTTTGTCAATTTGAATATTCGATAAGGAAGTGCTGTGTCCTCTGTAAAAATCAGTTCATCTTCAGAATAAAACTCATCCACCTGAAATTCTTCAGGTGTTGTCCTTATCTTTGCCATTTTATGGCCCCATATTCTATCTCTCGAGTGCCTGAAGCATCATCTGAATATCGGTATTGTCCGGCTTGATTTTTCTTTTCTTAACGCCCAAGACAGATGCAACACCCAGAGCTGCGATTAGTGCTGCTCCTATGGCTGCAGCTCCTATCAGAACCCTCTCGTCATACGTCCTCGTCTCATCAAGAGGGTATGCATCATTCACATCGAGTACTCCGTCGTTGTCGTCGTCAGTATCTGAATTGTCGCCGATGAAGTCGCCATCCGTATCAATGCTCTCGGATGGATCTAATGGGAAGGCATCTAGCAGATCCGAAATACCATCGTTGTCATCATCTTCATCCAGAATATCGCATGTTAGATCTGCATCGCTATCTATTGGCTTATCTGTTACCAGAAGAGGGTCTGAATCGCATGCGCTTTCATCTAAATCCGTCCATCCGTCGCCATCATCGTCATCATCGAGGAAGTCGTTCGATCCATCATCGTCTGTATCCCTCTGTTCGGCCGAGCACCCTGCTGTATCTGTCTGGCTCATTGTGGCAAGCGTGTCTGGACAATTATCCACAGCGTCCTGAACGCCGTCCCCATCATCGTC
>DATW01000027.1:24510-38875 GCA_002504845.1 Euryarchaeota archaeon UBA250 | reverse complement strand
CCCAATTTCTAGATTCTGAATCAAAAAGAACCCGTCTGAGTTCGTAACCGAATTTACACCTCCCATCGATACTACTGCCCCTTCCACGGGGGCTCCCTGAGTATTCTTGAGATAGCCATACTTGCTATTGTGCCCGTATCTGAATTCGAAATCATTCGGCCATGGATTCGACGAGGATCCCGAATCCATCTTGAATCTGATATATTGAGTGGGGTTTTCATCATCCCCGAAATGGGCACGAATGGTGTAATATTCTCCGATTTCGTATGGCCCAAAAGTTTCCATCCCTCCTTGCGAGTTGATATTCTCGGATGTTTCGACCAAATCTACCACGGTTTCAACTTCCTCGGAGGCATGCTCGTCGAGAGTTCTGAACGTAATCCAATTCTTGCCTTCAAACCAGTCCAGAGATGTATCTGAATCGACAAATATCTTCCGATAAACCACAGTATGACCGTCATTCATGAAGTAGGCTCTGACTGTGTGCTCTCCTGATGCGACTCCTTCGAACACATAGTCCCCGTTATCCGACCATGAGGATTGCATCGAATCGACCTTTATTGACGTGGAGTTCGCCGGAGACCCGTCGAAGGTGAATACGCTCCCTGATAGGGAGAATAGCGGGTTCTCATCATCTTCCGATTGAACCGCTGGAGAAATCAGTAGGATTAACAAGATAGATGCGATCAAGGATACTTTAATCTTCATTTGGATCTAACCTCTGCCCGCTATTACAGATGTGGGTCGAGTAGTTGGTATAGATAGAATGTTGTTGACGGGAGGAGCCAGGTTCAGATGAATTACCTGATTCGACTGATAGCTAGGGGTGTGGTGTGTGTGCCCCTCCCGCCAACTTTCTATTCTATGATCAGACTAACGCTCCGATATCGTCGCTTGTGATGCCGAATGCGTCCCATGCAGGCTGTAGGTACATGCGGACATGCGCCTCGTAATCTGCTGTTGCGTCTCCATCATCGCTCAGATCGAAGATATTGACGATCTGAGATGCGCCGTAGTCTGCGTAGTAGCCTGGCATTCCGCTTCCGGGGAACATGGAGGCGAATCCGTTGCAGATTTCCTCTGTTGTTGCCTCAGCGTATACCATGTGTACGACTGTGTTGTAGCACATGTAGTCGCCTTGGCCTTGGTACTGCGTCCATGTGAAGGCGTCGCATGTCGCTGCAGCGCTTGCTCCGATGTATGCCATGCCATGGGTCTTGTTGTTGTAGCATGCGTCTGTGTGGTCGGCCACGTAGGCTTCGATCACACGGAAGAAAGCATGACCCTCTGCTTGATGCTTGTCGTAGTCATCAGCGTCACCTGCTGCAAGGTCGTCTGTCATCTTGGAAGCGTACCTGACTGATGCCTGCGAGTATACGATGACGATGTTCTTGAGAACCTCGTCTCGAGCGTCGACAAGGCCTTGCATGTCCTCGTTCTGCATGGCAGTTAGTCCAGCGTTCATTGCAGCCAAGGTAGCCACGTTAGCCGCTGCTGTGCCGTCAGCGTTAGCGGTCCCGAAGTTGCCAGCTCTCTTGTCTGCTGTAGCATATGGTCCACAGCCGTCGAAGTCTGCGCCGGAGTCATCAGGGCCGTGGTAAAAGGCCCATCCTTCGTCCCATGCGTGCTGAGCATCGTCTGGACCCCAGTTGCCTGCTTCAGCCTTGATGATCGCTGCGTTGAGCTCGTGGATGGCGTATGCGGTCATGATGCCGTTCTGGATGCCCTTCTCTACGACCTGGTCCCTTACTGTGTCGGACTCGCCTGCGAAGGGGCCAGTTCCGTCGATGGCTGCGGAAACGAAATCGTTCCAAGAGCCGTCAGCGCCGTAGTATGTGTCGTAGGCGTGGTTCTTGCCCGCGGCATCTGCGAAGCCCATGAGGGTTCTGTATGAGCCATCAGACTTCTCAGCATATTCGCCACTCTCGTAGATATCCTTCACGCCATCCCAGTCGTATGCGCCGGATAGGTCCTTGATGTCACAGACATCTCCCATCAGCATGCGGTGGTTGTCGACGTTGGATGCGTATTCGTACCCGCCGTCTGCATCGTCAAGATCTACGCTGCTGGATGAATCATCGCTAAGGCAACCTGCCATAGCGGATGCGATCATTAGTGTGGTCATCATTAAACTCTTCAGTTTGCCATTCATTTTAGGTCAACCTAAACCTGCCGCATGAAAGCCGATATATCAATATTTAGGCTAACCTAAAAACCAATTTTAATATAGCAACTCGCTACTCCTGGTCTTAATTTAATAGCCTCTTGTCCGGGGCAATACTATGGCAAGTACTGCTCGAAGAGGAACTGGTGAGGATGGCCCTGAGACTAAGTCAAGTCTGCCACTGATAGCAATTACAGCGGCATTATTGGTCGTAGGCTGCGCTCTATCCTATGTTTTGTTCTGGGAGGAGATATCATCTCAAATGGAAACGGAAGATTGGACAGAGGCTCAGGGGGTGATCCTCTCGAGCGGAATAGAATCAGAGGTATCTTGTGGCGGTGAAGAAGGATGTTCGACTACATACCAGCCATTTGCCGAGTACCGATATGAGGTCGAGGGCAATTCGTACGAGGGATCGAGAATTGCATTCACGTGGGATTCTTCATTTGTGGCAATAAGGCCATTGGCAGAGAGTATGATTGAGGATTTCCAAGAAGGTGATGAGATTACGGTCCATGTGGATCCTGATGACCATGGCGAGTCCGTGCTAATCCAGGGAATAGAACTCAAGAGCATGTCTTTCCCCCTCGCGGTCATTGTGCCTTTAGCACTCGCAATACAGCCGATTGAGATTATCCTCATGGTGAGATTCGCTAGACGCTTCGGCGATGCCGACGGCGACGGCGAGAGCTCGACCGCCACATCCCCCCCTCTTGGTGAAGGTAACTGGGTCGGGCCAGACGGAACGGAGAGCGGTCCAAGTGTCGCCGAGGATTGGTACATGAGATATGACGGACCAGCACCCGTCGTGGAATCGATCGCTGGCGAGAACTATGCTGTAGATAGAGGCAATGGCGCTGTGCCGATCGATTTCTATATCGAAAAATGGGGGGCCCCCGAAGGCTTCGGTAAAACTAGAAGTGAGAAAAATGCCACACGCAGATCACGCAAATAGCCGATTCCTGTGGTGAGGGTAATGAATAGCAAGCTCAAGCGCATAGCATGCCCCGCCCCGAGGAACCGCTGACAATTCGAAATGACATGCAACTACTCATGTTCATGAGGTTGTGGACTTCGCAGGGAAGTCTTGCACTTAGAGCCGCTTCCAGCTTAGTTGATCGGAGTGAGGGCCGCACAATCGAGATTCCGCAGAAGCAAGGCCGAGACATCAAGGCCGAGATCGTCCAAATGCACAATCATTTGTCCTCTCTTGTAGATCGAATCGTCTGAATATGGTCGATATTGATAGCTAAATTCAACCTGAATAGGAGCCGTGCAGGCGCCATATTTGTGTGATAATGAAGAATGTTAAATGGAAAAATCAATTTAATATATACATTATAACAATAAATAAATTAAAAATTAAACAATATGATATAATTTTTAAAAAAAGATGTTAAAATAAACCATAATAAGCCAAATTTATTCCCGCTATGCTCATGGCGACAAAGTCTAAACTAGAATACATTTGGCTAGATGGATACGAACCGACACAGAATATGAGGAGCAAGACATTGGTGAGAGAGAATTTCTCTGGCAAGGTGGAGGATTGCCCCATGTGGTCCTTCGACGGATCCTCTACCAAACAAGCCGAGGGGGGGGACTCGGATTGTTTGCTAAAGCCCGTTGCCATCTTTCCAGACCCCCAGAGAATAAACGGCTTTCTCGTAATGTGTGAAGTTATGAATGCAGATGGGACTCCCCACCAGAGTAATGGAAGGGCAACAATCGAAGAAGACGATGACGATTTTTGGTTCGGATATGAGCAAGAGTACTTCATCATGGACGTCGAGACACAACTCCCGCTGGGCTTCCCCGTGGGTGGTTATCCAGGCCCCCAGGGGCTTTACTACTGCTCAGTGGGGGGCAAGAATACACATGGAAGAGAACTCGTCGAAGAGCACGCCGATATGTGCCTGGAAGCAGGAATCAACTTCGAAGGAATCAATCAAGAAGTCGCATGCGGGCAATGGGAATTCCAGATTTTCGCCAAGGGAGCCAAACAGGCGGGAGATGAACTATGGGTCGCCAGATATCTACTTGACAGGCTGACAGAGAAATATGGCTACTATATTGAGTACCACCCCAAGCCTATCAAAGGCGACTGGAATGGCTCCGGAATGCATGTTAATTTCAGTGATGGCAGGATGAGGGATGAAGGCGGAGAAGCCCTATTCACTGAAATTTGTGAGGCCTTTGGAAGAAATATCGATGCGCACATGTCAGTCTATGGGGCTCACAATGAACAGAGGTTGACCGGCCTGCATGAAACACAGTCGATAGATCAGTTTTCGTACGGTGTCTCTGACCGCGGGGCATCCATCAGAATTCCGATTGGTACAATCGAGGACGGTTGGAAAGGGCGGCTAGAGGACCGAAGACCAGCTTCAAACGGCGATCCTTACAAGATTGGGGCAGTGGTGATTAGCACCACCAAGTCGTCTTATTGAAGGTGAATGTGCTATACGCTCCCTGGTGGATTTGAATTTTTGAGTAGCTTCGGCGGCTCTAAAGGCCAACCAACCTGGCGACTTCGTCAGCACACCCCCATGAGAGGGTGACGCCTGCGCCTCCGTGGCCGTAATTGTGAATAATATCCCTTCCTTGAACATGCTCTTTTTCCAAACGAACCTCTGTCCTAGAGGGCCTTAGCCCGACTGCCCTGCCAACAATCTTGTTTCTGTCCAACTCGGGCCAAAGCAACTCGCATTTTTGGAGTATATCTTCCTCGTCTTCCTCACGTATCTCCATCGTCCAATCGCCTTTCTGGGCGGTTCCGCCCAAGACCGTTACATCTCTCCTTGGAATCGTGTAGATCAATGATTCAGGTCGTTGGTCATATCTCCCAAAACCGGGATCTTGTCTGATATACACCACTTGCCCTCTTACTGGAACCACTTCCTCGTCACGGCAAATCTCTCTTGCGCCCAAGCCACTACAATTGACGATTAGCCCAGATTCCAACTCATCGAAATCCGATATCTTACGAGTTTCAATGGACCCGCCGAGTAATTCGAATCTCGATCTCAGCCAAGGCATGTAGTGCACCATCTCGATTACCGGGGCTTCGATTTCCCACCCGAATGAATATCCGTCTATGATCTCATCCTTCTCTAGAATCCTGAAATGATTGATGGATTCGCTCCAACCGGGAGTCTCACAGGGCTGCTTCAGATACTCCCGCCCCACTCTCATCGTAATGAATTCAAGTCTCTCTTCTTCCTTCAATCGAACAAATTCCACAAAGCTCTCAGAAGACCATCTATTCGTCTTAATCAGCGGCTCAACCAGAAACGGATACCACCATGCTGCAGCCGTATCTGATACAGTTTCTGGACTCAGTCTTTCGGCCACAAGGCGAACTTCAAGGCCCATTTCAAGAAGTCTGATTCCAGTGCTGAGGCCTGATACCCCTCCGCCCAGTACTGTGCAAGACATGATCTGCCCATCGTTCCCTGCCGCCGATTAGGCAAGGCTCTTTCTATCGCCCAACCTTCGGCAGGACGAGCGTTACATGCCTAAGGTCAAGAAGCCGAAGAAGGGGTGGTTCATCCCTAAAAGGAGAAAAATTAGGAGGGGCCCTGCAGTGAAGCCCTCTGAGCGAGGGTTGCCCCCTTGCCCTTCGTGTGGCGAATGGTCGATGCAGAAGGATGAATCTAGGAATGAAATCTATTGTGGAATCTGCGGAACCATCTCGTGAATCCGTCAATACCAAGTCAAAAGCCCTCTGTGTAAGGGTCGTCGCTGTGATGATGAACCAAGCCGGGCCGCAAGGGTACTGAGTGATGGGCGCTCTGAGCGGCCGGGTGATAATATGAGGTGGACAGGTCCAGATGGAAGGGTGCACAAGCCGGCACCTTCGGCCCAACTAACCCCTCCTAAGCGTGATCTCATAATCCCCTTTCAGACAGCACCATGGAGGACATATGGTCGTATGATGGCGACAGTTTTGCCAGCCTTTTTGTTGCTTTATGCAGCATTGATGCTAACGATAGGTGTTCTGGAATGGAACCCTCTGCTAATCATAGGCGGTGGTTTGTTTGCGATCCCTCTCGTACTTTTCGTCCTCAGACTGACCAGGCCCTCTGTGATACAGATTTGGAATGCCATACCGGACTCCAATGGCTCGACCCTCCACAATCGGGCTGATTCGACTTCAATCACTACGATGAACCCCACAAGGATGGAACGCCACCTCTTACTTGACGGCACCCCGCTTGAGTTCCCCTCATCATGGAGCCCATGGGCTCTATTTCTTGGATGCGTATTTGTAAGCATCTTACTTTCAGTAGCAACGACCTCATCAGGAATATCAGACGGTGCCATAGTCATTTTCATCTTGCTCGCCGTACCTCTTTGGCTACTTGGTTTTTCTATCCCCGTTCTTGCATGGTGGTCTGTTGCAAGTCGAAGATTACGCCTACCGATAAGACGGGTGCAGGCCGAAGGCTGGTTGGTCGCAGGAATGCTCAGTGCCTTTCCAGCATTTTTGGCAAACTCCCTACTAACTCCGGGAATGATCCCCTCGTCGTGGAACGCTATCCAGACTGACATGGCACTCATAGCAGTCGGCGCCCCCATCATCGAAGAAACTTGTAAGGCACTGGCGATCATCCTGTTCATACCGATACTACGTGGGCCAAGATCCGGTTTTATGGTGGGTTTCAGTGTAGGGTTGGGATTCGCTCTGATTGAGAATGTTCAGTATGTAGCTGGCTCTCTTCTCGGCGGTCCCGCTAATTTGGCAGCCACAACCCTGATCAGAGGTGTAGGGTCGATACCTGCCCATGCTCTATGGACCGCATTAGTCGGCTCTGCGATCGGAGGCTACGTCGGTTCAAGAGGCCTCAACATGAAAATCTCGTTGGCAATTGCAAGGACGCAAATTGGAGTCATAGATGCAGTCGAGAAAATGGGCGTCGATGTAGATGGCGACGGGCTAAGAGACGGATTCACAGAGACATCAGCATTCTTGGAAGCGGCTCTTTCCGACGGCATCTGGTCCGCACGTGATCCAAAACATCTTACAGACGATTCGCAGATCACGTCTGATGAATCTGGCACTGCCTCAATTTCACGCTCCATCCCACTTGCCTTTTGCCTTGCAGTATTCGGCCACGCTTTGTGGAATGGGCTGTCCGTGGGATCATACGCGGCCGCGGAAGGAGCTGGATTTAGCGAGGCAGCATCGCTTCTGATGACGGTGACAGTGGTCCTCTGCATGGTCATATCCGTCATATTGCTAACTTTGAGGGAGTCGAGAAACCACTCTCCGGCCTAGGAAGTGCCCAGTGAGCACTTTGATTGTCGAATCCTTCTTCATCAATTAGTCCACGCGCCGACCGATGGAGATTACAGATCAGACCATCCTCCTCGCACTAATCTTCGGACTACTCGGGGTCTGTGTAGTTACTAGGGCACTAGATGCCGGAGGTCTTGCAGCAGCCACCGTAATAGGTTGCATAATAGGTTTCATGGGACACTGGACATGGCTAGCACTCCTGATCTTCTTCCTCTTGTCTGCATCAATCGCGACCCGTTGGAAGTACACCGAAAAGAAGGCCATGGGCTTCGCCGAAGCAAACGAAGGATCGAGGGGATGGAGGAATGTGCTGGCAAATGGCGGCGCTCCTGCGTTCGCCGTACTCATCCATGAGATTAATGGCGCACCGGGATGGGGTGCATTGGCAATTTCTTCGAGCGTGGCAGTGGCATTGTCCGATACGTTGGCATCAGAGATAGGGGTCATGGACAGCCGCACAAGGAGCATAATTACACTCAAATCCGTCCCCACAGGATCCAATGGCGGGATGTCGCCTCTCGGCATGTTTGGGTCTGTGATGGGCGCAAGCATGGTTGCCGTGGCCGCTATCGGACTGATGGTAGAACATCAGTCAGCAGGCTCACTCGAAACAGCTGCGATAATCGCAACCATAGGTTGGATCGGATGTCAGATAGATTCCATCCTTGGGGAACTTATGGAGAACCGAGGCTTACTAGGTAAACATTCAGTCAATTTTCTCGCCACCTCTTTCGGCGCATTGGCCGGATGGGCAGCCTACGTCACAATATTCTGATGCTTATGGACAGAGCATTCAACAGCACCCTGCCCAGCCACCCAAGTATGGGAGGCAGAGCCGTCTTGTGCCTTGGTGCAACTGCTCTGCTGCTGATTCTTTCTTCCGGGCATGTGGTGGCTCAGAGTTCAGATGGCCCTGGCATCGAATGGGTCTTGCCGCAAGAACATAGGCTATTTCTGAACGGTGTGCCCGGCGATGCGACAATCGATAGGGAATGGCCGATGGTAACGGGCTTACCGGAGGGAGACATCGAGTTTGACAAGACATCATCGGTACTCCCCACCACTCTTTTCGACATATACTCTGAACCTTTAGAGGGCCCCGTTGGGTTGAGCGGGAATATCACTGTGGAACTCTTTGCTTCCTTGTCGACCCAGTCAGATGCCTGCCGCCTGTCCAACATTCTTCCAGGCTCACCCCTCGGCTCAACAACCACATTCTTTGTCTCTCTCGTGATGGGCTCATACGTCATTCTGGATCAAGCCCCCACCCAGACTCTGGTGATGGACGAGTCATTTGCGGCGCCGCACCTCTTCACTGTGAGCGCACAAGATGTCAATGTAAGCCTAGGTCCTGGCGATACAATCGGACTGCAAGTATCCGTACAACACGAGTGCGCTCAGACTGGACATGTTTACTGGGGCACTTTCGATGCCCATTCGGGAATAGTAATCGAGGGTGATGTGCTCAACCCTTCGATATCTAAGACAGTAGATTTGAATCGTATTGTGAGAATTGAATTTGATCCCTCATCCCCATGGGGGCAATCTGACTATGCCACTCAAACAGTTGACATCGTGGGTCCATATGTGGATTGGTCGGACATGGTCCACTCATTCTACGATGAAGATTTGCGAGTGGATCACTTCGAAGACCCCCACGGGTCATCCGTCGGAGAGTCAAACGCATCTCTCAGAACTTGGAGTCTATCCGATCCTCTGAGCCCAGGAAGGTACATGATCGATGTTTGCATCCAACTCTCAGACAGACCATATGCGGAGCAATGTGAAGCATATGCCGTACTCAGGTTCCAGGTTCTCCCAGACAAAGACCCTCTCATGAACTCGTCAATTGCAGCAGCACTCATACCATTAATCATGCTCGGTGGCGTTATCGCGGGGATACGACACGCGGTACTCCCAATGCCCATTTACGGAACACTCTTGATTCTAGTAATCGCCACCACCGCTCCGGCGTATTCTCTGGGCCACATCGATCATAATCCGGTTAGAAGTGAAAGCCATCCCCCATCATTCGCTCTGCTTTCACATTCGGGTGGGTCACAATCTCTCGATTCGCTTCTTGAAGGCCATGATGCTTTGGTGGTGGGGGTTTTCGTCCCAGGATCTCCTAATGCAGCGACTCAATATGCAGATTTCTCTTTGGCGATGAATCTGGCTGAGAAAGATATCGCATTCGTGCAGATAGCAACGTCCCCCGACCTCCTAGCCATCGACGTGGACGAACACGCCGCATACATCAATGAATCATGGCCGGTATTACTTGATACAGCTTCCCAGGATGCTGGAAGAAGCCTTCCTAGCGGACCCTCAGACGCAGTCATCATTCTGGATGCGAATGGCTTTGTTAGCCATTGGAGCCCAAGGTCGATGTCAAGTACGGAGATACTAGATTCCATATCCGATTCCGATAACGATGCTATAGGCAATGCATTTGCCCTCGTCATGTTGCCGTTTTCATTCATCTTCCTCCCGCTCTTGGTGCTGGCATTGCCTCGCAGCTCAAGTGTCCGAGATCCAATTGAGGGCGAATTCCCTGGTACAGGGGCTCTGCTGTCCATATCATTCGCATCCTTGGGTTTCGCCATCTGGTTCGCACCGTTGTGCCTCCTCATAGGCGTGTTCGGTCAGAAAATGTGGCTCCCCGTATCGATCAGCATGGGGATATTTGCTGTGCTCATGGGACACCGCATCCTATCCAAAGGGGCGGTGGAGCCTATTGATCGAATTTCAAGGGTCATATTTTCTAGGTTGACGCCATCTTCCAAATCTTGGACGAGTCCAGAGGAAGCATCTGATGATGTCCACATGGGGGTGTGGGTTGCTCTTCTGACCACAATTGCAGAACCGACTCTCGTCGCCCAGGGTGTCCTCTCCGCGGCAAATATTTCGATAATAGGGCCCCTTCTGGCCATTGTGGCATTAGTCGCCTTTTCTATCGTGGGCGGTTGCATGGTCGTAGCATGCAGGCTCATTGTTGCGGTGACCGGTAGGTTGGCGCGAATCATTGGTCCGATGTCGATGAGGATAAGAATTCGAACTTGGGGGCTAGGAATCATTGTAATCGGGCTCTGGTGGACCGTTCGAGATGCTCTCCTAATACTCTCAACATCGATGTGACTTGACCGAGACGATGATAAGCGTCTAACTTCAGGGCGATACACCCAATGGGGGTATAGTATAACCTGGTAGTATCGTGGGCTCCAGTTGCACGGGAGTGACGACGCGTAGGTTTCCTGATGGACATGATGACCAACTGGAGCACCGACCCGTCGCGACCCGAGAGTGCGCATCGTCCAGGTGCGTGCTGAGCGGAAGAAACCCGCTGGTCTGGGTTCAAATCCCAGTGCCCCCACCAAATTATCCTATTAATGCAAATTCTATTTTCATGCGGTAGTTCATATCCCTAGGGCCACCACGTACGCCTCATGGCTGGTTTCTCCGACAGGGCACGTGCCATCAAACCCACTGGAATTCGGAGGATGTTTGATATGGCTGGGGACGATGCAATTCAGTTTGGCTTGGGCGAACCGGATTTCCAACCTCCAACCGTAGCTATCGATGAATTTTACAATGCCATGTTGAATGGACATAACAAGTATACCTCAACGGGAGGGCTCCCGGAGTTAAGAAGAAAGATCGCTGAGTCTTGGAAACATTTGGAACCCGGGCTTGGTGAATCAAGTGTTTGCATGACTATGAGCGGTACAAATGCGCTTCTGGACATATTCCTAGCAATTGTAAATCCTGATGACGAGGTCCTCATACCGGAGCCATATTTCCCCCTCTATCCCCCGGATGTTGCTATATGCGGCGGGCGTGCAATTACCTATCCGTGCAGATTCGAGAATGCATTCGTACCAGATGTGGATGATCTCGAGACGCTGGTCACAGATAGAACGGTTGCTATTCTTTACAACTTCCCAAGCAATCCCACGGGAGCAACTGTCAACACAGATCAGCGAGACAAGCTCGTTTCATTTGCAGCAAAACATGATTTATGGATAGTAACTGATGAAGTGTATGACAAGATAGTCTACGGCGGCGATCATGTTTCCTTCCTAGGAGCTGGCTACGACCGAGTCATAATGCTGAATTCATTCTCGAAGACTTTCGCCATGACTGGGTGGAGGATTGGTTATGTCCTATCGCCCAATTCTGAGGCCATGGAGCAGGTTACTAAGATGCAGTATTATGTCACGGCGTGCTCAAACGATGCGATGCAGTATGCAGTTCTTGCTGCCATGGAGCAGGCCTCAGACTATCCTGACAAAATGAGAGATGAATTTCAAACCAGAAGGGACCTCATATGCTCTCGTTTGAATGAGATGGAAGGAGTCTCGTGCCATGTGCCTGACGGGGCTTTCTATGTCTTTCCTAAGATAGATGCCAAGGGCATGACGAGTGAAGAATTAGCCATGGAAATGCTATCTGAAGGGGTTCTTTGTAGCCCCGGTTCTGCATTCGGCGAAGCAGGCGAGGGCCATCTTAGATTCGCTTACACGATCTCGAAACAAGATATCGATCGAGGCATGGATAGGGTTGCTAAGGTCATTGCGAGAATATCCGGAAAAGACGATTGATTCTATTGTCCACGTTTTCCATCCGTAAGGGCCGCGTCTCTCATATTACCCACAAGCTTACTCGGGTCCATCCAGTCCGGTACTTCGTATCCGCCAGCCAGGACTGAGATTGTAGTAAACGTGGCAATCGGAAGAACACCCATTGCAACGATTAAGTCGATTAGTGAAGTACTCTCCGAGGATTGTTCCACGGGCAATATTTCTTCGAGTATCAGTATATCGAATTCAATCGTCTGGGCACTGAGGTCGATGCTCATCAGGGACAGAAGGGAAACAAGTACAGTTCTAGCGATGAACCAGTACACGATTACAGGAAGAACCCACGACATCTGAGCAGTCCTTCCAAGGAACCGACGAGCAAGAGTAGCAGGCACTACCAGCCTGTGGGAATAAGCAGCCTGCACCCTCATTCCAACCCATAACGAAACGAGGTACACCACGCTAACCAACTCAAGGGTCGTCCCATTTCTGATGATGCCCTCCGGAAGATATTCTATTGCAAGAATGGGGAGGCCGATTAATACGGCCTGTATGGGGATGGCAAGCATTTGTAGCCCGCCATGGATGAATATCAGCTCAAAACGATCACGTTGTCTAGATGTAAGCGTTGCTAATCTTCCATACGGACTTTTGGAAAGATCGGTAGACGCCCTGTCTACCCATCTAGGGTCCCTACTTCGCCCCCTGATTCCAAAGAATGCAAACCAACCACCTCTGAGAGCAATAGCCGCGGGCATCCAACCACTCATCAATATTGCAAGAGCTAGAGACATCATGCCGTAGAAAATACCTGTAGAGCATATCCAAGGTATCAGGTCCCATCTGAACAGGAGGAAAGGGCTACCGTTGCTCCAACCCGTTTCGATGAATCTGGTCAATCCGAAAATTACTATCGGTACGAAAGACACTTGCCCGAGTACCACCAACATTAGGAAGGCCCTATGTCGGCTATTCTTCGTCAGCATCACCCCGGCCCCGAAAAGCAAGACGAATAAGTCCTTCATCCAAGCAGCCGCTCAGGCCCCCTCTTGTTGCACACTTAACCCGATGCCGTGAATGGCTCATCAGGTGAGAACCTCTATGTGTGCTGTTAATGGCCGTCGCAGACATGGCTGGTCGCGTCGCAGCGTTATCTCTGCTATTCGCACTCATGATGGCATCGGCTTACCCGCTTGCTGTATCCTCCCTTGGAGACGGCGATAATCAATCAGAAGGGCCACGTGCTGCAATCACCGATTTCGAAGTATCTTCAATCGAATTTGCTAGTGTAGGCAAACAACTCCCCACGTGGGAACAGCCAGACGGCTCGCTTTCAGAGTACATCGTGAGGCACCAATCCCTGACGATTGACGTCACGATCACCCAGATAGGGATAGGTGCACAGGGCCAGTATGCTGATTATTATGTGAATGTGACACATCCAGTAGGAATCATACTCGCCGAATTCACATCAAATGCAACTTTAACGGGAGGAGAGGCACAGGAGCAATCATTCACATATGTACCAAATTATTCGCATAGCGTACTCTCAGAAGAAGGTGAACTCTCCGGGGGGCTGCTTGTTTCGGTCGAAATATACTCGGGCGTCGGTATTGATGAAGATCCTCTGAATGATTACTTGGCGAGAGAAATACCCGTCGCAGTGATAGACGACCCTCTTGATGAGGGGTGGTGTTCGGATGTTGACGGCGATGGAGTACCTAATTGCCCAAACCCCCCCAATAATGGACTCATATGGATGACTGCAGGATATGATTCAGACGGCACATTGTCGACAGACCCGGATGATGCAGGACATTGGAGATTGGACTATTCGGAGAACTCATCTGCAGTCGGTTCAGCGCATTGGCGTGTTTCCGGGGATAGTGAGTTGGATTACGCTAGTGGCCGTATAGACAGGCTCCATCTCGGCTTCAGAGCCTTAGATACTGCTTGTACAGACGTATTCTCGGATGGAACCATGCTCCATGGGATGGGCGATGGGTCCATGGATACCCAAATCAGTACCGTGCACGACACATTCATGTGCGGCGCAATAGTAAGAGGATACCAGTTCTATTCGATTCAATTGGTCACCCATGCAAGGGGCGAGATGGGCTTAGGGGACTCAGTATCTCTGCAGGCCGTTTCTGGTCTGAACACTGAACAACTCAATCTAACAAACATGACACTCCCAACAGACGGCTCGTGGGAACAATTGATTTGGGATATGTCTGATGTACATCCTCGCGCAGAATATAGGATGTCGTATCTTTTCGAGAGTGACGGAACGAACGCAACATCCGGCATAGAAGTGGA
>DATW01000027.1:0-24124 GCA_002504845.1 Euryarchaeota archaeon UBA250 | reverse complement strand
TGTGTTGGCGATTACAAGGAGGGCATAGAGGCACACCCAGTCATACCAGTAGGAGATCCCGTGGAACTTCAATGCGGCATCACGAACAATGGTTACGTCGATATCACTTTGAGAATATACAGCGAAGTTACAAACTCCTCATGGCCAGATTTGATCAGGATTGACACTCCAGGAACCAATGACAAAGATTCCTTCATCGTGACTAAGAATATCGTGGCACAGAGTACCATGCCAGCATGGTTCAACCTCTCCATACCCGCGAGCGTATCTGTTGAATCTCTGGAATGGCACATACACATCAATGACGGTTTGACCAATGTCTCTAAACTCGATCTAGGTAAGCCAATTGTCCAATATATCGATGTCCAACCATCTTATTCTGGCTTTATTGATCTCGAGTATAACCCATCTGGCGGAGACCCGCATCTGCAGATGTTCCCCGGAGATTCAGGAGCAGTGCCTTTGACATTCAGTAATACAGGCAATCAGATAGGCAGTTGGAATCTAGGTGGCGTTTACCTCGATGAGCCAACTTGGGACCCCTCTCAACTGATCAGATGGACGGACGAGAATGGTGATGATGTTGAGACAATATTCACATCCATAGGGCAGGAAGTGGATCTAATTGCCCATGTTACTGTGCCGGGGGATGCGATACCGGGCGTGTATGATTTGAGAATCGATGTCAATGGAAAAGCCCCGAACAATTTCCCTGCAGACCGACTGTTGAAGATACAGGTCTTGAATAAGTTAGAACTTGAAATTATACCTGAGTTCAGTGATGCCACCATACCTGCAGACAATGTTTCAAGAATCGTCGAGATAGTCCTAATCAACCATGGAAACTCGGAGGAAGCCTTCGATCTATTCGTCACTGCTGATCTATCCCTGAAAGCACAGCTTAGCACGCCCTCTACCCTGGGAATCGACCCATTCGGCGGAGATACAGCGGCCCTGCTCCTCCTTCCCATGCCATATGGAGTTCAGAATGAGTCGTATTTGGTTAGGATAACAGCAAGGAGTCAGTCAGATCCCAGCTATGAGACTCAAGCCAGCATGTTGGTAACGGTGCCATCCACACAACTGGTGGAGGTCGCTGATCTAGACATGTCCGAAGAGGTCTACCGCGGAGGGGACGAACCCAGAACTCTTCGATGGGAAGTGTGGAACAGGGGCAATCAAGTCGATAGGTATCAACTGTCGTTCGAACATCTGGATGATGTGAACGTCGATAGCGGTGAAGATGGAGATTTGACCCCCTGGATTCAACCGGGAGCCTCTTACAATGTCACTGCATCGTATAGTTTCGACTCCGGAACATTCGGTGAACGAGTCGTTTCGATGCACGCCTCATCAGATGTAGCAGCACAGAGAAACGTAGTGGTGACTGACTCAGGTTCGGCAGTTTTCGATGTTGGATCGGTCGGATGGCTTCAGATTTTCCCTGAGCAATCACGAGTAACCATATCCGACGAAGGATCATACGAGCTATCATTCTCCATCAGGAATCTACACCCCTCTTATGAGCAACTTGTGAGGGTCGATATCGATAGACAATCGGACTTGTTCTTCAACGTCTTCGATGCAAGAGTAGAGACCGGTGATCGCGACTTCGTATTGGATACCGATGAATTGAGAGTCGTCACAGTCACGGTCGTGATAAACGAGCAGAATCTCCGAAATCTGGAAGAAAATAATGTCGACTTTGAACTCACGCTACTAGTCGACACAGACATAGACAAGACCAGCAGCAGTACGCCTCTTACGATGGTAAAATCAAATCCCATCGAAGTAGGTCCAGATGTCGAAGAAATAGGGTTGACTTTAGGCAACTACATTTTCATCGCAGCCGGAATAGCCGGCGCCATCGCCATCCTGCTCGCAGCATTCAGAATATTCCGTGGCGCAAGCGGCCCTATGGAGGAATACACGAACTTCGATGACCAGCAGTATGGCAACTACCTTCCAGCGGACGATCAAGTTGCTAATTCCGCTCTCGGAGGGGCCCAGTCAATTTTCCATCAACCGCCGTCACCGCCTCCTCTGCCCCCGGATACGGACGATTAGCATCTTTTTCCGAGTGGCAGGGCTTATGACACCCCCTCTCTTGGCTCGCATGCCAGCAAGGTGTGCCTATGACGAACGGACAGCAGCCCATATTCATCCTCAAGGAAGGAACCACGCGAACTAGCGGTAGAACTGCACAGAGCAACAACATAGCAGCTGCGAAGGCAGTTGCTGAGGCAGTAAGGTCCACTCTAGGGCCGAAAGGTATGGACAAGATGCTTGTAGACAGCATGGGCGACGTGGTGATTACCAATGATGGCGCAACTATACTCAAAGAGATGGATATCGAACATCCTGCTGCCAAGATGATCATCGAGATAGCAAAAACGCAAGAGCAGCATTGTTTCGATGGAACGACAACCGCGGTTGTTCTGGCGGGCGAACTCCTCAAGAGGTCAGAGGACTTAATTGAGCAGAATGTGCACCCTACCGTAATTTGCGAGGGTTTCCGATTAGCAGCCGACAAGGCCATTGATTTGATTGACAATCATGCTATAGAGGTGGATGAGGAGACACTTGCTGAAGTCGCTAAGACCGCACTTACTGGGAAGAGTGCTGGAGCGGTCAAGGAATTCCTCTCAGACATATGTGTCAGGGCAGTAATCGCCGTAGCCCAGGAGGATGACGGCGGAGTAATAGTCGACCTTGATGACGTCAAGGTCGAGAAGAAACAAGGAGGCTCGATCAAAGACAGCTCACTGGTCGATGGCATAATCTTGGATAAGGAAAGGGTCCATTCGGGGATGCCACGCTCCGTAGAGGGGGCAAAGGTTGCACTCGTCAACTCCGCTATCGAGGTCAAGAAGACCGAAGTCGATGCGAAAATACAGATCACTGACCCAAGTATGCTTTCCCAATTTTTAGAAGAGGAAGAATCCTACATCAAAGGACTCGTAGACACCATATCCTCTTCAGGTGCGAATGTCTTAATCTGTCAGAAAGGAATCGACGATTTGGCGCAGCACCATATGGCCAAGGCAGGAATCTTCGCCATCAGGAGAGCAAAGAAGAGCGATATGGAAGCGCTATCCAAGGCCACTGGCGGTAGAATCGTAACCACCTTGGACGACCTGTCGCCTGAAGACCTCGGTGATGCTGCTCGTGTGGATGAAAGGAAAATCGGTGACTCGGACATGGTTTTCATTACAGGATGCGAGCAAGCGAAGGCAGTTTCAGTGCTTCTCCGCGGTGGCACCGAACATGTCGTAGATGAAATCAGGCGAGCCTTTGATGATGCCATTGGCGTAGTCTCAGTCGCTCACGAGGACGGACAGGTTCTGACCGGCGGTGGCTCGGTATTGGCTGCAGTAAGCAGAGACCTCCGGTCATACGCCGAAGGCGTCGGAGGGAGGGAGCAGATGGCCATCGAAGCATTCGCAGGTGCTCTTGAGGTCATTCCTAGGACTCTAGCAGAGAATGCCGGCCTAGACCCCGTCAACACGATCATTGCTCTTAGGAAGGCACATTCCGAGGGAAAGAACCGTCACGGAGTCAATGTTTACGATGGAGGCGTCGTAGATATGCAAGCTGGGAAGGTGTATGAACCGACCAGGGTCGTAGAACAGGCTATCCAATCTGCGAGCGAAACAGCAGTGATGATCCTAAGAATCGATGATGTGATATCCAGCAAAGGGGGGTCTCCCGCAATGGACGGTGACTTCGACGGACTGGATATGTGAAGTACGTATAATCATCAAGTTCAAGAGTCGCCATACTAGGACAAAATCAATCGCATATGCGGGCAGGGGTTGTTACTATGAGTGAAGGTCTTCCATTGTTGATCTTATTCGGCTCTCAATCAGGCAACTCAGAAGACCTTGCAGTAACCGCATCCAAACTTAGCAGCAAATACGGCCTCACGCCGATTTCAAAGGGAATGGATGAGATCACTCTCGCAGATATTTCCTCAAATCAGCGTATCCTCATTTTCTGCAGCACATGGGGCGAGGGCGAGATGCCTGACAATGCAGAGGATTTGTGGCAAGCTGCAAGTTCTGATGCCGCCCCTTCTTTGGAAGGATGCCACTTCGCTGTTTGTGGATTAGGAGACACCTCCTACGACCTTTTTTGTCAGTCGGGAAAGGATTGGGACTCTTGGTTCGAGAAGCAAGGGGCAAATCGGCTGGTGGCTAGGCTAGACTGTGATGTTGAGTATGAAGATCCTGCGGCTGCTTTCACCCTGGAAGCATTATCTAAATTCGCGGCCGTCAACTCATCGGGTGTCTTCGAGGAAGACAAGGTAGGCGTCCCTTCTTCAGAACCTGAGCTCGAGACTCTTGAAGAATCCGCATCGGACACCTCTGCACCCCCTGCCGATAGTGGCGATCTTGGAGCATTTCTTTCTGCTGGAGATAGGACATTGAATGTATTCTTTGGTTCTCAATCTGGGAATTCAGAAGAATTGGCTGCCAAGCTAGCAAAGAATGCTAGCCAATATGGCATGGAAGGAGTAGTTCATGATATGGATGGATTCGATATTAATTCAATGGCTTCGATGAAGCGGGTCGCAATTGTTTGTTCTACGTGGGGTGAGGGCGAGATGCCAGATAATGCCGAGGCTCTTTGGCAGGCTGCAGCTTCGGACGATGCACCCAGAATGGACGGGATGTCCTTCTCAGTTTTAGCGCTAGGCGATACTTCCTACGAACTATTCTGCCAGTCCGGTAAAGACTGGGACAAAAGACTGGAAGAGTTGGGTGCGAACAGGGTGGTAAACCGGGTCGATTGTGATGTCGATTATGAGGCTCCAGCGGCTATTTGGGCAGAAGAAGCACTCACCATGCTGTCGGCAACTGATGATTCAGGAAATCTCCATGAAGAGCTCATTGATGCAATTCGAGATTTAGTGAGCGGCGGTGTTTCAGCCGCGGAAGGAGAGGACGGATTCACACTACCGGATCTCTCGGCGGGAGAAGTAGAGGTCCAACTCAGTGTTTTCAGGTATGACCCGCATGAGAGAACAAGCGGAACTGACACGTGGCTTTGCTCCCTAAACGGGCATACTACCCTTTTAGGCGCACTTCGGTCAATCCAAAGAACTCACGATGGAAGTCTATGCTTTACGGATGGCGCCCCCCATGACCCATGTACTGCATTACTGGTTAATGGCCGTGTGACATTGCCTGGATCCACAAGGATAGACCGCCTTTCCAATGGGAGGCCTGGCCCTGTGATGCTAACCATAGAGCCACTTCCCGGATATGATGTGCTGAGAGACTTATGCGTTGATTTCGATGGACTACTAAAGAAGCGAGAAATCGCTTCGATCTGGCATGTTTCGAGAACTAGGGAGGCAGTAAAGTCGGAGCAAGGAATAGCCATCGGCCCGATGGAGCCCTTCAAGGCAGCTGAATTGCATTCAATGTCCAATCATGCCGGCCCCCAAGTCATACACTCATGTTCTGATGCTGTGGCTTACGCCGACTCGTATCTCGGCCCCTCGGTGTGTCTAGATTTGTGGGTTAGAAGATGTGATCCACGTACATCGGATAAGAGGATAAGTGCGATTGATGCTACCTTAGCGGGCGCGGATACGATTTTGGCTGAGACAGACATGGCGCCATTCGGAAGGCAACCTCTCGCCGGACGCGATATCCAAGCAGCTCTGTCAAGCGCCAGGACACGTGCTTTGGAGGTCAATGGTTTCAATGGGCGCCATGGAAAACACGTTTGGTGGTATGCATGGACTTTGAAGAGCAGTGGCAAAGTAAACGACACGGTACTTTACCGTCAAGTACTCGGTCCACTCGGACTTCTCTCCAACCTCTCATCCGGCGTCACTGCGAGAATGGTCACAGGATTCACGAGAACCGGCGGAAAGATGGTAAACGATATCCTAGCATTGGTCGCACCTCCTGCAGGATTAGGAAAGATGCCGAGGCAATTCAATAAGAGAGTCGACAAGCACCACGAGGTTGTATCAATTTTCAATAGTCTAGATCGAAGATTCTGAGGTCACCGTATATGCCAATCCAATTTGCATACCATCCGGGAAATGTGGCCCACAGCAGCGCTCCTGAAGTTGATGAAACCATGCGCGCAGCTTGTCGTTCCCTCGGCATCGGACTCATCGATTTACCCGGTGCAACCAGCTGCGGGGCAGGGATACTCGGGCAGGCAAACCGCCCCCTTCAGGCAACCCTGAATGCTAGAACAATGTCGATGGCAGAAGACCTAGGTTTGGATATAATCACCCCATGCGCCACTACCGCTGCAACGCTCTATGAGGATCTGAATATGTTGAAATCTGATCTGAACATGATGGGCACCGTCAACGCCACGCTTGAGAAAACGACAGGGAGAACGTTAGAGGGCACCGTTCGAATACGACACCTGCTCCAAGTTCTCGTTGAAGATATTGGATTGGAGGCATTCTCAAAGAAAGTCAAGAATCCAATCCGCTCCAAATTAGCCCCGTACTACGGGCCAAATCTTCAGCAGGAGGGGCTGATAGGCGGAGATGATGTTTTTGACCCATGGTATCTAGAATCAATCATAGAATCTTCTGGAGGAACCCCTGTAAGGTATCCCTCTCGCACCTCTTCAGCAGGCACCCCCGGATTGTTTTCAGAGGAGCAGACAGTATTACGCCAATCAGCTACAATACTTTCAGAGGCCAAGGCCGGCGGTGCCAAGATGCTTATCAGCGCCTGTACTCTATCCCATGGGGTCCTCGATATCTACCAAGGCAAGGCCTCTAGATCAACGGGATTGAATACTAATGTGCCTGTAGTGCATCTTTCCGAATACGTTGCATTCGTCACTGGAAATTTCCCAAAAAGACTTGCGATGCTGAAAACCAGGCTCGCTGTAATCGGCGATTGAATCTGTATCGGAATCATCATCTCTTGAAGTCTTCAAGACCGAATTGCCCCCTAGGTCGAAATGATGAAGGATCCGATAAAGACGAAACCTCTTCTTCTACATCATCAATAACTCTGGCAGGGTTCCTCTCTTCCGATAGATTCACAGCATGTCTGCCTCTTTCTTCCGAGATGAAGAACTCAGCTTTTACGAATTCAACACCGAGATCCACGGTGAAAGAATCGAGGAGACTGTAATCTATAGGGCCACTGGTAAGCAACCTTCTGACTGAGTGAATAGACCTCTTCATGGCCAGCTCTCGTCGCAGTGAGGCTGAAACCGCGCCCTCATCCCTTGTTCCCTCTGCTATGAGTACGACAACATCGCCCTGCCTTCTTCTTCCAGTTCGCCCTCTTCTCTGAATTGTCCGAGTTTCACTTCCGACTGGTTCGTAGAAGATCACAAGATCTGCAGAGGGTATGTCTAGCCCCTCCTCTCCCACGGAAGTAGCAACCAGTATGTTGTAATGCCCCTCCCTGAATGAATTGATAGTCTCAATTTGCTCTCCCGAACTGAGTCCACTTTCCCCCCTGTTTGCCTGCCCGACGAATCTAACGGGATGCGCTCCGCTAATGTCGGAAAGGGCCTGATGTATCGCTGAGACCGTATCTCGATATGTAGCGAATATGATTATCTTTCCATCTCTGTTCCTACGTAGGCGTTCAGCTACGAGCCTTCTGACGGAGCCTATCTTGGAGTGCACTTCTCGCATATCGTCAAGCTTTTCGATCAATGACCTGATTCTTCGATCTTTGAGCAGATCTCTGCTAGATTTCTTCTTTGAATCCGAGTCTACGGATTTTCTTCTTAGGAACTCTCGTGCAGCAGCGACACCCTGGGATAGGAGATGATTAATCAGATGATTCAGAGTCATAGCCAGAGCTATTCGAGACACAGAAGCATATCCGGTCCCATCTCCCCTTCTTATTGCAGCTTGAGCACGTTCCATCGCACTTGAAAGGCCAGCATAGCCAATTGCACCCTCATGCACATATCTCCCCAGTCGCCGCTCCACATCCACTATGCTTCGTTGCCATCCACGTATGGGGGCGGCTAATTCGAGCAATTCATTTGGAACGTCAACACGGATTTCGACAATGTCCAAGTCAGAGAGGTATTCCTTCATCATCGGATCGTCAGAAGATCTCAGATGTATCCTATCTATTGAAAGTCTGTTGCATAATGAGCGAACATGATCTCTAGAAAATCCAGGGCTTGCAGTCATTGCAAGAATCCTCTCTCCGCCATTCTCCATGTGGAGGTCTGCAGATAGCGCCATCGCATGATTGCCGACTGCGTGGTGAGCCTCATCGATAATCAGGAGGCTAATGTCCGAGGGCACAACCAAACCGGACAAAACATCATTTCTGTAAATCTGAGGCGTAGTCACTACGATTCTGGAGATCTTCCATATTTGTTTTCTCTTTGCAGGAGGGGTGGAACCCGTCAGAGAAACCGATTCAAAATCAGAAACTAACCATTCCGAGATAGTTCTTTGATGTTGATCGACTAATCCTACGGTGGGTGCTATAATCACTATCGCACCTTCGTCTCTATGGAGAGTTTCAGCCATCGCCATGACTGCAACTGCTGTCTTTCCCCCTGCAGTCGGATAAACCAGAAGAGTCGATGACTGCAAGGATTCCGCAACTCCTTCAAGTTGATATGCGCGGGCTTCAAGAAACCCCTTTCTCAAATTAGGATGAGCCACTCTGGGACACATATTCGTATGTCCTTTGAAACCACGGTTCTAAAGCATTCCAATCGAGTGATGTCTAGCCTGATTGATATTGGTGCCGTCCGATTCTTTCATAAATGGAAGGCAGGTCGCAAGGCCGCTCGTAACGAGGAGTACCAGACACCACAGGGCTCTGTGAACGCATCCCAAGGCTGTCGAACCCCACTCGGGGTCGTATGCCGGTGTCACGGTCCTCTCCGTTCGCTACGGGCCCGGTGCAGGCCGTTTAGGCGGTTCTGCGGCGGTTATGAAAAAAAGGAGACCTGAATATGGCCGATAAGCACCGACCACGACGTGGCAGCATGGGCTTTAGCCCGCGCAAGCGGGCCAATCGTCCGTATGGAACCATTACGGCATGGCCTGATGTTTCTGCAGATGGTATTCGCGTCCAAGGTTTCGCTGGTTGGAAAGCCGGCATGACACACGTTCTAGTTCACAATACGAATCCAACATCAACTAGTGCAGGACAAGAAGTCAGAAGAGCGGTTACTGTAGTCGAAACTCCTCCGATGAAGGTTCTCGGCGTACGCGGATATGTGATGGACCCGTATGGCCTGCGAACTGCAGGGGAGGTTTGGTGCGAACCAGACGATCTACCAAGCGGAATCACTCCAAGACTGGCCAATGCAACCCGTGGAGAGAGGGATGCTTCTGAGGGTCGAAAGCCAGCCAAGCGAGCTGGCAGAATACCCAAGAGAACTGCAGGATTCAATCAGGCAGCCTATGACGCACTCCTTGCGAGCGAACTCATTGAAGTTCGGATAATCGCTGCAACACAGCCACAGCTGGTCAGCGGTACTTCGAGTAAGACGGCTGAGATCATGGAACTCAACCTTGCTGGAGGGACAACCTCTGAGAAATTAGAGTGGGCCCGTGAAAGATTGGGGTCCGATATAACGATCGATGACGTCTGGGAGGACGGCCAGGAGATAGATGTAATAGGAATCACGAAGGGCAAGGGGTTCCAAGGATCAGTTAAGCGATGGGGTGTAAAATTACTCAGTCACAAGAACAGCAAGAGACGACGTCAGGCAGGTAATCTTGGTGACTTCGGAACAGGCTATGTGCGTTCTACAGTTCCCCAGGCGGGTCAAGTCGGCTATCATCAAAGAACTGAACTCAACAAGCGTCTGCTGAGGATATCTGATCCTGAGAATAATGAGATAACTCCTGCAGGAGGCTTCCTAAATTACGGAGAGGTTCGGAACTCGTATGTCCTCGTTCAGGGGAGTCTACCCGGCCCAGCAAAGCGCCTCCTTCGCCTCCGTGATCCTATCCGTCCAAGGAAAAATACCCATCCTGTGAGTCTGGCCTATGTGAGTACGGCATCGAAGCAGGGAGTGTGATTGAATGAAGGCAACATCATACTCCCTAAACAATGAAATATCACAGATAGAGGTTGATGCAGGCCTTCTTTCAGAGACATATGAGGTTTCAGCAAAGGATGGATCGAAAGTCGAATTACCCGAATCATTCTCATCAGATATCCGCGAAGATATGGTGAAGGATGCAGTTCATTCGTCAAGAGCAAATAGGCGCCAACCCTACGGACATAGAACGCATGATGGCAAGAAGGCTCCACAAGCTGGAATGAAGCATTCCGTGGAATGGTGGGGCAAGGGCCGAGGCGTTTCCAGAATCATGAGGAAGACGGGCCAGAGAACAGCAGCCCAGAACCCACACACGAGAGGTGGGAGAAGAGCCCATGGGCCTCTCGTGGAGAAAGACTGGAGCATGAAATTCAATACCAAGCAGAAGAGAATTGCCAGAGACTCCGCCATCGCAGCAACCTGTAATTCTGAAATAGTAGCATCAAGGGGCCATAGATTCGATGAATCACTCAGATTCCCAATAATAATTGACAAATACACAGAAGTCAAAGATGGCGAATCAGATGTCCACGATCCCGAGTCAATCCCTCTCGCCCACGCGACAAGAAAATTTGTTGCTATGATGCAAGGGTTAGGCCTAGGCGACGATCTTGACAGAGCTAAGAATGGGCGCTCAATACGAGCTGGCAAGGGGAAGATGAGGGGTCGAAGAAGAAGGACTCCAAAATCAGTCCTCCTGGTAGTTTCGCAGACCGGAGCACTCTCCAAGGCGGCTCGGAACGTACCGGGCGTCGATGTCGTCGCCGCAAGAGATCTTTGCGCAGAAGATCTTGCACCGGGCGGAGATATCGGGCGTCTGACCGTTTGGACCAAGAAGGCAATAGAGGAGATGAGGTGAATACAATGGTTGACCCTTATGCAGTAATACAAATGCCTTGGATCACAGAGAAAACTCTCGAAGCCAGGAGAATCGCCGACGGCGACGACCGACGTCAGCAGAATAACAACAGACTTGAGTTCATAGTGAGGCGAGAGTCAACAAAGCCTCAAATCAAGGAAGCAGTCGAGACTCTTCTCGACGTAAAGGTCTCAAAAGTCAATACACGTATCACAAGAACAGGCAAGCACGCCAGCGTTCGTCTTGCAGATGGTTACGATGCAGAAGAAGCCGCATTGAAACTAGGAGCATTCTGAGGAGGTATATTCATGGGCAAGAGGACACGTTCACAACGCAGGGGATCAAGCCCCAAGAACAGGGTCGCAAGCCATCGATTCCCGGCTGCTAACTCTCTGCCAAGAGTATCCGAGCAGATGGCAGAGGTTGTCGATCTTGTACACAGTGCTGCCCACACGGCACCTCTTGCTAAAATCCGCTTCGAAGATGGAAGCATCGGCCACATGGGCGCACCAGACGGAATAAGCGTCGGGCAGAAACTCGCCTTTTCTTCCAAGGTCAGCCTCAGGCCAGGTAACGTTACCATGCTGAACAAGATTCCCGAGGGAACTCCAGTTTGCAATGTTGAAGCACGTCCGGGCGACGGCGGGAAATTCGCCAGATCAGGCGGAAACTCAGCCTTTGTCGATACTCGCATGGGGGATAAGGTCAGAGTACGCCTGCCAAGTGGCCGTCTGAAAGATCTGCCATCTTCTTGCAGAGCCACGATAGGCGTACTTGCAGGCCACGGCAGGACAGAGAAACCATTCATGAAAGCCGGCGCAGCCCACAAGCGAGCCAAGGCACGAGGGAAATTATACCCGACAGTAAGCGGTGTTGCAATGAATCCAGTAGACCACCCCCACGGAGGCGGTAATCATCAGGCAGTACACGGGCCAAACTCTGTCCCAAGAACTGCTCCACCAGGACAGAAAGTTGGCCACATCGCGCCGAGTAGAACCGGCCGTGGAAGGAGCAAGAAGGAGTGAGGTTTTGACATGGCACGATCAAAGAAGGTATTCCGCTCACCTAAACTTGCTCGCAGGCAGGCGAGGAAGCGAAGATCAACCGTCGCCGAGCGCCGCAAGAAAGAATTTCTATGGCGAGGATACACTATGGACGAGCTGAAAGAAATCCCTCTTTACCCTCCAGAAAGCGATCCAGATGCTCTTAGCATCGTAGCATTGCTGCCTGCCAGAGCAAGGAGGTCCTATGCAAGAGGCCTTTCTGAGGAATGCGAGAAGCTATTGCATAAATTCCACTCAACAAATGGGATGATCAGGACACATTGCAGGAGCATGTACATTGTACCCTCTATGGTAGGTAGAACCGTTGGCGTACACAACGGTAGACAATTTGTCAAGGTGGAGATCCAACCAGAGATGATCGGGCACGCAATGGGAGAATACGCCCCTACTCGAAAGTCAGTGAAGCACACAGGGCCCGGTGTGGGTGCAACAAGGTCTTCCAAGCATGTAGCGTTGAAGTGAGGTGAAAATATGAGCAGAAACCAGGGACAACCTCAGAGCGGATACACCCAGCTGCTTGAGGGGGCATTCCTCGCGACGGCAAGAGCAGTAAATGTCGACGTACATCACAAGCACTGCTATCATATTGCCAAGTTCATACGCGGAAAGACAACTGTCCAGGCCATTGATTACTTGGAACGCGTAATGCGCAAGCAGGATGCTATCCCCTACACTCGACGTTCCAGAAAGGGCAAGGGAGGCAATACTATGGCGGGCCACAGGAAAGGCAAGATGGGACCAGGTGCCTATCCCTACAAGGCTTCGAGAGAATTCATCCGTCTGATCAACAGCGCCATGGACAACGCAAGACAGAGGTATGATACCATCGACCCTGATGAGATGGTGATAACTCACGTGGCTGCTCACAGAGGGCAAATATCCCGGGGATTCCGTCCAAGGGCAAGAGGACGAGCAACCCCGAAGAATCACTATCAAGTAAATCTAGAAATTTTCATTGAGCACTTTGGCGAAGAAGTTGAGGAAGACGAGTTCTGAGGGATGACTATGGCAAAGCAGAACACTATTCGTAAGACGATTCACAGAAATGTCGAGCGTCAGCTAGTCAAAGAATATCTTCTCAGAGAAACTGAGCGTGCAGGCTATGGAGGCCTCAAATTCAATAGGACGCCTGAAGGGACTGAGGTGACCATCCAAGCTGAGATGGTCGGGCGAGTGTATGGTCGAAGAGGCAAGACTATCCGCGAATTAAACGATCGTCTTAGAAATGATTTCGATCTATTCCAGCCACAACTCCAAGTCGAGGAGATCGAAGAACCAAGGCTCAACCCACAGGTCATGGCTAGCCGCCTTGCTAGCTCACTGGAGCGAGGGTGGTTCTTCAGAAGAGCCGGCCACGGCACTGTCCAGAACATTATGGATGCCGGTGCAAGAGGATGCTTAGTCGTCTTGAGTGGCAAGATAACCGGTGCAAGACACAGGGTCCAGAAGTTCCAGAAGGGGCACATCAAGTATTGCGGACAAGTGGCTCTAGATGTCATGGATAGTGGATTCGCGACTGCTGTCAAGAAGCTTGGAACAGTCGGCTGCACAGTGCGAATAATGCGCCCAGGCACCCGACTGCCACATGAAATCATCATTCGCGAAAGAGCCGAGGCCGGGTTGCCACCCGTTGTCGAAGACGTCGCATGGAATACAGAGGAGCAGGGCAATGCTCCAAAATCTGCAGGGGAGGAGGAATGATATGAGTCACCTTTCAATGCATGATATCGATCAGATGTCGATGGAGCAGATGCTCAGGCGTCTCGAGGAGCTGCGTGAAGAACTCCTCCAGCTAAGGGCACAGCAAGCACTTGGCGGATCCTCTTCCAACCCAGGTGAATTCAAACAGACTCGCAGGAGTATCGCTAGACTTCTGACGAGCATAAACAGTGAGAGGAAGGAGTAGAGCCCATATGGCAGGTATTTGCAATCTATGTGGGCTGCCGGAAGAACTGTGTATATGTCAGGAGATAGCGAAGGAACAACAAACAGCAGTAATTTCTACAGCAAGAAGGAGGTATGGAAAGATGGTTACTATCGTCGACGGAATTGAGGATACGGCCATAGACATCAACCAACTGGCAAAGACTCTCAAGTCTGCATGCGCAAGCGGTGGCACTGTAAAAGGGCGAGTTATAGAGCTGCAAGGCGAACACAAGAAGCGGGCTGCTAAGGTATTGGAGCAGAACGGTTACAGGGTGGAGGTGCGGTGATGAGTTTGCTGAATCAACCATGGTTGGCCATGACCATCACAGTCATCGACTCCAAGGACAATGGGCTGATAGGGCTCCAGGGCATGATAGTCGATGAGACCAAGCACACTCTGAGGGTAAGGTCATCGAAAGGGGTCCATGTGATCCCAAAGAACGTAATCAGATTCACACTCGACAATGGAGATACGGTCATAGAGGGATCGAAAGTCACTCAAAGGCCAGAAGACAGAGTCAATCGAAGATACAGGAGGAATAGATGATGGCAAAGATAAGAGATATCGGAATCGATGTCAAGACTCCAGAGGGACAATGGGATGGAAATGAGAATTGCCCATTCTACGGCTCACTTAGGGTCCGCGGCCAGATTATTGAAGGCAAGGTCGTCTCTGCTGTCGGAATGGACAGCTCAATAATCCTAGAACGCGAGACAACGCGTTACATGCCCAAGTATGAGAGATATCAGAAGAGAACCCACCGATACTCCGCACATCTCCCATCTTGCATAGGCGAGGTTTCGGTCGGAGAAAGAGTACGAGTCATGGAATGCCGACCGCTTTCCAAGACCGTTAAATTCTGCGTTATTGAGAAGGGGGAGTTGCAATGAAGGGGATCTCAAGCTCAGTAACGAACGCACTGCCCACCCAGGCCAAAATGGACTGTGTTGACAACACTGGTGCCAAGATTGTCCAACTCATGAACGTTCTACGCAAGGGCGGAGTAGCGCGAAGATACCCCTCCGCAGGAGTTGGGGACTTGATTAGAGTAACAGTGCGCCGTGGAACCCCTGAGATGCGCCGACAGATATTCACCGCAGTCATCGTTCGCCAGAGAAGACCATTCCGTCGAGTCGATGGCACATGGGTCTCATTCGAAGATAACGCGTGTGTCATTACCAACGAGAAAGGCGAACTTCGCGGATCGGACATTAAGGGCCCGATCAGTAGAGAAGCCGCTGAGCGTTGGCCTAGAATCGCTGCAACGGCAAAGCAAATTGTATGATGGAGGTGGATGTATGTCAAGTAAGCAACCAGGCAAGCAGAGAAAGGCACAGTTCAATGCACCTCTACACGTAAAGAGGAAGCGTATCAGAGCCAGACTTAGGACTGACGACCCAGAACTAGCAGCCATCAGGACAGTTACTGTAAGGGTCGGTGACGAGGTGGAGGTTCTCAGGGGCGATTTCGGAAGTCCAAACTCGGCAAAGCCCGATTCAAGGGGCAAGAGACTCGGACAGGCACGTGGCAAAAGCGGCGTACGAGCCAAAATTGTGGCTGTTGATACTGGTACTGGCACAGTCCAAGTTGACGGAGTCTCAATCTCAACTGCAGATGGGAAGGAAGAGCCCTTGCCCATCCATGCATCCAACATAGTAGTAGTCACTCTGGATGATACGGATCCGCTCCGAATCGGAAGAATACTCGAGCGTGCCAAAGGAGGTAGAGCAGAATGAGCAGCAGCCACATGAAGCGACTTACAATGCCTAGAACATGGCCACTCCCACGAAAGACGAATGTCTGGGTCCAGAAGCCTGACCCGTCGGGCCATCCTCTCGAGATGTGCATGCCGATTGGCATAATCCTCAGAGACGTGCTCGAACTCTCAAGAAGCCAGAGGGAGTCAAAGCGAATCCTGGCCACCAAGAAAGTAATGGTCGATGGTAGAGTTGTCGTTGACCATGGCCGTGCAGTCGGTCTGATGGACGTCCTAACCGTAGGTGACGACAACTACCGTTGTGTCTTAGACACCAACGGCAAACTACGATACAGGCCAATACCCAAGAAAGAAGCATCTGCAAAGCTATGCCGAATCATCAATAAGATCACGATCAAGGGCGGAAAAACGCAGTATACTCTCCATGACGGACGAACATTCCTTTCCGAAACTTCCGACGAGTATTCGACAGGAGATACTCTAGCCATATCTCTCCCCAGTCAGGAAATATCGGCTCATCACCCATTCGAGGTCGGGGCAACGGCCTACATGACGGGCGGTTCGCACGTCGGAGAGACTTCGAAAATCAAGGAAATCGATATCAAGCGATCAACCAAGCCAAATGAAGTCGTATTCGATGAGTTCGGGACGATTGCGTCCTATGCATTCGTTATATCGGACGTCAAGGCACTTCCATTGGAGGCAAATTCATGAGCGAACAGACAAATCCGATGCTAACTCCGCGTATCACCAAGGTTACGGTGAATATAGGTGTAGGCGAGGGAGGAAACCGTCTGATGCTCGCAGAGCGAGTTCTAGAATCTCTTACTGGACAGAAGCCAGTAAGGACGCTCTCGAGGAAGACCAATAGGGATCTGGGCACTAGAATAGGCGCCCCAATAGGCTGCAAGGTCACAATCAGAGATTCCGATAAAGCAAGCGAGTTCCTCAAGAACGCTCTTTGGGTGAGGGAGAATACAATTCACGGATGGTCGTTTGACGATTCAGGCAACCTGTCTTTCGGAATAGCCGACTACACTGATTTCCCTGAAATGAAGTACGATCCAGACATTGGCATATTCGGGCTCGATGTCAACATAGTCCTGGAGCGACCCGGGCACAGAGTGCAAAGACGCCGTCATGCATCTAGCAAACTACCAAGCCACCATCGAGTCTCGAGGGATGAATGCAAGGCATGGTTCAAAGATACATTTGGAATTACAATCATGGAGGAGTGAATTCTATGGCACGTGAGCATGGTGAAGAGATTGGACGCACAGTTGGTTGCCGCCGATGCGGTAGAAAGCGCGGTATGATCCGCAGACACGGGCTCAGACTTTGTCGTCAGTGTTTCAGGGACGTGGCCCCCGAGATAGGATTCAAGAAATTTAATTGAGGTGATATGGATGCAGTTCGACCCACTCTCTGACGCTTTCGTGCGGATATTCAACGCTGAACAGGCAGGCCATTACGAGGTCTCAGTTAGCCCTGCCAGTAAATTGCTAGAACGAATGCTATCGATAATGCAATCATCGGGATACGTGGGAGAATTCCAACGTGTATCCGACGGTCGCGGCGATGCCTTCCGCGTAGAGCTCATAGGGGCTATCAACCGATGCGGCGTAATCAAACCCAGATATTCGGTAAAGAGGACTGACTTCGATAAGTGGGAGTCAAGATTCCTGCCTGCGAGAGACTTCGGGCTGCTAATCGTATCTACGAATCAAGGAGTCATGAATCATCATGATGCAAAGAAGGAGCGTGTTGGAGGACGCCTTCTTGCGTATATTTTCTGAGAGGTGATACACATGCCATTACTTGACAGCATCACTCACAAGATCGACCTCCCAGAGGGCGTCTCAGCTAACATAAACGGCGACGATGTCACTTTCTCCAAAGACGGCTCATCGATATCTAGGACGTTTCGAAACTCAAGAATCAGCATAAACTCAGCTGAGGGGCAGATCCACGTATTCTGTGACCTCCCCAGGAGGAAGCACAAGGCGTTGGCCGGAACATGGGCCGCACATCTGAGAAACATGGTCAGAGGAATAGACTCTGGCTTCGAGTACAGGCTCAAGGCAGTCTACTCTCACTTCCCCATGACCCTAAAGGTCGATGGCAACGTCATGACAATAACCAATCTATTCGGGGAGAAGGTCCCTCGGTCAGCAAACCTCCCATGGTCGCCAGGAGAGGTCCAAGTCCGCGTTGAAAACAAGGTGGACGTCATAGTGACTGGGGCTGACAGGGAGAAAGTCGGCCAAACGGCTGCTAACATAGAGCGCTCTTGCAAGATCAAGAAGAGAGACAGGAGAGTGTTCCAAGATGGAATATACATCGTCTCCAAGGACGGAGAGAGGTGAAAATATGGATTATGAATCAATGACCATCGCTCAGTTGAAAGATCTCCTGAGGGAAAGAGGCCTCAAAGTCGGCGGAAAGAAGTCCGAACTCATCGAGCGGCTCGCTGGCAGTGAGCCCTCCTCAGAACCCGTGCCAGAAGAGGCTCAAAATGCGGAAGAAGAAGTCGAAATCGAAGAGTCTGATATGACTGAAGAGGAGGATTTCGATGAGGAGTTCTTCGACGAGGAATGGGAAGATGAAGACGGAGAGTACGTGACTCGCCAGAAACCCGTCTTGGATGATGAGACAAAGGCAGCCCTCCTAACAAGAAAGTCCCAGCGATCCTCAATGCCCAAGTTCAGGCGCCAGGAATGGTTCCGCTATTTCAGATTGGCCAGAACAGGATGGAGGAAGCCCAAGGGCTACCAATCAAAGCAACGACTCAATATGAAGTACAGAACCCCCATGGTACGAATTGGGCATAGGAAGATAGCATCCGTAAGAGGACTACATCCCTCAGGTTTCGAGGAAGTCCTAGTCAACACAATTTCAGAGCTAGATGGGCTCGATCCAGAGCGCCAGGCTGTTAGAATCGGCTCAAAGGTGGGCAATAGGAAGCGCTCGGTAATACATGACCGCGCAGACCAACTTGGACTTAGGGTGCTCAATAGGCGTAGAATTCAGAGGAAGGGGGATATGAGATGATAATCTCCAATCAGAAGAGACTCGCCGCAGACATACTCTCCAGGAGAGAGGGGCGTACGGTAGGCATTCACAGGGTATGGGTTAACCCGGACTACCTTGATGAGGTTACCAATGCAGTTCAGAAGGACGATATCCGACAACTCATAGAAGAAGGCGTGATAAAAGCCAAGCCATTGGTTGGAAACAGCAGAGGTCGAGCCCGTAAGGCCGAATCTCAGAAGGCCAAGGGAAGAAGGAAAGGCCATGGCTCAAGGAAGGGAACTGCCAATGCCAGAAATCCGAGAAAGCACCGTTGGATGAAGACAATCAGGGCCCAGCGCAGAACCTTGAAGGATTTGCGATCCGACAGCACCATATCTCCAAGCCAGTATCGCTACTTCTACAGGAAGGCGAAAGGCGGGTCTTACAGGTCAGTGGCTCATCTAAAGACCAACATTGAACTCGAAGGAATCGAGATAGGGGGTGAGGCATGATGCCATCAGGAAAGAATCAGAGACTCCGCTACAAGCGTCGTGAGAATGGTCTCACAGATTACAGGAGAAGACTTCGAATGCTCCGAGGAGGACTCCCGAGAGCAGTAGTCAGGGTGAGCAATACTCAAATGACCTGTCAAGTAGTCGAATACGCCACTGAAGGAGACAAGGTACTGGTCGAAGTGAAGACCTCCTCGCTCACAGACAAGCACGGATGGCCTATCGACGCCTCTAGAAAGTCAATACCTGCAAGCTATCTAACAGGTTTCGCAGTAGGAAAGAAGGCAATAGCGGCGGGCTGCGACACTGCAATTCTAGACATAGGCCTAGCAGCCTCGACTAAGGGCAATAGGGTCTATGCAGCTCTGAAGGGCATGATCGACGCTGGTCTCGAAATACCTCACGGAGAAGATGTTCTTCCATCTGAGGAGAGGATTATGGGATCACATATAGACGAATCTCTGGCAACCGCCGTCGAATCAACGAAGAAAAGCATCGAGGAGGCACACGCATGAGTGAAGAAGAAATCGAACAAACAGAGGAGGAGGAAATCCCCACTCTAGCAACAGGCTTGGCAATCGCATTCGGCTACGCCGATGCGCCAGAGCCCGAATCAGGCGCAAGGCGGAGAGGCGGCCCAGATAGATTCGCCGAACTTAGGCAGTGGACACCAAAGACGAGACTCGGAAGGATGGTTCTCGATGGGGAGATAATGACCTATCAGCAGGCTCTAGCTACTGGCCTGCCAATACGGGAAGTCGAGATTATCGACGCGTTGATCCCCAATCTCGAAGAAGACGTCCTCGCAGTGAATATGATTCAGAGAATGACCGATTCGGGGAGAAGAGTCCGATTCAACGTACTTTGCGTAGTTGGGAATCACGATGGTTACGTCGGTCTCGCCATATGCAAGGGTAAGGAAGTAGCCAGCACCATACAGAAGGCGATAACAAAGGCAAAACTCGACCTAATACCTGTGATGCGCGGAAACGGCTCATGGGAGTCCGGCCAGGGCCCCGGAAAGAGCGTCCCAATCAAGGTGACAGGGAGATCGGGGTCGACACGCGTGACTCTGATGCCGGCACCGGCAGGAAAGGGACTCGTCATAGGGGATACTGGGAGAAGGGTTCTGAACAAGGCAGGAGTTACCGATGTATGGTCCAGCACAGCAGGCCAGACCAGGACCACAATCAACTTCGCACAAGCCACATTCAATGCCCTTAAGCAACTCAATAGGACTCGAATTGGGGACCAGGACAAGCTCAGATTGCACATAACGCGCGGGGAGGTGGGCGCATGACCCATCTCGTGATACGAGCTAGGAGCGACAGAGGTGTTGAGCGGTCCATCCGGGAGACCATGTCAATGCTAAACCTGACAAAAGTAAACCATGCAACGATAATTCCTGACAGACCAACATACGCAGGGATGCTCCAGAAGGCAAAAGACTTCGTCACATGGGGCGAAGTCGACGCCAAAACAATCGCCACACTCCTTCGAGAGAGGGGACGAATGTCTGGTGATAAGCCAGTTACTGACGATGCAATTTCGAGCGGCAGCGAATACGAATCCATAGACTCCTTCGCTTCCGCATTAGCCTCTGGCGATGCTACGATGAAATCTGTCGAGGGGCTAAAGCCGGTTCTACGGCTCCACCCTCCAAGGGGTGCAAAGGGCTGGGGCGGCATCAAGCGTGCCTACAGTACTGGCGGAGCCTTGGGTTTCAGAGGCCCTGCAATCGCTGACCTCGCTTCGAGGATGGTATGAGGTGTTAACATGGTTTCACGCACAAACAAATTCAGAGGCCGATCAAGGTATCACGGCCGTGGAAAGAAAGCAGGAAGGGGCGCAGGAAAGAGAGGCGGCAGAGGAAATGCCGGCATAAACAAGCACAGGCTCATGACTCGATTGAAGTATATGCCCAATCACTGGGGGATGCATGGCTTCAACAGGGATCCGAGCCTCCGCAAAGTCCACAATAGCATCAATGTCTCCCAGGTAGACCAGATGATTGACGAGGGCGACACCATCGACCTATCCCCGATGGGCTTCGACAAGCTCCTTGGTTCAGGCAAGGTCAGCCGAGCAATACACATCACAGTAGATCACGCCTCATCCAGAGCGATTGAGAAAATCGAGGCCGCAGGCGGCTCAGTAAACATCTCAGACGGGGACGAATGGGAAGAATCAGAAGAGGACTGAAAATCTGAGGTGATGCGAGATGGAGGGCCGTCGACCGAATGTCTTAGGCCTAGTAATCGTGGCTGCGATTTACTGGGGCGCTTTGGTTTGGTGGCAACGAGACCTCCTCTTCGGCGATGATTCTGCAAATCAGACTTGGGCGCTGACGCTTCTAGCAGTCTCATTCCCATATGTTGGATTCGTAATCTGGGGGGTAAGTTCAGATCTCCCTGAATCTCTAGCCGATTCTGCCCTGGGAAGGTGGCTAAAACCAGTGGTCTGGCTTGCTTCGGTAGTCGCCATGGTAATCTGGGGGTGGGTAGACGAACAGGCCGTCGGGTTCCTCCTGGTAGGGGTAGCGTTACTCGGCCTTGCGGCTGGTCTGACTCTTTGTTGCTTGATGTACACGGGCCCAGAGTCCAGTAGGCTGTATGCGCTCAAGAGGATGGTCGACGTCTACCCCTCTATCGTCAAGCCAGAGGGCCATGTCAGATTCAATCAGAAGCTTTGGACAACCGTGCTCGTACTCATCATTTACTTCATGATGACCAATGTCATGATATGGGGCTTATCGGATTCAACCCTCGACGTATTCTCTTCCTTCAGAGCCATCATGGCCGGTGCTTCGGGTTCGATCATGCACCTTGGAATCGGCCCAATCGTCACAGCATCCATCATCATGCAACTGTTCTCGGGCGCTAAGATCATCCAATTGGACTTGCAGGACTCTGCTGACAAGCAACTCTACCAGGGGATACAGAAGATTCTCGTCTTACTCATGATCCCAATCGAGTCGATACCTCAGGTATACGGATTCCTGGACCCTCATGAGAGCCTCATTCTAGATTATGGCATTGGCTGGGCAAACACCATAATCGTCATCCAACTCTTCATCGGATCATACCTTGTTTTCCTTCTTGACGAATTGGTGTCAAAATGGGGGATTGGGAGCGGTATCTCTCTGTTCATCGCCGCAGGAGTCGCCCAGTCAACCTTCGTTGGAACATTGTCCCCTCTGCCCAGCGTCAGCGGGAGCCCCCTATCCTTCGAGAACCCGCCTGCAGGAACACTCCCGATGATATTCTATACCCTCAGGAGCGCTACAAACTCGCAACTCGTATCTCAGAACGGATTCGAACAGATCCTCCTGAATCACTCTAATCCAATTGCTGCATTGGTATCCTCGATCATCGTATTCCTTGTAGTGGCTTACGCAGAGTCGTCCAAGCTCGAACTCCCGTTAGCACATGGGAAAGTCAGAGGCCACAGGGGCCAATATCCGATCCGACTCGTCTATGCAAGCAACATACCCGTCATTCTAATGGCTGCCTTGCTCGCCAACGTGAACATGTTCACGCTTCTTTTCTGGAGCCATCCAGTACTTTCCACAGTCCCAATCCTCGGAAGGAATGGTTGGGGTTCGAAGGCACATTGGTTCGGCAGTTACGAGCCAGGGGCCACAACGCCATCTGACGGTTTTGCATGGTACAGCTCGATGGTCAATGGCGTCGGGGATTGGCTAATACCTCTATTGAATCAGACAGGAGACGCATATGGCCATAGCCTGGGCCAGGTTATGGTGCACGTCTTGACCTACGTCACGTTCATGACCCTGGGGAGCATGGTTTTCGCCAAGTTCTGGATTGAAACCACAAACATGGGTCCGAAGGACGTCGCCAAGCAGATTGAACGCACCGGTATGCAGATCCCCGGGTTCAGGAACAACCCCCAGGTTGTAGAGCGCATACTGGAGAGGTACATACCTCCAGTAACGCTCTTCTCTGGGGCCTTCGTGGGCCTTCTGGCCGCTGGGGCGGACCTTCTCGGAACAGTCGGCAACGCAACAGGAACGGGACTCCTCCTTGCCGTAGGCATAATTCTCAGGACATATGAGCAGATCCAGAAGGAACAAGCAATGGAAATGCATCCGGTTTTACGAGAGTTCTTCGGCGCATCATGAAGCCAAAGAATGAGGGTATGCGCTCCATTCGTAAGGATAGGGCACACGTCACGTTGATATACGGACTGCAAGTCGCAGGCGCGCTGCGTCTGACGGGCGTTGGAGACTGAACCCCTCGGGGTCGTGATGTCATCTTTCACGTCAGTCGTCGCCGAGGAAGTGCGGTTCCGAACCGAGTTCGGAACTTAGATTGGTGATCCACGACGAAAATCCTCCTGTTTTCAGGAGGTGTGCAAGGTGCGAAAATAACATTCCACCGCTAAGCACTTTACGTTTCAATAGTCAAACGACAACTCAAAACTCCAGCAAGGATCGTGATTACGCTCACGCGAAATCCGGTTGATCCTGCCGGAGGCTACCGCTATTGGAGTCCGATTAAGACATGCGAGTCGAGAGCTTTCGGAGCTCGGCATACTGCTCAGTAACACGTGGGTAACCTGCCCTATGCTGGGGAATAACCTCGGGAAACTGAGAACAATACCCCATAGTCCACTACGCCTGGAACGGTGAGTGGATGAAAGCCCCGGCGGCATAGGATGGGCCTGCGGCGTATCAGGTTGTAGGGGGTGTAATGTACCCTCTAGCCTTCGACGCGTACGGGTTGTGAGAGCAATAGCCCGGAGATGGATTCTGAGACAAGAATCCAGGTCCTACGGGACGCAGCAGTCGCGAAACCTTGACAATGCGGGAAACCGTGATCAGGGGACTCCAAGTGCCAGGAGTAAGATCCTGCGCTTTTCATCTCTCTTCAAAGGATTTGGAATAAGAGGTGGGTAAGGACGGTGCCAGCCGCCGCGGTAATACCGGCGCCTCAAGTGGTAGTCGATTTTATTGGGCCTAAAACGTCCGTCGCC
>DATW01000074.1:6024-12418 GCA_002504845.1 Euryarchaeota archaeon UBA250 | reverse complement strand
GCAGGAGGTGACGAGATGCGTGTGCGTCAGGAGTATCTCCTTGGGGTAGGGGGGATAAGGGCGCTCAAAATACTAGGCCACTGGCCTCTGAAGGGCTTGCATCTGAATGAGGGACATTGCTCCATGGCTGCCCTTGAGATGATGCGTCAAGGATGGAGCAGGGAAGAAGTCTCATCGAGAACTCTGTTTACGACCCACACCCCTGTCGCTGCAGGGCATGACCGCTTCGAGTGGGGACTTGTTGAGAGCGTTGTTCAAGACCTCATAGGGCCCGACGAGAAGAAAGTAGCAACTGATGGGAATCAATGCTCGATGAGTCACCTAGGAATCGGCATGGCGGGCAAAGTGAATGCTGTCTCCATTCTGAATGCGGAGGTTGCATCCGGGATGTTCCCCGGAGTTGACATCTTGCCGATTACCAATGGAGTTCATCATCCGACATGGATATCGCCGACGATGGCGCGCCTCTACGACGAAGAGTTGCCAGGTTGGAGGTCGGACGGGGATGCTCTGCTTGAAGCCGGGGCGCTCAGCGAAACTGGACTTGAACGTGCACGGTCAGAGTCACGCGCAGTCTTGCGTGAGCTTGTCAGATCAATGACCGGCGTGGATTTTGATGGGAATAGGCTCACCATAGGTTTTGCAAGGCGTTTTGCGACCTACAAGCGCGCTTCGCTGGTGTTCAGGGATATTTCCAGGCTCAATGAGATAGGTTCGGGCCGGATTCAGTTTGTCTTCTCAGGCAAGGCTCATCCTAGAGACGAGGGGGGCAAGGCTCTGATCAAGGAGATATTCGATGCCTCGCACAAACTCGAGGATATCCCTGTTGCTTTCCTGGAAGACTATTCCATGGCAACCGGACTGGCGATGACCAGCGGGGTCGACATTTGGCTCAATACGCCAGTAAGGCCCATGGAAGCAAGTGGCACTTCGGGGATGAAAGCGGTCATGAATGGTGTGCCGAACCTTTCCATCCTTGACGGATGGTGGCCTGAAGCCTGTAATCACGGAGTGAATGGGTGGGGAATTGGAAACAAGGAAGAATTCAGGGATGATGACAGAGACGCAAACGCACTCTACGATCTACTGGAGGACGAGGTTTTGCCCGCATGGAAATCAAGTAGGGATAGATGGTTATCCTTGATGAGATCGGCTATCGTCGCAGGGTCTGCATTCACAGGACAACGCATGATTCGAGAATACGAGAATATCTACGAAACATTCGGAATGTGATGCCAGTTATCCAATAAGGACATTGATAAAAAAAAGATAACGAGCAAGTTCACGATGACCCCATCAAGAATGTCGATGGCTGATGTCTCATTTGTATTGTACGATGAGTCAAAAAGGCTCATTATGCCACATATCAAGGGATCATTCAACGACTGGGTTTTGATCCCCATGGAGAAGGAAGGGGATGGCATATGGACCTACTCTCAGCCGATATCCGAAGGGACTTACGAATGGGGAATGGTCGAGCCCGATGATTCCGAGTGGGGCATATGGCTGCCTGAGAAGGCGGGGCACAGGGTCAATCTCGTAGTCACTGTGAGTCGCGGCGGGAGAGTAGACGGGTCGACTTCGATTCGGATACCTTCGAAGCCATTGAATAAAAACAACAGAATCGAGCCATTCATGGGTCTATCTGTGAAAGATAGGAAAGGCGTAGACGGTCTTCTGAAGCTTCTTTCGAAAGCGAGTATGCTCAATGTCCTTCATGTCATAATATCTGCAAGAGAACCGGTGAGATTTGGAAAAATACAGAGATTGGCAGGGACATCAGCCACGTCCCTCTCGAGGAGGCTGAAAGAGCTGGAAAGTTGCGGGCTGGTAAGACGCGCCACGCACAAGACTATCCCTCCGACGGTCGAGTACCAGGCCACACAAGTGGCCTTCGAAATGGGCCCTTCGCTCATACAGCTATACAATTGGGCGATTGATAACCACGTTAAACTGGGATTTACGCAAGCGTGAATTGTGGCGCCGACAGCAGGACTCGAACCTGCGACCTGCGGATTAACAGTCCGCCGCTCCACCAACTAAGCTATGTCGGCCCGACTTGCGGCTGGACCGATCCTTCATCAATCAATCGCTAGTAAGGCTACTCAAATTCGTAACAATATCATTCCCATTCAATGGTACCAGGGGGTTTGTGCGTGATATCATAGACGACCCTATTGACGTGACCCTTGAGAGAGTTGGTGATTTCCGTACTAATACCCGATAGGACATCATGAGGGATTGGAGAGTACCTAGCGGACATGCCGTCTAAACTTGTCACTGCACGCACCACGATTGTCTCTCCGTGAACCCGCGCATCCCCATGGACGCCGACTGAGCGAACGGGGAGGAGGGCTGCGAAATATTGCCATGGGAGATCACAAAGCCCGGACTGTGCCGCCTCCATGATTCTTCGTTCTACGATATCGCATGCTATCCTGCAGGCATCAGCACGTTCTCTCGTGACATCCCCCAGTACCCTGACGGCTAAGCCGGGTCCGGGGAATGGCTGTCTCTCGGAGGATGCGATACCAAGGTGCCGTGCGATTGCTCTGACTTCATCCTTGTAGAAATCTCGTAGAGGTTCGACGATTGAGAGGTCTATGTCCTCAGGTATGCCTCCCACATTATGATGGCTCTTGATGACGTCGCGCTCTCCGCCACCTGATTCTATCCAGTCGGGAGCAATCGTCCCCTGGACCAGATATTTAGCGCCAACTTCACGCTGCTCCTCTTCGAATACTCTGATGAATTGCTCGCCTATCGCTTTCCTCTTATCTTCAGGGTCAGTTACCCCGTCCAATGAAGCGAAGAAGCGATCCGATGCATCTACGACCTTGAGCTGTATGCCCATCTCATCGAACATGGAAGATACCTCCTCGGACTCGCCTAATCTCATGAGTCCCGTATCGACGTATACACAATGAAGCAGGTCACCTACAGCCTTGTGTGCTAGAATCGCGGCGACAGTGGAATCGATTCCTCCACTGCATGCTATGATGGCCGTGTCATCTATCCCCGACTTGAGGAGTTCTAGGGCCTCTTCGACGAGGTTTTCAGTCTTCATCGTATCACCCTTGAATCGATGAGTCGTCCGCGATGACCTTCTGAGTCATCTCTTCCCTCCATGAGGCGTAGGATTCCGATAACTCAGAATCGCTTGACGCCAGTATCTGGACAGCGAGGGCTCCCGCATTATCTCCTCTATCGACACCAACTGTTGCAACTGGCATCCCGGGAGGCATCTGAACAATCGAAAGTAGTGAATCTAGAGGGACCTTTCCTCCGACTGGGACCCCTATCACAGGCTTGGACGTCATAGATGCGATGACTCCTGGAAGAGCTGCAGCGACACCTGCAATGCCGACGAATACAGCACATCCAGCCTCTTCCGCTGCCTCTATTATGCCCTCGAGATACTTTGGGGCACGGTGCGCTGATGCGACTCTTAACTCATATTCAATTCCAAAGCGATCTAGAATCGAAGTACATTTCTGACCGACCGAAAGATCGGATTTTGAACCCATTACTATGCAGACGTCCATGCTACACGGCTGCGAAGGCGGTGCTAAAGCGTGACGGCTCGAAGCGCAGTCTTAGAAATCGTCATTTTCCCATTTGAGGTTCGCTATCTCGATGGGTGGTTCGTGGAGCATATTCGCAGGAATCGGGTTGTGGAGCCTGGTCTGGAATGGGTCATACCGGTACCCTGACCTGCCTAGAAGCGAAACAGCCAGGTACGTTCCCGTATGGTGTCTGACGCCTTCGATGATGATTTTCGAATCTCCAACTTCTGGGCCGACTACGAGACAATCAGTGCCGAATCTCCTCTCTTTCTTCTGCCAGCCTTCTGCCACCGTGGAGGCGGCATATGCCTCAGCGGTTACCGGCAAGAGCCATCTCCCGCATGAAGGCTCAACTGCTTCTGATATTGCCACTACAGTCCTGACCCATGCAATCCAGAAGAAGAGATATGCGAGCCATCCGAATAAAGTATTGATGAAGACGTGAGCTGCAAAGAAGATTAGTCCAATCAGAATCGATTTCGTATCAATGGGATAGATGTCAAAAACAGATTTCCGAGCAGGATGATTGCCAATCGCCCCGGTGAATGCTAGGGGGGCTATCGTCAATGTCCATCCAATACCGAACAAGGCTGAGGCGATGAGCTGATCATCTGATGTACGTCCAGGGAAAATAAGGGGGAAAGAAGCGGCTGCGAGGAAGAATGCTGTCCATGCGATGGGGACGAGCATCGCTGGACCGGGTGGGCGGAGTCTCTGTCTACGCCATGAAGACCAGGAATCTGGAGGCTTGGTTTCATGATCGTGCTCAATGATCAACGATCCCTTGCTCTTGGGCCACCAACTTGGATCGCCTTCGAGCCACTGTTGGTTCAGTCGGCCCACGACGTCCCACCTACCCACAGGATATTGAGTTGGCTCATTCACAGGGGTGTCTCAAGATGAGTTGTCTTGCGGCTAGGACCTCGTCGACACGTCTGACGGGAGTGGTGTGCGGGGCGTTCTTGACAATCTCAGGGTCCTCTGACAATATGCTGAGGAAATCATCAGCGAACTTGTCGAGTACGTCCTTAGATTCTGTTTCGGTAGGCTCCAGCATCAGGCACTCGGGGACGATCTGAGGGAAGTACAGGGTCGGAGCCATGTACCCGTAATCCAACAGGCGTTTTGCCACATCCTTTGCAGTTACCCCCGTGGCATCCTTAACAGGAGTCATGTCGAGGGTAAATTCGTGTTTCACGACTTCTGATGGGGCTCCGTCTTTCGGCATAGGCGGCATCGCCGAATCGCCATGATTCCTCATGATTCTGTGTCTAAGATAATTAGCATTCAGAACGGCATGTTCGCTCATTCGCTCGAGGTCCCGCCCATATCTTCGGTAGAATGCCCACGCCCTTACGACTGCTCCAGCATTGCCATTCCACTGCTGGACCTTGCCTATCGAGGATTCCGGGTCTTCCCAGAAGTACCAGAAGCCGTCGCCCACTCCTCGTGGGTCTTCTTCTGTGCGCGTCCTTCTAGCTGCTATTGGGGATGGAAGGTACTTTGCGAGATGCGATTTAACACCTATTGGCCCACTCCCGGGGCCACCACCGCCATGTGGCTGGCTGAACGTCTTGTGAAGATTGTAATGAACGGCGTCGAAACCCATGCGTCCGGGGTCGGTCTTACCCAGTATGGCGTTGAAATTAGCGCCATCATAGTACATCTGGCCTCCCGCTTCGTGAACGATACGCGCAGCCTCTGCTATTTCTGGTTCGAAGACCCCGAGAGTGCTGGGGTTGGTGATCATCATAGCAGCAGTCTCGCCATCTACAGCAGCCCTGAGTGCTTGTAGATCTATACGGCCATCAGGGCCACTAGGTATCTCCACGATCTCATACCCGCACATGGCTGCTGATGCAGGATTCGTTCCGTGTGCCGAATCGGGGACTATGACCTTGTTTCTGTTGCTCTCACCATTCGAATTGTGATATTCCTGTATGCACCTTATGGCGGTGAATTCCCCCTGTGCGCCTGCAACCGGCTGCAGAGTCACTGAATCCATGCCTGCACATATGGAAAGCATATCTTGCATCTCGTAGTATATTGCTAGAAGGCCTTGGATCTGGCTATCGGGCTGAAGTGGGTGGATCCTGTCTATCCCAGGCATCTGAACGATGCGCTCATTGATCCTGGGGTTGTGCTTCATCGTGCATGATCCCAACGGATAGAATCCCGTATCGATACCAAAATTCCTCTGCGATAAGAGGGTATAGTGGCGGACAAGTTCTGGCTCGCTGGCTCGCGGCCATCGTGGGAGGGCATTACGCCTCATTGAATCTGGTATATTTTTGCCGGCATCCTCCCTGATGGGCTCCGGCTGGGACCACCCTGAGCCTGGGGCGCCATTGAAATCGAATACAGAACTCATGAGGAAACCTCACTTATGCTCGCGGACAGGGCAGAAGATAGGCTTTCAATATCCTCTTTAGTGGTTCTCTCGTCACAGCCTATCAGCAGACAGTCTCCCATGGGGGCCCACCACTGACTTAGATCAAATCCGCCCATGACCCCCATCGAGTCCATTCGCTCCAAGGCCTCGCGGGAACTACAGGGCAACCTGACTGCAAACTCTCTGAAAACAGGCGACTCCGGATAGATGAGTTCGACGCCATCTATACTTGCAACAGTCTCGAGCGCGATCTGTGTTGCTGCAGTTACCCTCAGCGCCAGCCTCTCGAGGCCCTCTGGCCCCAACAATGACATGTGCATTGCGCCCATGAGGGCGATTAGCGTCTCATTCGAACATATATTCGAAGTCGCTCTATGTCGACGTATATGCTGCTCGCGAGTGGAAAGCGTGAGCGTGTATGCAATCTTCCCATCGG
>DATW01000074.1:4563-5638 GCA_002504845.1 Euryarchaeota archaeon UBA250 | reverse complement strand
CCGTATATCGGACCTCCTGCCGTGGGGCCTATGCCGAAGGGCTGACCCTCGCCCACGACTATGTCTGCGCCCCAATTGCCAGGGGCCTCTATCAGGCCAAGTGAGACTACGTCGACACCGACTATCAACGCTGTTTTTTCCCCGATAATCGATCTTAGGCTCATTAGGCCTTCGTCCATGGAGCCGAAGGCATTTGGCTGCTCCACGTATACTGCACACGAATCATCGGCTGCCTTGGCTGCTTCGAGATCGAGGGTTCCATCGTCTCGATGTGGCAGAATCTTGATGTCAATTCCCACTCCCTGCGTGTAATTCTCTATTACAGACATCCTGTGCGGGGGGACGAATTCAGAAACATAGACCGTGTTGGGCTGAGATGATCGCTTTGAACGCACCCTCACAGCACAAGTTATGGCCTCAGCAGCAGCAGTGCTGGCATCATACATGGAAACATTGGCAACGGGCAAGGCGACAAGCTCCGAGATCATCGTCTGGAATTCCCACATCGCCTGCAACATGCCCTGGCTTACTTCTGGCTGGTATGGGGTGTAAGATGTTAGGAATTCCCCCCTTGTTGCAAGCATCGGCACCATCGTGGGCACGAAATTCCTTGCTAATCCGGCAGAGATGAACGAGGGGCGCGAATCTAGGTGTGTATTGGCTCCGAGCAGTCGCTCGGCATCTGCTAGTATCTGTTCTTCCGACTGAGGCGGCGGCAGGGGCAATGGATCATTTCTACGAACATCTTCGGGGATATCGGCAAATAGCTCATCGATGGATGACATGCCCATTTCAGAGAGCATCTCTATTTCTCGACCGAGGTTCGGAAGTTGATCCATGGATATCCCTGTACTGTCCCCGGTGAAAGGGGGTGTTTGAAGGATGCGTTTACGTGGAATCTCGTACCGACACGCTCTTAGACGTAGAAATTCGTTTTTGGGACGAGAGAGATGGGGGTTGCGATCACTGCGTCTGATGGATTCGTTGGGCCGTGGATCGCAGAAATGCTAGGCGAGGACGCCATTGTGGTGCCCAGTGAAGCCCTTTCGGAGCCCATGATGCTCGATGCTCTACT
>DATW01000074.1:3147-4169 GCA_002504845.1 Euryarchaeota archaeon UBA250 | reverse complement strand
ACCATGCTTGAGATGCGAGAACGCTCGCGTCCGGTGTTGGAGGCTGTTGGCAGGCATGGCGGTCTTCACCTAATAGTAGTTGGAACGCTTCGAGTTCACACCCAGTGGGAAGAGGGGGAGCCCTACTATGGGAATGATTCGACTATCGCCCCCAGGGACGTTGCTGCAGAGGCGCAGCTTTGGATGGAGGAGATGGCGCTTGAGCAGGCAACTCCTGAACGACCTGTGAGCATACTTCGAGCCTCGAATGTACAAGGTGTCCCGCTCGACGGACCGCCGGGTAATGGCCTCCTCCACAAATGGGCCGAGGAGTCCCCTATTGGTTGGGTCAACGTGCCAGGGGATGGTTCCGAAATGAAGGATTTCGTACACGTCCATGACTTGGCTCAGTGCGTTTTGGGCGTGCTTTCCAGCCCGCCTCCTACGAGAGAGAGTCTCGCCGTGGGATCCGGGAAGGGGATTCAGCTGAGGGATCTTGCGGAGATATATGTGCAAATGACCGGTTGCGAAACGGAATATGGGCAGAGTTCAGAGGGGCAAGTATTCGGGATTGTAGATGCTTCTGAGATAGAAGGTCGCCTTGGATTTAGACCGGCGATAAGCCTCGAAGAGATGATCAGGGAAGCACTTGAAGCAGCCGGTCACTGAACTTCAGTCAAGGGCCACCTCTAATATCGGCCTTCCATGGGCGAAATTCCACCCAGTTATCTTGACTGGGAGGTCAAGAGCCTGTCCCATCGAAGGTGGTTGTTGATCATTGCCTAGCCTCATTTCTACCTCTCCAAGAAGAGCAGATGTGGCAATTACGGTTGTCCCGAATAGAAGTTTCTTCGATAATCCTGGGCCAATGGTGCGATCGAGTCCGGTGACCTTCATGGCAAGGGGGAATGCCTGGCCGATTAGCGAGTCTATCGCTGATTTCCTAGCACTCAGAGTTACGGCTTCAGCAAGGTGTTTCACGATGTTATCAATTGCAAATGGGCTCTTTGCCTCCTTCGTCGGCTCTGGCTCTGGCTCTGGCT
>DATW01000074.1:1813-2784 GCA_002504845.1 Euryarchaeota archaeon UBA250 | reverse complement strand
CTCCGGCTCCGGCTCCGGCTCGAGAATATCGAACGAAGTTGTTGCTAGAAGCGTTTCATAGCCTCCATCGCCGAATAGCCTGACATCATATTCCCCGGGGGTTAGCTCTAATTCGAAGGTTATCGAACCAGCAGAAATCGAATCGTAATTCTGCTCCTGCGAACCATTGAGATACAACCAGTCCACATAATCTGAGTTTTTAGCTCCAGAGTCGTATAGCCCCACCCATGAGCGTTCCTCGCCGCCAGATGCCACGAAGCCGATGCGTATTGGTTCGCCCTGCTCGAAGTTTTCGTCGACCACGAGCGTTGCCGGTTGGCCGGGTGGCGTAGGCGGGGGGGGCGTATCTGGTACGCCTGCTATCGTCTCCACCGCAGAACGAAGGCCGGTATTCTCCTCGCCAAGCAATTGGAGGATCTCGTCATAGGATATCGAATCGTTCCCATCTGTATCGAGAAGTTTCCAGACCGCTAACAGAACGGGGGTTGGTGCACTCTGGCCGGTCGTTCTGGCAATTCCGTCCTTGAACTCATTGAAATTGATACTGCCTGAACCGTCCCTATCCATCTGCTGGAAGAGATCGGCTCCACTGTAACCCATTGATTTCAGGGCCTTTCCCAGACCTTCCAGCGCCCTCTGCTCGAACGTTGCCACGCATTCGGCTTGAAGGGCGGCCAAATAGCCATTGCGCCGACGCTACAAGAATGGCGGGCGTACTATTTCAGCAGCGACTCGTCGTCTCGGGCTTGTTTGAATGTAGACAACTCGCCCTGTTTCAGGGTTGTCGAGATACGCCATCCCGATCCCTACTCCAAGCGAGGGGGAGGGGGCGCCGCTCGTGATATAGCCAATCAGGGAATCATCATTCTCGCTACTATGGACCTGGTGGCCCAGCCGAGGGGATGGCCCTCGAGAAATGCACCTCAAACCCGACCATCGCACATTTTGAATCGCTCTTTTTTCCATGCCGG
>DATW01000074.1:0-1426 GCA_002504845.1 Euryarchaeota archaeon UBA250 | reverse complement strand
TAGGAAGTTCTCCGGGAGATCCTCGGGGGTGGGCTCGTCCAGGCCGGGCCAAAGGAAGTCCTGCCCCGATAGCAAGTACCCCTTCTCGAGTCTGAGTGTGTCTCTAGCGCCCAAGCCCACCGGGACGATTCCAAAATCCCTCCCTGCCTCCATGATGGCTCTCCAAAGGCCCGGGGCATCCCCGTCATCAACGAATATCTCCACTCCGACCTCTCCAGTATATCCCGTTCCCTGAATCCACCCCTCGATACCAAGATCATTCATTGGGATGTTTTTGCACTTGAAACGGCCGGGATAGCCATCTCTACCGAATATGATCGAGATGATTGAGGGTGCTGAAGGGCCTTGCAAGGCGAGTATGCTGGTTCCTCTCGATCTGTCTATGAGGCTGATTGAGGCATCGTCAGGCAGAAGAGGATTGAGCCAATTCCGCATTACCTCGACCATGGATGCATTCGGAACGCCGTGGATTCGATCATCAGTCTCGACGGCGAATATCATATCGTCGATGATTCGGCCGTCGTTGTCCAGAAAGTGGGTATATCCGCAACGGCCAGGGGCAAACTTGGACACGTCCTGCGTGGATACCGAAGATAGCCATTCACGTACCCCCTTGCCCTCGAACGTGAAGAAGCCCATGTGGGATACATCGAATAGGCCCGCATTCGTACGGCATGCGAGATGCTCGGAACGTATTGAAGAATACTGTATGGGCAGTTCGAAGCCATGAAAATCGACCATCGTTGCTCCTTCCTCAAGATGGTTCTGATAGAGAGCTGTGCGTACAGGGCCGGCATGAGCCATGCATCTGACTGCAAGAACAGGCCCATCAAGAACGCGGCTGGAGATCTCGAATGGCACTGCTTGATTTAGGAGTATAATTAACTACAATCAATCACAATGTTCACTCATGCCTACGATTCAAATCACGTCAAAGACTCCATACCTGATGTATTGGAAGTTGGTTTTCGAAGGAGTTCTGCGTGACTCGGTTCGTCCTGAGCCAATCAGTGTCGAGGGGGACCCGGGGATGAAAATTATGATCTTCGATGAAACCTGTATGAACGATTAAGACGAACTTTGATAAGGAATGTTCCATACTATACAACCAATGGTTGAGAAGACTAGGAATGGACGGGGCGTTAACCGCCAGCGCGCTGTCCAAATCGGAACTGCATCGCGGTCAGACAGGGCTCGTGGGACTGAATCCGTCTCAGAACCGTGTAGCCTGTGCGGGTCCCTAGACTGGGAGACCGACGACATCAGGGGGGAGACAACCTGCGCCACATGCGGATACGTCGCGGCTCAGAACATGATCGACCCGGGCGCAGAGTGGACGAACCATTCCGGCGGGGACGACCGTTCCAGGGTTGGCGCGCCGACTAGAATCGATCTCTCCGACAAGGGACTAAACACCTCGATCGAT
>DATW01000089.1:613-6775 GCA_002504845.1 Euryarchaeota archaeon UBA250 | reverse complement strand
CTACAAAGAACTCTTGACTCAGGTAATTGGCCGAGAACGCCGCTTGCAATAAATGTCGGATGTAGCAAAGTCGCTATGACGGACAATCAGCCGGAGAAGGACTACATAGCCACATTACAGCAACTTTGGGATTTTGGAGATATTTTCGTGATAAACGTCTCTTCGCCCAACACGCCCGGTTTGAGGGATTTGGGGCAAGAGGGACGACTATCATCTCTGCTTGACTCGATACACTCCTTTCGTTCAATGCGAGATTCAGATCATCCAGTACTTCTCAAGGTTTCACCAGACTCACATGACGAGGATATCAGAATGATGGTTGACATAGCCTCATCAAGAGGGATAAATGGATTCGTTGCTGTAAATACGACGGTTGGCAGACCAGATCCCACCTCTACTCGATCAAGAAGAGCTTTCAGTGAGGGCGGAGGGCTGTCAGGCAGACCTCTGGCGTCTCGCAGCGCCGAAGTTATCCGGATTATACACAGGCAAGCAGGCCCAACACTCCCGATAGTCGGTGTTGGTGGCATAGACGGCCCTGAATCCGCATGGAACGCAATCACAAATGGTGCAACATTGCTACAACTATACTCTGCTCTAGTATTCAACGGTCCCGGAGTTGTGAAGAAGATAGTTCGAGGTTTGAGAACAAGGTTGGATAAAGCCGGAATTCAACATATCCACGAGGCAGTTGGCATGGATGTAGAATTCTGAAGGTAAGCCTGATGAATGTCGGCGATAACCAACAGTCATGGCCTCTACGCGAGCCTCACGACTTCTCGCCGTCGGCCTCTTAATCACAGTACTCGTATTAGCCATGCTAATACAGGCCCAGCCGCTTCCACAGATAACAGTCGACGAACTCGTCGAAAATTCAGATACACATCAAGACAAAGAGGTACATGTTCGAGGAATTGTAGTCGAAGGTTCAATATCGGAAACCGGTCTTTTCTTCGTTCTTGGTGGAAATGAGCACGAGATAGTCATAGACGTAAGTGGAATTTCGACTCCTGAAGGACTCGTAGAAGGTAGCACAGTCGTCGTTCAAGGAAAATTCAGATCATCTGCAGACGGTTGGGAAATCGACGCTACACAGGTCCAGACAGGATGCCCTTCCAAGTATGAATCTGATAGTTAGCCGTGCATTCTTTCAAATGTAAAGCCACATTTGGATAACTGGGCTAGGGGGAGTGCTGACGTGCTCTGTATCACAAATCGTCAATATGGTGACCCGAAGTCTGAGGGCGGCGGAGACGATTTACGGATGTATCATCGGTTGACTAAGATGCCTCGCCCCCGAGAGATCGAGGTTGGTGGAGGTCGATTCCGGAGGGAATCGATGACCACGCTGCCCGGGAATCAGGTCAGGCGCGGAAGCGAGCAGCCCGACCGGGGACTCTGGATGCCTCGGGACAGCGGGGCGGAGGAGATCGATGAATCTACAGACGTGAAGACGACCGTCCACCGATGACGCGCCCACTACTACCATCTTGGCTGCTATCCAGCAGTATCCAGATGGTTAGACTACCGTCCTAGTGAGATTGGGTCAACTCCGCCCATCTGACACACTATTCTGAAGTGCTCTTCTTCGACTGGCTGAACGGAGAGTCGCTGTCCCCTGGCTAGAAGAGCCATGCCCTCGAGATCTCCATTCTGTCGCAGAGCATCGAGCGGAACTGCCTCCATCTCCGTCACAGGAGCAATGTCGACCATGAACCATCTTGGCGAGTCAGGAGTAGATTTTTCGTCCATATATTTCGAATTAGGATCCCAGGAGGTATGATCGGGGTACCCTTCCTTGACCACCTTCGCAACCCCTGCAACATGCGGGGGCTTGCAGTTTGAATGATAGTATAGGACCAAGTCACCAATTTTCATTGAATCCCTCATGAAATTCCTAGCTTGGTAATTCCTCACTCCATCCCAATGGGTTTCGCCATCTTTCACTAGTTGGCTCCACGGATACACATCTAATTCACTCTTCATCAACCAACTTGCCATCACCACGCCTCCTTAGCCTCGTACACGGGTATCTGAGGCTCATTGTCGTTTGATTTAGAACGTCCGCCAGAGATCTTCAGTATCATCGAGTTGGAACCTCCTGTGAGTGGTATGCCTGATTTTACCAAAAATGAGTATATCGCAGGAAGTAGGAGAAGCGCAGAAAGGGCAGCAACCACTAGGAGGATGATTATCACTGTGATGAACGGCTTGATTGCAGGTATTGGTATCAGGTATGCACACGTCATGCCTGCAGCAGTTACTATTGTCGCTTCGAACAGGCTCAGACCAGTGCTTGCACATGATGCTTCTATGGCCTCAATACTCCCGCCCAATTTCTTTACCCGATTGGCAATATGTATGGAAAAGTCAACACCGACGCCGACAAGTATCGAACCAATCATGACTGTTACCAAAGATAGCGACACGTCGCCAGAATCCATCACCAGCCATTGCATGCCTACGGTGAATCCCACTGGGACCGTTGTAAGTAATGAGAATCTTAAGTCTCTGAATACTAACCCCAGTGTAATCACTGTAAACAGTAGCGCGAATCCGAGGGATCTCCATTGCGAGCCTACAATTAGCTCATTCACTTCTATCGTGATGGATGCTACCCCAACAAGGGGAGTCGACGTCAATGCCCCTGACGTATCTTGACTAGCATAGAGGTCGATCTGTTCTGTTGCTGACTTCGTACGCTGAACGTCCATGAAGGGCATATCAATGTAAATCAGACTGGATTGGAAATCTGGAGCGATGAAGAACTCCCTCATTTCAAGAGACAGACTGTTGTAGAAAACGTAGATTAGGAAATTCTGTGCCTGAACGCCACCGGCTTCCTGTGCGTCAAGAAGGTCAAGTGCACCCCAGAATGATACATTTCCGTTTCGGCTGTTATTGAACAGTATATCCGAAACCTGCTCAACAGGCTCATCAATTGGATCGGGAAGAGGAAGGTCATCAATTGCATCATCAATCGGTGTTCCAGAGACATTGATACCAACTGCTATGGCCTTCATAAGGAAAACCACAGATAACGCAGTTGTGCTTTCCACAAGATTACACTTTGACTCCAACTCCTCCATACCTTCGAGGTTGGCATAAGGATCCCCAAGTAGCACAGGATCACTGAATAATGAGGGATTCGCAGATATATCTGCTTCCACGAGTAGGAAGCCAGGCTGACCTCCATCGAATTCGTCGGAATATGTCCCCAGCTTCACAACTGCATCAACAGTTTCTGGAGCCATCTCCAGCAGATCTATGTTTTCTTCGACATTGGTCCTGCTATACCCTGCAGATATGAGGACGAATACTAGGAAGACTGCAAGAGTGATTTTACTCCACTTAGTCGGAACACCGACGCTCGCAGTGAAAATCCTGGGGGGTGGGTGAGACGGCTTCTTCAAGTCCAATATCATAGTTAAATTGGGGACCATCAGCATCGTCATGATGTAAACGATCACTATGCCCATAGCAAGACACCAACCTACTGTCTGAATAGGGGCCATAGGTGTGAATGTTAGAGATATGAATCCAATTATCGTAGTTATCGCTGAGAGTAAAACCGCCCGTCCAGTTGAGTCAAGAGCGGTTCTGATCTTTTCTTTTGGCGTACCTTTGGACTCCGCATAACTGTTGGTTATGTGCAATCCGTATGAGACGCCTAGGGCTAACACTATCGGACCTACAATAATCACTGTCATCGTAACTTCATAATCCGTAAACCCGATTACCCCCATCGTAATGAACACGGAACACAATGTAGGGAGGCCGGATATGATTACGACCTTCACTCCTTGTACGAATCGAATCCTTCCTGTCTGAAGTAGGTCACAGTGGAAGAAAAACAAGGATAAAGCAACTGCTATCCCACCCACTGGGAAAACCTGCCAGAATAATTTGAACGACTCTTCAGTAACGGCATTTGTGAGTGGAACAGGTCCAGTCAAGGTCATCTTGAGATTGAGACACCTTTCCCCATCTGTTGAATTCGCATCCTCGATGCATTCAGACTCCTCACTATTCCAGTTATTGGCGTTCGCAATATCGGATATTATGCCCTGGGTTCTCTCAATGAGTTCCGAGACAGAGGAGTCTGCAACTCCGTCCCCATCGCGATCGATATCATCTGCGACGCCTATGATGATTACAGCGCGATTCCAATAGCCGGCCTTTTCCGCCTCCTTTATGCCATCTCCATTGGAATCCCTGCCCACGTCACGAACCAGTTTGTCGAGGGCGTTTTGAGGCATTTCATCTAGAATCTGATCAACTCTCTGCTGCTCGTCGGGTATGTCGTAATTACCCAGAAAATCCTCGTTCTGAGCTAATGTGGAATTAATTGATTCTGCAAGCTCTTCATTACCTATTGCGGTTGCTATGCCAGATCCAAAAGAACTGATGACGCGACCTGCACTGGAATTGACTTCCTTTACAACTGTAGATATCGATAATGCGTAAATGATATCGTCGTTCTGGCCATTATCATCTCTATGGGTATTGAGGCCACGTTCGACACGATCCATCTCTTCCAGGATTCTCACGGTTGTAATGTTGTAATCTTCGGATTCGACGTATATTATCATCACATTTGTCGTCCAAGTCTCTTCAACTCTGTACAGATTCTGGCTAACATCCGAACCTTGTGGCAAGTAAACTTCCAAGTCGCCATTGACATTCATCGACGCATCTTCATCACACCATGACGGATTGTAACCTTCCCTACAATCATTGATACCTGAGTGCATTATGAAAAATCCAGTAACAATTAGACACAGTACAACGGTTACTACTGGGGCTTTGATGAGAATATTACTTGTATCTATCCCGCTCAAACCCTGCCTCTTTTTGTTCGACTTTGTCCTTCGGAACGACTCGGCTTTCTCAGAAACACCTTCCAACGCTTTCTTCGCGCGCTGCAGGGCCTCGCGAGTCGCCATGACTGATGAGCGTGGCAGTAACTGCTTCAATACGACGGATGTTTTGGGTATCTTCGCCGGTTAAAGACGATGAATGGCAATCGTCAAGTGCATTGCACTAGGCCCGAGGCTGAAGAAATATGGGTGAGACGCGATTCGAGGACAAGAGATGGTCAGTGGACCTCGAACATAAAATCCTTAATCAACTCGACGAATCTTCGTCAAAATCTCATTTCTCATTCGATCCATCTTCTGAACGGGAGATATTCGTAATAGACACTCCGCCGCCTTATCCAAGCGGTACTTGGCACATCGGTGCCGTCGCACAATACAGTATGATAGATGTTATCGCGAGAAGTCAGAGACTTCTCGGGAAGGAAGTGTATTTCCCATGGGGTGTAGACAGGAATGGCATCAATATCGAATTCACAGTTGAGCGAAAACATAACCGAAAGATGCGTACTTTCGATCGTGCTGAATTTATTGATGAATGCCGTACTACAATTGATGAGTACACCGATGCAATGCGCAAAACTGCGAGAAGGGTCGGACTCTCATGCGACTTCGACACACAGTATCTGACTGACTCTCCGGAGTATAGGTCAGTAACTCAATCGATTTTTGTCGACCTGTTGTTGAAAGGTGACATTGTGGAAGATCTAAGACCCAATCTCTATGATCCAGTCGAGGGGACAACCATTGCCGATGCGGAGGTTACTAGGGTATCAAGAGCAACCAGATTGGTCCATGTTGAATGGTCAACTGAAGATGGTCAGAAAGTCATCATATCCACTACAAGACCCGAATTAATCTGCGCTTGTGGTGTTGTCTTAGTTCACCCGGAGGACGATAGGTATACGCATTTGATCGGGAAGAGGATTTATCTTCCGATGCCGGTGAACGGCCGATCAGATTCAGTAGAAATTATAGCGCACCCTTCGGTGAAAATGGACTTCGGATCAGGGGTTCTTATGGTGTGTAGCTATGGTGATCAAAATGACGTATCGGTGTTCAGAGAACTAGGTCTAGATCCCTATCAGGCTATCGATTTAGATGGCAAGATGACAGATATCTCTCCCCCTCTTTCTGGCATGAGTGTGATGGAAGCTAGAAGTGCGGCTGTGGAAATTCTTGATAGAGACGGTAAGATTGATTCCATCGAAGAACGAGATCAAGAGATACCCGTTAGTGAGAGAGGCGGTAACCCTATCGAGATTATACTATTGAAAGAATGGTA
>DATW01000089.1:0-227 GCA_002504845.1 Euryarchaeota archaeon UBA250 | reverse complement strand
GAGCGTAACAAGCAACTACTACTTGATTGGATGCAGAGTATAAGCATAGACTGGCCAATCAGTAGAAGGCGATGGTATCACACTGAGATTCCTATATGGTATTCTGAGGACGGCGAAACAATAGTTGTCCCTCCAAGCGGCACATATGTGAGGCCATGGTGTGAAAGCCCTCCGCCAGGCTCAATTGCAATAAATCGATCAACGAGAGAGGAGATCGGAAAATATGA
>DATW01000037.1:5400-6780 GCA_002504845.1 Euryarchaeota archaeon UBA250 | reverse complement strand
TATCTCCGAGAAACTAGATAGAAGTCTCGGACTTTACGGCCTAATCGCAATATCCCTCTCTGCGACCCTCGGGAGCACTTTGTTCGTCATTCCAGCTCTTGGTGCAGACATTCTAGCCGAATCCGGGGGAACGGGAGCGGGGCTTTGGTTGGCGTTCATAATCGCAGGATTGATCGTATTGCCAAGTGCATTGTCCAAAGCAGAACTTGGCACTGCAATGCCGTCATCAGGCGGTTCATACGTCTACATCCGTCAGACGTATGGGGCATGGATGGGCACGATCTCTGGTTTGGGCCTATGGGCCTCATTCGGGCTGAAGTCTGCTTTTGCCCTCATAGGATTCAGCGCGTACATCTATGCCGTACAAGGCTCCCTTGGGTTCGAACTCACCGAGAACATCTCCAAGATTATTGCGATATTTTTGCTTTCGATCATAGTCTTCATCAATATCATGGGGGTCAAGAGCATCAAAAGAATACAATTTCCAATTGTTTCGATTTCTGTACTCTTCGTCCTGCTCCTAGCGGTTTTGGCTGCTATGGACCCATCATTTGAATGGAGCAAACCAGTTCAGAGCGATGCTTTCTCAGACGATGGCTTGTTCTCTTGGAATGGAGCCGTAGGTCTCGGAAGTGCTTCAGCATTCGTATTCCTATCTTTTGCCGGAGTGACCAAAATCGCAGCGGTCGCCGGAGAGATCAAGTCTCCCTCTGAGAATCTTCCCAGGAGCATGATATGGACTCTTATCATAGCCACTTTGGTGTATGTGCTGATCTCATTTTTCTTGTTCGGATTGATGGACCCAAGCCAGCTAGGAATAGGCTCTGAAAAGCCAGACAAGGCCCCCATTCACACATTCGCAGTTGAGGTCGGGGGCACTTCTCTTGGACTGGTAGCAGCTGTAGTGGCGATCGTTTCGATGGCAGGAATGGCTCTATCGGGCGTCCTTGGCTCATCGAGATTCATTTTCGCCATGTCTAGGGACAATTTGCTGCCCCAGTGGTTTGAAGATTTGAACCCTCGATATGAGACGCCCCACTACGCAATCATAGCCACGGGAGCGGCTATGGCAATAGCCATACTGACAATTCCTGTTGGAGACGTGGCAAAGCTTGCCTCCGGATTCAAGATCATGATATTCATGCTCATAAATTCTACAGTCATCGTCCTGAGGAGGCTACCTGATGGGGAGACGTGGTATACTCCATCGTTCAAGAGCCCGATGTATCCAGCAATGCAAATATTCGGGATAGTCTCAGGCTTCTTCCTGCTTGTTCTAATGGGCACCAGTGCCCTCATCGGGGCCGTTGCAGCAATCGGTATCGGCTCAGGGATATACTTCTCATATTCTAGGAAGAAAGTCGAAAAGAATGTCACGCC
>DATW01000037.1:0-4993 GCA_002504845.1 Euryarchaeota archaeon UBA250 | reverse complement strand
GCGCATTCCAAACATCCAGATCACCTGACTCTCAAGGAATTCATCAAGGCCTTGGATGTGCTGCAGCCGTCAATAGAACCATTCCATGCAAGATCGTTATTCCACGAGATAGACTCCGATGGAGATGGAATGATAGACATCGAAGAGTTCGTGGGATCAATGTCAGACGGGAAGTACGAATCAGAATAAGTCGTCATCATCGGTCGAATCGTCATCGAAAGACATCATCTTACCGCTCTTCTTGGGTTTAGGAGCAGCTTTCTCTGGCTCCGCCTGGGCAACAGCAGGCTCCTCAGTATTCTCGGCAATCGGGGACTCCTCATCCACTGAGCGCAACTCTTCCGGACTCATCCCTGCTTGTGCGGCGATCTTCATCCTGCGCTCATCGCGAGCTCTGATTTCCAGCAATCTCTCACGCGCCTTGTCATGATGCTGTTGCATGAACATGGCATCATGCTCAAGCAGAGGGGAATCCGAAATTATTGTCAGATCCATCCAGTCTCCGTCCTCAGCCAGGAACTCAGCGAAAGGCTCGAACTTCAAGTCAGACTTCTTGATTTGAGTGTAATGTAGGGCATTACCCATTCGATGCTCGACTCCCGCGAAGTGGCAGTAGAACTTGCTGCCACCGAGACCAGTCCTAACCTTCTCAAAGAGCTCGGCGTAATCCTCGCTAGTCCTCATGCACCCGTGTCCTCTTGCATGTATGTGCGCCATATTCAGCACTGGAACAGTCCCAGGCACGTGATTTACAACCTCTATTACTTCGTCGACGGTGCCCCATAGCTCCTGACGACCCGAGGTTTCGATCCCTATCAGGGGCGGATCCTCGCTGTGAACCCATGGAAAGGCCGCATAGTCCTCCTCTTCTTCGGGGCGGCCCCATATTTCGTGAATCCTCTCAACGATGCTCGAGAATATCGTAGCAACTTTCTCATTCGCTTCTTTCCCGGGCCCTTCCTCGCCATACGGGCCAACGTGGAAGACGATATGTCGGGCATTCACTATCTTGGAGACTTGGAGTGCAACTTCGAATTTGGTGAGAGTTCGATTACGTTCGCGCTTCCCACCTAGCAATTCAGCGTAGTAGGGTCCATGGAGATTCATCTGAAAACCGGTTTTATACGATAGAATCCCTGCTTGCCAGTATTGGTCGAAATGAGCCGGTTGAATCGTTCTGACGGTCTGTATTTCCATCGTTTCGAGCCCTAGGACGGTTATATCGTCCATGCCCTCAACTATGGTGCGGCCTTTGCACGATAGGGGCACTCCTGCAGGTCCGAGTCTGAGTGGCATCCCATCGCCTCCGGCGAGCCGGAGGGCCCCCGGCTTCTAAACTGATGGACGAAAAGTTCCGATTTCTACCGCCTAAACTAGATGCCTGCCGAGGAACGCACTCCTTCTGAACTGTACTTGCTCGAAGGCAGTCCTGCCAACATGCTTGCAGTCATTGATTTTAGATTCTCAATAATGGTGGAGCCCACCTCTATCCCGAGATTGTGGTGGATCTCCATCAACCTCGATTCTTCATCCATGATTGCTACCACTGAAACAAGCCCCCTAAGCCTCAGAAGCTCTCCCACCTCACTATTATCGACGTGTTCCATGGATGCAATCTTAGCCCGTCCATCGACAGACATTGAGATAAATCCAATCTGCCTAATCCTCTCCACGATGGAGCCCCAGGCTTTTTCAGAATCCATCATTGATTCCTCATCTACAACAAGAGCCGTTTTCGCCCCCTCCAGTTCAGCGAATACCATCGCAGCTCCAACTGCCGATGCAAGCGACTCTCCCTTTCCGAAGGATGACATTTCTAGTATCAGCCAGTGAGCTCCAGATAGTGCAGATCGCCAATCGACTACCGTGCGATCAAAATCAGACTCACCGGCATCCATCCAAGTGCATGAGGCCCCCATTGACTCCAAATCTTCGATAATACCCTTTGCAATCCCGCCTTCAAGTCCAAGACTGACGACTTTGATATGCGAGGCCTCCAACTCAAGCCCTCCATCTGAGCAGGGCCAATGCGCCTCCGAAACCCATGAGCTGCTTCCCAGCATCATGGTCGATCGATGCCTGAATAATCGTCCCTCCGCCTGCTGTAACTGCATCTGAGATTAACCCCCATGTGGCGGTATGATCCTCTTCTCTGAGGAGTGACGCTTCGATAACCAGGCATTCGACTGCACCTTGTTCTGCGGACAACTGTATTTCTTTGATGCCATATGCAACGGCTCCGTCTACCGAGACTCTTCTGAGTGCCTCCTCGATAGCCCGAACCTCATGAACGACTGCGTATTCGCCCAAAAGAGCGTCTGCGAGACCCTCTGAGATAACTTCGTTGGCCGCTGCCCTACCTCCTATGCTTGTAGCCACATTGAGGATTTTTACGATTCCACAGGACCCTCGCACCTCTGTCTCAAATCGCTCCCGTGCTAGTCCAGGACCGCATATCACAACTGGCATCGACGCTCCGAAAACCAGACACGCCTCCTTTGCGACCCGCAAGTAAAATTCAGATCGTACTGCAGAGGAATCCTTCCCTCTTTTCCCGCCCCCTCTCATCGAGAAGGAAGATATATCCCGAATACCGTGTTTAGCGACCTCGAAAAGAAGAATTTCATCATTCTCAACGACAATTAGCCCCACTCTGGAACGCTGCCCATCTGAAACTGCAGAATCTATCAGTTGCATATCTCTTGAATCAATTCCCCCTTCCCAGGATAGTTCGATTTCACTACCCGATTCTATGATATGTGTGTGGTATGATCCAACGTCTATGGGGGCCTCTGAAATCACTCCATGGAGCCTAAGGTTGTCTGTGAATGGCTGGAAACTAGACTCCTCAACTCTGAGAACTATCCACATCGGCTTCCTCTCAGCTTGCTTCGAACGTCCTCCCTCTTGCGTTCCTGTTGTGGAATCTCTTCTATGAGACAGCATGCCAGCCGAGGTCCCATCCCGACAAATTCTGGCCAATGTCCAGAGATCATCATCGTCATCAATACGGAGCTTTATTCCGTCATCTGAACGAGACAATTTGCGCATGCAAACACCCTATCCGAAGACGCCGAACAGCTCTCCATTTTCATCGATATCCATGCCTGCAGCCCCTGGCCTCGTGGGAAGTCCGGGCATGGTCATCATGGAGCCACATACTGCTACGATAAACCCGGCTCCAGCATTCAGCCTTATCTCTCGTATTGGCAAATCAAAACCCGATGGCGACCCCAGCATGTCTGATTTGTGCGAGAATGAGTATTGCGTCTTGGCCATGCACACCGGAAGGTTGCCGAATCCCCAAGATTCAATTTCGGCTAGAGCAGCCTCTGCTTGATCGGATATAGTAACGGAAGATGCACCATATAGATCGAGGCCCACTTTGGAGATTCTGGAACGGGCATCATCGCCTTCGGGAACAACAGGCTCGTAGGGCCTTCCGTTTTCCACGTGGCTATCAGCCGCCGATGCAACCGCCTCGGCCAGGTCTTTCGCACCCTCGCCCCCTTTTGCATGCCCCTCAAACAGGACGACACTCTCTGCGCCCGAGTTAGTTGCTACATCCCTCAGTATGTCTAATTCAGCGTCGGTGTCGGTCCCGAATCGATTAATCGATACAACCACTGGTAGGCCAGTTCGGGATAGATTGGAAAGATGACGTGCTAGATTCGACGCCGCACCCGCTTTGACGGCTTCAACATCTTCCCTGGCGACCTCTTCCTTGGAAGGACGCCTAGATCCCTTGTCCCCAAAGGCCCCACCATGAAGCTTCATCGAGCGAACAGTAACGTTGAGTACGATACAATCTGGCACTACTCCCGATGCTGCTGCCTTTATCTGAAGTGCCTTCTCTGCGCCCATATCTGCCCCGAATCCGGCCTCAGTCACCACATAGTCGCACGTTGACAATGCAATTGAATCTGCGATTACTGACGAGTTCCCATGAGCAATATTCGCAAAAGGCCCGCAATGGATGAAAGCTGGATCGCCCTCAAGGGTCTGAACCAGATTGGGAAGGAACGCAGTTCTCAGAAGCAGGGCCATTGCACCCCCGGCCTCCAGATCATCCGCAGTAACAGGGCTCCCTTCAACATCAGCGGCGACAATGATTGAACCAAGCCTCATACGAAGATCAGCGTAGTTCTTTGACAATGCGAGTATCGCCATCACTTCACTCGCAGCCGTGATATCGAACCTATCGGTGCGAACAGGCCCATTCACCTTGGCACCCTGCCCTACTGTGATTGACCTCAAGCTGCGATCGTTCATGTCCATCACTCTCGGCCAGAACACTGATTCAAGATCGATATTGAGCGTATTGCCCTTGTTTAGGTGATTATCCAGCATCGCAGATAGGAGATTGTGAGCCATCGACACAGCATGCAGGTCGCCTGTGAAGTGGAGATTTATATCCTCCATGGGTAGGACCTGCGAGTGGCCCCCTCCAGCAGCGCCGCCCTTTATTCCGAATACAGGTCCCATTGATGGCTCACGTATGACGCAACAGGCCCTTTTCCCGATCCGATTCAGACCTTGATTGAGCCCTATTGTTGTGACGGTCTTCCCCTCGCCAAATGGTGTGGGATTCACGCTCGTAACTAGAATCAACTTCCCGCGTCGAGACTCGTCAACCTCACGCAGACGGCCCCACGTCACTTTCGCAATGGAAGGCCCATGTAACTGCAGATCATCAGATTCGATGCCTATCGACTCTGCTACGTTTGTGATAGGGCGTAATTCGGCCCTGCGGGCAATCTCAAGATCGGATTCCATCGCCCGACCGTAGACCGTCCTCACTTGAAACCTTCATTCGATACGTCTCCTTGGAGGGTCTGATGAGGGTACCTAGTGCATGGGGGGTAGCAGGCTCACCAGTCCAGCATTCGGTGACGCCGATGCTCTTCGATGTGATCGGACGGTCGATCGGCATACAGCCCGCATCGAGATTGATGATAGAGGTCGATTCGGTTGACGAATTGCTCAGGCACCT
>DATW01000003.1 GCA_002504845.1 Euryarchaeota archaeon UBA250 | reverse complement strand
AGCCGTAACCAGGCCGTCCCTCTCCCCCATCCATGAACCATGAAGCGAGGCGACGACTGGTGCGATTGACCTGCATCGCTTGATTTGCTCTCTGTTCAGACTCACCATCGGAAGATGAAGGTGAATCACATCAAATGGGTCTGTCTTGTGGACTTTCTCCAACTCCTTCAGAGCATGATACGCATATGATCTTGTGAAATACATGGGTATCCTCGCCCATGGAACTCGGATTACATCGATATTCTCGATTTTTTCATTGTCTTCTTGGACACCATTTCGCGTTATTATAGTGACTCTGTTGCCTGATTCGACGAGATGCCTGGATAGATGGTAGACCGTACTCCCCATCCCCCCCCACCTAGGAGGGTATTCTGCCGAAATCATCGCGACGTGCATATCAGGCCCGTCTAATGGCCCCAGCGCATCCGCTTGAATGAATCGCCATGATATGCGTCTTCATTCAAACCGTTCAAATGGAACGTCGTCTCATGGGGGGCATGGCAAAGGAGTCCGCAGACCCCGTTCGCTTTGGCGCCGAGTTCGGGCCCAAGAGGAGCGCTAATTCGACGGGCGTTAGCCTCTCGACGTTCAAATCGCTCGTGTGGGTCTCTAACCTAGGTGGCCTCTTGCTTTTCGCGATAGGTCTCGAACTCATGATTGTCCAACAGTCATTCTATATCGGACTGGGCTGCATTATAGCAGGCGTGGCGATAGCCCTGTTCCCATCTAACTATGAGATAGTCGGGATGGAGGATCTAGAAGATGCGGGTAGCGAGGCAGATACACGCGTAGAGGATGATTGATGCCTGTCGAGACGCTGGTCGCCGAAATGGCACATGGCAGAGTTTCGAAGATCGTCGACGGTGGGAAGCTGATTGGCATATCTATCGACGAGGGCGGAGTGAATCATGCCGAAGGCCTGGAAAGCGGTTTTGACTGGCCTGATTTGGTTGAAGATATCGATTGGAGTATGGTCACGCCGTTCAGGAGGCTCGTATTCGAGGCTCTTCTCGACAATGTGCCAAGAGGGAGTCTGATTACGTATGGCGAGTTGGCTTCAGCAGCGGGCTCGCCGGGTTCTGCAAGAGCGGTTGGTTCGGCGTTATCGTCCAATCCGTGGCCCTTGGTCGTACCGTGCCACAGGGTGGTTCGAAGTAATGGCCACATAGGCCCTTACAGCGCAGGTTCAGGAATTTTCACCAAGAGGTGGCTGCTGGTTAGCGAGGGATTGGAGATAGACGCTGAATTTCGTTTCGATCAGAAGAACCTGACGAAAATCGCTAGAGAGGCCAGAGATGCCACCATCCAGACAAAGATGTAGGCGTTCTGAGACAGATTTCTTGGGCCTTCGTCCGAATTGTCCTCGCTCATTGGTGCTTGGCGTGCAATATCGGATGTAAACCTAACCAATACTACAGGAATGGATTGAGCAGTATTGCTCCGGCGAGGGGTATTAGCACCATTGTTGCATTATCATCGATCACATTGGTTCGAGGTAATTCCCCTATCACAGTTAGCGGTGCAAGAAGAATCGAGGCCACGAGGGGGGTGTCCAGATAGATTGTGCAACCCACCCATATTGCGTATGATACTACGCCTCCGACTATAATCGCCGCCCGTAGACCGCTTGTCCTACGCTTGACCTCGCCCATAACTGGGTCAACGATACATAACCCGATTATGATTGGAATTCCGAAGACTCCTGCTTGTATTCCATCCCTCCCCATAGTCGGAGCCATGAGCAATGCGATGGAGACTGCGAATGTGCCCCACGCTAAGGCGGATATCTGACTAGCTTCGTATTCCCTCTGTCCCACGATAACGATGCCCGACTTGAGTCTGATTGCTTCCACGAGCAGTATCGCCACGCATGTGAGGCTTACGAATTCCTGTGGGTCCAGATTGAGTCGCGAGGATATTTCTTGCCCATAGACATAGTACAGAACGGGTATGAGGGCCATGGAGACATGGGTGAATCTTCGAAATATGTGCCCATAGTCGCCACCCACTGAGTGCCTTGCATGATCGATATTTACATCATATTCTTCCATCGTCAAACTCCACCATGTCTGCAGCCTCATCCGGTTTGATCGTCCTAGAGGCCATTGCTTGCATCGCACCTTCGTAGGATGGCCTACGCCTCATCCTATCGGCCAAGATTGAATCGAGCAGTATGGCAGACCTCATCAGAAGACGGTCGGGATTTGGGGTTATTTGATCGAGCCTGTCCACGAGATCATCTAGGCCGCTGCCCTTCAGTGCCGATACGGATATCACTTCAGGGGCGCCTTCGGAGAAGGAGAGGCCTTCTTTGATTGAATTGGCAGACTCCTGCGACCCTGGGAGATCTGATTTATTGCATGCTATGATATCTGCTATCTCGAGAATACCTGCTTTCTCAGCTTGTATTATGTCACCTCTATCCGGGCCCTCGACAAGCATCACGCGATCCGCCACGGAAGCAATGGCGAACTCGCCTTGCCCTGCTCCCACGGTTTCTATCAGAATCCTGTCCCATCCGAGGCCCTGAAGCACTTCGACCATTCTCCGCACTCCATTGGAGATGCCGCCAGAACTGCCTCTCGAGGAAACTGATCTGAAGTATACCTTGGAGGGATCAGAGAATACCATTCTCGCCCTGTCTCCGAGAAGTGCTCCTCCCGAAACGGGCGACGAGGGATCAACGGCCAATATTGCGATGCTCTCCCCTTTCTCCGACCAGTTTGAGGCGAGTCTGTCGATGAGGGTAGATTTTCCTGCGCCGGGCGGCCCGGTAACGCCGAGTATCCATGAGGATTTTTTGTCATACGCACGCATGCTCCCTCCTTCCTCTGCGATAGTGAGGAGCTTCGCAAGTGCCCTCCTATCTCCCCCAATGGCTGAATCGAAGAGAGTCTCGGAGAAATTCATTGCCATCTCCATTCGCCTCCTTCGCCTACCCCTGTGGGCTTGCCTTCTTCTCTTCTTAATTGGGCTTCCTCGAGGAATCTGATTGGTTCGGACATGCTTGTTCCAGGGCCGAATATCGCCCTCACGCCGGCATTGTAGATCTCATCCCTGTCTGGATCGGGGATTATGCCTCCTGCGAAAACCACGATGTCCCCCATGTCAGCTTCTTTCAGTATCTTGCAAATCATAGGTAGGAGACGCGAATGTGCTCCAGATAGAGTCGATATTCCAATTGCAGATGCATCCTCGTCTCTCGTTATGGAAACTATCTGCTCAGGAGTTCTCCTGAGGCCTGTGTAGATGACCTCGTGACCGCCATCCCGCAGGGCCCTCGCGATGATTTTAGCACCACGATCATGACCATCGAGACCGGCTTTTGCGATGATTATTCTCATGCGCTTCGGTTTAACGTGCGAAAGCCGTCGATTTCAACCAACCGCATGGAAGATTGGCTATATCGCTTTCAGCAAGGCTCATTCACTATATCCGTGTGGCTTTGTCGTAGGACATGGATGGCGGCGATTCGCGGATAGCAGATCTGAGGGCTAGGAAGTCTCGCTCACAGGCCGGCGGTGGAGCAGCGAGAACCGATGCACAGCATGCAAAGGGGAAGATGACGGCGCGAGAGCGAATAGAGGATCTTCTGGACCCGGGTTCGTTCGTAGAGATCGATGCTCTCGTCGAACATAGGTGCAGGGACTTTGGAATGGACAAGAATGTGATTCCAGGGGATGGAGTAGTTACAGGTCATGGCACAATAGACGGACGTCTGGTGCATTGTTTCGCACAGGATTTTACTGTCTATGGGGGATCGCTTGGAGAGATGCATGGTCTGAAAATATGTAAAATTCTAGATCTTGCGGTGAAAACAGGAACACCGGTCATAGGTCTGAATGACAGCGGGGGCGCAAGAATACAGGAGGGTGTTGCCAGCCTAGGCTCCTATGCAGAGATATTCTTCAGGAATGTGAGGGCGAGTGGTGTCGTCCCCCAAATATCCGTAATAATGGGGCCCTGTGCTGGGGGTGCTGTGTACTCTCCAGCAATAACTGACTTCGTAGTGATGGTTGATGGCACATCTCACATGTTCATAACGGGCCCAGAGGTAATCAAAACTGTAACAAACGAAGATGTGAGTTTTGACGACCTGGGTGGCGCATCCACTCATGCAAAGAGGTCAGGGGTTACTCACTTCGTGGCATCAGACGATTCAGATGCGCTGGAAATCGTGAGAGACCTTGTGGGCAGACTCCCCTCAAACAATCTCGAACGTGCTCCGAAGCTCATTCCAAACGATCCGGAAGATAGGATTTGCGAATCCCTTGACTCCATAGTTCCAGAAGACCCATCAATCCCGTATGATATGCTTGACGTCATAGAGGAGGTGTTCGATACAGGGAGTTTCCTAGAGGTGCAACCCGAGTTTGCAATGAACATGGTAATTGGATTCGCAAGACTTGGGGGTGAGTCCGTGGGGGTAATCGCTAATCAGCCAAAGGTCCTAGCTGGTTGCTTAGATATTGATGCGTCAGTAAAGGCAGCCAGATTCGTCAGATTCTGTGACGCGTTCGGGATCCCGCTGGTGACGTTCACGGATGTTCCTGGGTTCCTCCCCGGGGCCAATCAAGAGTGGGGCGGAATAATCAGACATGGTGCCAAACTTCTCTATGCCTATGCTGAAGCCACTGTTCCCAAGCTTACCGTGATTACCCGGAAGGCTTACGGTGGCGCCTATGACGTCATGTCGTCGAAGCACATCAGAGGGGATTACAACGTCGCTTGGCCCACTGCACGGCTTGCAGTGATGGGCGCCAGCGGTGCTGTTCAGATCTTGCATAGGAACAGAATAGCAACAGCGGGGAATCCTGAAGAAGAACGTAGTCGTCTTATCGAGGAGTACGAGGAAGCCTTCGCGAATCCGTACCAGGCTGCTGCTCTAGGTTTCATCGATGATATAATCGAGCCGTCAGAAACACGAAAGAGATTGATTTTAGCATTGAAGACCAACATGGATAAGAAAGAGGAGCGGCCACGTCGAAGGCACGGTAATCTCCCTCTTTGAGGTGCATATTATGTCACAAGAATCGAGAAGATTGGTCGCATGTATCGTTGCAGCGCTCCTCGAAGAACAACAATTCGAGGATATGACTGCAGACATCCATCGGGGTAAAGGTAATCGATGGGGCCAAGCACATCGAGAAAGAGCGTCCTCGGGGGTGAATAGATGAAGGAAGAGCGCACATTCATCATCGATGGCGAGAAAATCACTGCAGAAGTCGAAAGGGATGGAGACAACCTGAGAATAACTGTAGACGGCGAGACGCATACGGTCAAGATTGAGGGGGGTGCCGGTCCTTCCAAGATTGTACGCAGCAGGAGGGGGCGTCCCGGATCTCAGAATGAGAGTTCAGGAAGCATCTTCTCTTCGATACCGGGGAAAGTGGTCTCAATCGATGTTAAAGTCGGAGATAGTGTAGAAGAGGGGGAGACGATCCTCATACTCGAAGCGATGAAGATGCAGAATGAGATTTCATCCCCCGTAAGTGGCGTCGTCACGGATATCTTCGTAGAAGAAGGACAATCTGTCGAGTCTAACTTTGAGCTTGCATCGGTCTCGAAAGAAGCACACGATTAAGTGTCATGGTGTATTTTGTACACCATGGTCGAGTGTGACGTTGCGGGGTGTTCGAATGATGCCGACAAGGTCAGCAGGCTTTCTCCGGATGGTTTCCTAGTTGGAACGGGAAACAAGGCTTACTCATTCAGAGAGGCGTATAAGAGATTCTCGTATTGTACCGAGTGTCACGATGGACTCATGAAATCTGTGTGGTCCAGGGTATCTGATAGCGGGGACAAGTCCGACGATCACGTCGCTCCCACAGCCATATGATCAGATAAGGCCGAGTGCGTCTTCAATCCTATTCAACTCGGGGCCGGTTGTACCTGTTCCCGCGAGAACGGAATCATTCGAGGTTATGCATCCTGCACCGACGTATGGCGAGCCGAAGCAGACCGTGCCCACCATCAGGGGGACTCCCAAGGCCTCCGATACCACTGACGCCTCCGTCTCTGTGATATCTGGATGTGCAAGAACGCCCTTGTCGTTGGCGACTAATGCCGACCCCACGGTATCCTGACCGGATATCCGGACTCGTGTGGATGGTACACCCAGTATCTCGGAGATAAGATCGCAGCCAGGGCCCGGGATAGTCATACCCACCACGGCTCCATGGTTGTTACATGCGATCAAATTGCCAGCGGCATTCACGCCGGACTCCATGATCACCACTTCGCCGAAGGATGTCAGCCTATCCAGATCTTGCTCCGTGGCTATATCTGCCACTGCAATCCCGTTCTTATTGCCGCGAAGCAGACTCCCAAGTAGAGTCGAGCCCCCTATTGAAAAAGGAGTCATCTCGAGATCGAAGGTCGTCTTTAGTAGCTCTTCGCATTCTTCATCGATAGATATCGGATGGAACAGCACGTCACCAATTATGGATATGTGGACTCCGACCTGAGAATGGCCGAGAACATCTCCAGTTACCGTGGCCATACAATGTCGCCTCTGACTCTTGCTATCGTCGGGAATGGAAAAAGGATGCGGGGGTGAAGATGGGTGGCACAGCGACGAACGTTCCCGTGGGCTCTCGCACCACAGTACAGGAATCGACGCAGGAGGGCTTGACTTCCGGGTTCGGGATGGGACCGGGTATTGCCCCTCCGCTGTGGCCGTGCACACCTCATCTTCGAATGTGATGAATCGAGAAGCCTATTGGACAGAGGCCCACCTTAGGCCAGGATGTAATAAAATTGTCATGTAAAAATTGTCAAGAATGCTCGGGGGGTTAGTGCAGCTG
>DATW01000022.1 GCA_002504845.1 Euryarchaeota archaeon UBA250 | reverse complement strand
CCATAGAGGAAGACTGGGCGTACATCAACATCAACTCGCAAGGTCAGAGTATCTATCAAGACCATTAAATCTGGACGTTCTCTGACGAATTCGATACCTTTCACCTTGTCCGATGTACTGGTCTGTACCTCTTCTACAAATGCTGCTTTCAATGGCTTACTTCCCGGCGCACCGTATCTGGAACGTATGCGATCTTCTTCCTCAATCAGATCTTTCGGGATGTGCACGCCAACTTGCATGGTGGAAAATTGAATTCCATCGCATGCCGATGATATGATCTTTGAGACATTGTCTACATCATCTAGCAAATTTTCACAGGTGGGGCATTCGATAGAGGATTCCTGATGAGCAAGTTCCGGGTCTCTTCTCTCAGCCTCCTTTCTGAGCACAGAACCTCCTTCGGCACCGACGGCATCAGTTCTCCTGCCGCCGAGTCTGTGGAGGCAAAAGTCACAACATCCTATTCTGGCCAAGTATGCTATTCCCAACGGAGCGGGGCATGGGGGTGCATCCCATTCAATCATCGATTCGCCTTCGATGGGATTCTCATCATACCAGTCTATCTCTTCAGAAGGGGAATCGACTGGAACGACATCTTCCCAGAGGCCTTCTTCCGCAGAGCCATATCCGGCGCTTGAGTAGGATACCCACTCTACTTGATCATCATCTTCATTAGGATCTGCGGCCATATGAATCACCTGTCATGGTCGGAAAGACCGTTAACACGCTGAATGTCCGTCAAGCGTTGTCGCTATGACTGTTGCCACCGAGAGTGTGGTTCTGTTTCGGCTATCTCTCGGAGAATGTCAAAGCTGTATATTCCGCTTGAACATCCCGATGGCCAGATGAATTTGAGCCCATAATGGCCGACAATCTCGATGGATGGTTTCTCAATCCTTAGCCTGCTTAGTTCCTCTTGGAACTCAATCATTCTCTGTTTGTTCTCTCTTCTTGGTTTGCAATTGGCACACGGACAATCTAGACGGAGATCTAGATATTCAACGTGGTATTCGGCGCCATCTGAGAATGTCATCTTACATGACTCGTCTCCTCTTTCTATATCTGTGAGTGACATAACGGTAATGCTCCATTTTTACTTGTTACAGGGGGCTTCAGGGCGCTCCCAAACTGTTACCGGATTAAACAGCCCTTCATAATGAGAATGGTAGTAATGCATCTGTATGGTTCTCATGGGGCGAAGGTCTGCAAAGGGTTCAGATCTGGTTGAATCCTATGCGATATGCAGAGATATCACAAAGGCGGCTTCGACATCTTTCTTGCGATCTTTCAGACATCTTCCACTCGAAAAGAGGAATGCTGTTTATGCTCTGTACGCGTTCTGTCGCCGGGTAGATGACATCGCTGACGGGGATTGGCTTCCTGATCTCTCTGATATCGATCCGGAAAAGATGAGCGACCTAGAGGCGCGAACTGCTGATAGATCAGTCATTCTTTCGATTGATAAGCAATCTGAGGGATCTAATTCTGAGCCCGACCATTCCTTGAAATTGAGAGCATTGATTCACTACAGAGACATGCTTTCTCGTGCTCATGAGGGGCATTCAGTAACCGATCCGATCTTCGTTGCACTGAAAGATACGTTCAGTCGGTTCCCAATACGTGTTGGCGATTTACACCAACTCATCGATGGCATGGAAGACGATCTATATCCTACAAACTATCGTTCTTTTGAGGATCTAAGGGGGTATTGCTACAAAGTTGCATCAACAGTAGGTTTGGCACTCATCGAGATATACGGCTATGACAATCCAGATGCTAGAGAACATGCTGAAGAAATGGGTATTTTTCTTCAAATGGTCAATATTCTCCGGGATATCCAAGAAGATCTCGGTCGCGGTAGAGTATACCTGCCGAAAGATGATCTCGAATTGTTCGGGATATCGAATGAAGATCTGTACGATTCCAATCTCCCCACGAGTCAAAGGTGGAAGGAGTTCATGAGGCACTATATGAGCAGGGTTAGAACGCATCAAAAGAATGCACTTAGGCTCCTCCCCCTGATCAAAATAGACTCGCGATCTAGCCCCTCGGTCATGGCATCGGTCTATGGAGAGATTCTTGATGAGGCAGAACGGAGAAATGGAGATGTTCTGTCTCGACGACTCAGCCTCGGATTCATGAAGAAGATGGGTTTTGCCTTCTCGACACTCATGGTTTGGCCTTTCAGGAGTGGCGAATGATGGCTATATCCGAGTCTCAAAGAGCTGACCCGGATGTGCTAATCGTAGGAGCTGGTCCGGGTGGTTTGGCTAGTGCTATGCTACTAGCCCACTCTGGTCTCGATGTTTTGGTTGTGGAGAAATGCGCAGAGGTAGGCGGCCGTACCAAAATCATAGAGCAAGACGGTTTCAGATTCGATCGTGGTCCTACATTTTTCCATTATCCCGAAATAATTGAAGAGATATTCCAGGCAATCGGCCTAGATGCTCACAAAGAGCTCGGACTTATCCCTCTTGATCCATCATACAAATTGGTTTTCGGACAGGGGGGGTCGATCGAAGCTACAAGTGATCTAGATGAAATGACTGAGAGAGTCAGAAGTCTTTCTGGCGAAGAGAATGCAGCAGGTTTCAAGAAGTATGTGACGGAAAACCGACGTAAGCTTGCAAGGTCTAAGTCGAGTCTGCAGTCGCCGTGGAATGGTGTTTCGGACTTATTCAGTAGGAAAGCGTTGGAAGCGGCATCCGTGATGAGGCCATGGGCAACTGTTGCTAGTGACTTGAAACGGCTTTTTCCGGATGAGCGCATTAGGCTAGCTATGTCCTTCCAAACAAAATACCTCGGAATGAGTCCTTTTCAAGCGCCTTCTCTGTTTACTATCCTTGCTTTCCTTGAGTATGAGCATGGTATTTTCCATGCGAAAGGTGGTTTGGGCAGTATTACTGAGCGCATGGCAGATATTGCTGTTGGACTCGGGGCTGAGATTCAGCTATCCACTCCCGTTGAGGAGCTGATTCTTGATGGTAAGCGCGTCGTGGGAGTGAGGACGGACAAAGGAGAGATACGAAGTAAGAAGGTGATCATGAATGTCGATTTCGCCAATGGTATGACCTCCTTGGTTCCAAATAATAAGAGACGGAGGTGGAGTGATGAAAAACTGGCGAAGAAATCTTACTCCTGTTCTACATTCATGCTGTATCTTGGTACGGATAAAACATGGAATCAGCCCCATCATCAGATCTATGCATCTTCGAAGTACGAATCGAATCTTGAAGACATCACAAAACATCGAGTCACATGGGAAGATCCGTCAATATATGTTCAGAATGCCTGCATTACAGATTCTAGCCTGGCTCCTGATGGGTGCTCTACACTCTACGTGTTGGTTCCAGTTTCAAATGTACATGAATCGATTGACTGGGATAGCATAAAACACGACTACAGGGATGTTATCATCAAACAGATGGAGAAACTAGGGTTTGCAGATCTTGAAGACCATATCGTAAGCGAGTCGATTGTGACTCCCGATGACTGGGGTTCATCAGACATCTACAGAGGTGCTGTGTTCAATCTAGCGCACAGTCTTGATCAAATGCTATTCCTGAGACCGGGGAATAGATTTGACGAATTTCAAGGTCTGTACCTTGTAGGCGGTGGCACGCATCCAGGAAGCGGACTCCCTACGATTTTCGAATCGGGCCGAATAACTAGCAAACTGGTCTTGGCAGATATGGGCATTCACCCCGAATGGAATGGAGTGGATACATGGTTCCCTTATTCCAATCATCCTGTCCCGGAGCCCTCCAGCCAGATTCCATCAAATCCCTCTGGCATGGTGTCGTGATGCGTTATATTGCCATTCTCATACTCGCTGTTTTCACACTATCCGGCTGTGTGGCCCCTGAGCTCTCTTCAGAAGGTGCAGAATCTTCCGAGGAACCCCTACAACGTATTTCTTTTGAGTCGATAACTCATCAAGGGGGCAATAGTACACCAGAAGTACTCGATTTAAGACAAGTTGTGAATGAAGAAGATGCTCTTATTTTGTGGGTGGGTGCCTCGTGCAGGGGATGCCATGATTGGACTGATATGATCTATGCAGGCATTCAAAATGGAACGATTGATGAACTCAGTGTGGTGAGTATTCATCGATATGCTGCTTTCGAAGATGAGGAAGAAGTACTGTCAACATACGTTGAAGATGGGGCTGAACACCCTTCTAGTTGGCCAGTGATGGTTCCAAGCGAAGATGTGGAGATATTGGATTTGGATTCTGGTTTGACATCGACTCAGGGTATCTACGAAGCATTCGAACAGCCATCGACGCCTACTTTGCAGATATATCGGAGTGATGGAAGTATTGAATCTCTCGAACACTCATACTGGGCTAACTGGGATGAATTGGTTGATATTGTAGAGATTTTAGATAACATATGATGTGGTGATGACATGGATGTATACGACCTCTCTTTCTTTCTCTCTACGATGTGGGTTGGGCCCTTCTGGTTTGCAATGCTCTTCTACCCAGAGCATGCGATGACCAAGAAGGTCATGGATCGACCTCTTTTCTTCATTGGCCCCATAGCCATCTGGTGGGCCCTTATGGTATCGGACCCACAAGTTCTTGTGGACTTTGGAAAGGATTCGGTCAAGCCCGATGAGATACTGGGTAGTCTGGCAGAGTTACTGGGAACGAGGGCTGGTGCTGCTGCTGCATGGGCGCACTTTGTGGCGGGAGACATAGTCGTAACTAGGTGGATGTGGAAGAGGTGTATGGAAATGAATAGCAGCCGATGGGTATCGGCTTCATCGGTCTTCTTTGGTGTTATGTTGATGCCTGTGGGGGTGGCTATACATCTTGCAGCAGTTCGTATTGATTCCAAAGAGTGATTCGTCCTAGGACGATAGTCTGACTTCGATCCAACCCTCTTTCTCGCGGGCCTCGTAGATTTGGAGGGGTCTCTTCTTTCGCATCGAACCGACGAGTCTGCCGTATGCCGGGAGCAATGGGAAGGGTGACCATTCGAGAACTTCTCCCGTCTCCAACTCGTATTGGGATTGATGAAGGGGGCATGTTATGCACTCTTCCTCCACCTTACCCCCCCATGCGAGTGGCCATCCCATGTGCTTGCAAAGCGCACTTGTTGCGTGTATCTTGTCCTCTGTTCTCAACAACATAACTGGAGTTCGACCTATTGTCTTCATCTTTTTCTGTCCTGTTTTCAATTTACTACCCTGCATGACTCTTTTCCAAGAGCTGGTTAGAGGGGGTTCCACGCGTGAGCCTGTGTGTCTGAACGTATGAATTGATGTTGAAGCCTTACATTGCTCCTGCTATCTCCAAAATCTTTCGATCTAGATTGGATATTGGGACGGTGGTTGGGTCGATGCCCTTGGAGCATTGGCCCGACCATACCTTGACTCGCAGTTCCCTATGCGTCAAGTGATGTACTATTTCTCCCACAGGGGTTAACGAATCAGTCATGATATCACGCATAGGGGGGCCCCACATGCCGCCGAATCTTTCCGAAGGGTCTCTCCTGAATAGTCTTGGCCGGCCTACAGAGTCAAGCAGGACGGCGGCATCGAGGTTTTCGATAGACTTCTTCCTCTTGGTTGGAGTTGGGTATGCTAATGGATTTTCTTTACCCTCGCAACTATTGGCAATTGGGCATAAATCGCATTTTGGAGCCCTTGGCTTGCATATGACTGCTCCGAGTTCCATCATAGCCTGATTAGAATCCCCCGGGCGGCCGGAGATAAGCATAGAATTGGCCCACATGCTCACTGAATCATGAGTTGGGCTCGAGTTTCCAGTCTGTCTGGAAGCCACTCGACGAACATTGCCGTCCACGACCCCTACGGGCAGGTCGAAGGCTATTGATGCCACAGCGGCAGCAGTGTATGCACCTATTCCTGGCAATTCCAGGAGTTGTTCTATTGATTCAGGTATGGAGCCATCAAACCCCCCTTCTTTGACTGGTTTTGAGACTTGTACGGCAAGAGCGTGTAATCTTCTCGCTCTGGCATAGTATCCTGCGCCTTGCCAGAGGGTTAGGAGTTCTTCTTGATCCGCTTTAGAAAGTGACTTTGGAGTTGGAAATCGATTCGAAATTTTCTCCCAATATTCGATTCCTCGTGAAACTTGGGTCTGTTGAAGTATTACTTCTGAGAGAAGAATCAGCCAAGGATCGTTTGTTCTACGCCATGGCAAATCACGCTTCTCTTTATCATACCAGTCGATCAGACTTTTCCGAAGAGGTTGATCAATCATTTTCAACGATACCATCCCACCATTCCTCATCTTTAGATTCGCTTGTGTCTTCATTTATCTGATTTTTAACATTGAGTTGAGTATCAAAACTTTCAGAATTTAGTGATTTGTAAACGAATTCGACCTCATCAGGCGGGTTGCCGCCTATCACCAAACCAAGAAAGAAAATAACAAGACCAAAGCATATTCCGCAGCAGGATAAGAATCCTACCATACTAGCCCCAATTAGAGCAGCGATCCCTTCTGCGGCCTCCTCGCCAACCAATCCCAAAAAGGCAATAATAGAAGCATCTGCGTCATAAAGTGTGAATGGTATTTTTGAGTTGTTTTCATCGTACAGTGTTACTGTGAGTATTTGTCCTGGCTTACAGTTCTGATCGTCATAAATTGTGTCACAGATGAATCCTATATCCGCTAATCCATCACCTGTATCAGCATCATAAGGTTCATTTTCGACATCACATTCGAGATGGCCTACTTTCTCGTTCGTCAAATTCGTTCCATTAGAATCATGGATAACGAGAGTCAGGCCCTCGCACACATCGATCTGACTATCTTCATTCGTATCGGAATAGTCTCCACGGACCATTACTATCCAAGGCATACTTCCCTGTCCATCTTCGTCGATGAATTCGAATGTAATATCTGTGGCCTCTTCACCCTCGTGATATGATCCATAATAGTAGTCATAGACGTTATATTCGATCTCTTCAAGATCTTCAAGGCTTTCCACACCTTGGTTAGTAAATGACCCTGCAACCAACAATAAAGATACAGAAATTAAGCAAACAACACCGCCCGTGATTAAGATGGGCTTACTTGCCATGTAACTCCTAATGGATTCGAAGGTTAGTAGTTACCTTCAGTTCTGAATTCTTCTAATGGCCTCATTGGCTGCTGTTTCAGCTGAATTAATCGCACCTTGCATACTTGCATGCGTCATGTGGTCCCCGCAGGTGATTATCCCATCCTCGCCGATTGATCTAGAGAATGACAAATTCGCTCCTGGTCCGTGCGAAGGAAGTGCCGCATTGATGTGTTGAACATCAAGAGTTTTCCAGTTCTTGCAATCTGGGAACCACTGTTCAATTTCCTTTCTAGCACGCGATTCTACTGCTTCAGCGTTATTCAGATTTAGAGAATCAGCGGCATCGCCGACAATTGTTGCAACCACCAGGGACCTTCCCTCAGGAGCGTATGACGGTTGGACATCGGATGGAACTGCCATATGTGCTATTGCAGTCTTCCCAATTTGATAATCGCCATTCAAGAGCAGGAATTTACCCGGAGCAGGTGATCTTGGAGAGTCGAAATATACAGTCCAGACCATCCTCATAGACATCTCTTCCGATGGAGATGGATGGGCGACTACGACTTGGTCTACTGTTTTTCTCTGTCCATCGATGTTGATCGTCGTCGAGTCATCCGCAAATGCGCTTGTTGAAAGAGAGATCCGTTCAAGACCGATCTTTTTCGCCAGATGATTCGGATATGCTCCTACACCCTCTCTGGGTAGCACCATATCGCCTCTAGACATCGAGGAGAATATGAAGCGAAAAAGTCGTTCATTTGTGTCTAATTTTGATTCTAGGAATATTCCTGAAAAGAGGGGCCTTAGAAGCCTGTCGATGAAGGAATTGGATAGCCCGGACTGCCGGAGGTATTCGTATGTGGAAGCATCTCCTCCGCTGAATATCTTTTTCATATCCATTCTACTCAGTGACAGCCTCAATTTAGCCATTCCAATCAAATCTGACCAGCGCTCAGACCCAAGTAGTCTCAAAGAAGAAAGAGGTCTTCGAAAGGGGTCAGAATATGTGGTTATTTTCGGTTTTCCACTTACAGTTTTGATTATCCTTGCCCCTGGGCTGAATGCCTTTGACCCGAGTGACTCAAAATCGATTTTGGATATGCTATGTGGGTATCCGGTCTGCATGACATGAAATCCTCTATCTAAAAGAAAACCATCGACGATATCTGTCTTCATCCTCCCCCCTATTCTTTCTGATTTTTCGTAAATCTTGACGTCTAATCCAGAATCCAGAAGTATCTCTGCACATCTCAATCCGGATATTCCTGAGCCGATGATGTGAACAGTGGGTTTGCTCATGGCTTCCGGCTCTCCTGGGATCGGATGTTACCAAGTCCACCGTCTACAGGTATTACTGTTCCAGTCATCCAATCAGGCGCCTCAGAAATTAACCATGATACCAAGGATCCCACTTCTTGTGATTGACCTACTCTTCCAATAGGATGCATATTTTCAGAGATGGCCCTTGAATTCTCATTGGACAGCAAATGGGAAGACAAAGGCGTCTCCACCAAGCCGGGTGCAACTACATTGACTCTTATGCCCCTCTTTGCATAATCTGAAGCTGCGGATTTCGCAAGGCCCTCTACGCCTGCCTTAGCAGAGCTGATTGAACTGTGATTGGGCATACCGATCTTAGCAGCCGCCGAAGAAAAAAGGACTATTCTTCCGCCTCCGGATTTCATCATAATCGGTATGCTGAATTTCATCGCTAAGAAAGCGGAAGTTAAATTCAGAGAAATTGTATCTTGAAACTGCTCGACGCTGGTTGCATGAAGCGGCCGGAGAAGGATTGATCCTACGGCGTGCACCAATGCATCAAGTTGTCCGAAGTCAGATTTTATTCTGTCCGCTGCGTCTTTCATGGCTACATGATCGGTGGCATCGACGGGAAGAATGTGGATATTATCGAATTCCGAGGAAAGTTGTTGTAGACTATCATGGTCGCGACCAGAGGCAATTATGGTCCATCCATGAGTGGATAGATTCTCAAGCACGTTTCGCCCAATTCCTCCGGACGCACCCGTGATCCAGACCACATTACTCATGGATGAAGCCTCCAAGAAAGCCAGTTCCCGTCCAATTTTTGAATGGTCCATCGGTCATGAAGTCGGCCTTCTTGACCTTGCCAGAATTCCCAGGCGGACGGTTGGAGGCGAAAGCCTGACCAGTGACTTGGCCTAGGCACATCATCGATGAATCTCGACGAGTAGTCATCGACTGCTTTGAGTAGCGTCTCTCTAGAGTCGAGTGGTTGGCTTTGCTTGGAGGCCCATGCCCCTATCTTCGATAAACGACTTCTGGTTTGGAAGTACGAATCGGCCTCTTGATCAGAGGTCTTCTGTAGTCGGCCTTCAATCCTTACCTGTCGATTCAGGATTGGCCAATGAAAAGCAATGGATGCTCTCGAATCTGAAGATATCTCATTTGCCTTTGAGGAGCCTAGGTTTGTGAAAAACAGAACGCCGTTTTCGGATATCCCCTTGCAAAGAACGAATCTGGCACGAGGGGCGCCGTCTATGCTTATCGTAGACA
>DATW01000062.1:15359-18863 GCA_002504845.1 Euryarchaeota archaeon UBA250 | reverse complement strand
TCTGTGTTGGTTTGCCTTTACCGCCCCCCTCATCACGACAGAGCGCTACCTTGGAGTATATGTCCCAAAGATTTGGGCGTGAGAAAGGATGGAGATATGCGGCAGGTCAGCCGGCTGTAAATTCAGTGCTTCAAGCAATGGGGCGACCGATAAGAAAGGAAGAAGATCGTGCTATTCTTGTTATGCTGGAGAAGCGTTTCGGCGATAGGACGTACTCCAGGCTTCTCCCTGACAACCTAGTTACCATTCCATGTGCTGATTCAGATATGACTGGACGGTTATCAAAGAGGTTTTTCACGAGATACCCGTAACATTAGGTTCATGTCACCCCCTTCTGTGCTCACCTCATGGAGTGGTTGGCCATCGACACTAGTGTGGCTTACGAATCCGGTCTAGAGAATGGCCTGAATGGGAAAGGTTTGGAAGTTACCGCAGAGGAATGCCACATATCTTTCATGGCACAATCTGCGCTTCGAGAGGCTAGGTGGTACCACGAAAATTCAATTCCTCTTTCGATTGATTCTATGCCTCAGGAGAATGATGGTGCTCGTTTGGTAGAAGGAAAGGGGCTTTCCCTCGATCTAGGTGGAATCAGCGACATAGAAGTGCTGCATAGAAAATCGGACACAGGAATAGAGATTCTCGTTAAAGGTGAGGGGGAACATCTTGCATTGATGCGGCATCACGATGCATCTGCCTTAGCGGCTGCCATATTGAGCAGCGGGAAACTGGGCCTTTCATTCGAATGATCGGTCAGACTTCTTCCTCGATGAGTTCCGCACTTCTTCCAGGGACATCTCTCAACTCATCTATTGCCCTTAGTACATCAGCCAAAGCCGCCTTGGCACGGCTACGTTCAGAATCACCGAGTTCGTGAGAGGAGTATCTTGCTTCCTCGAACACGCGATCTAGTGAAACCAAGGCTTCCTCACGTATGGGGAGCGCACGGCGGACGGCTGCCTCAAATTCCCTAACTGTTTCAAAGTCTCTCCTGAGGAATCCCCTCTTCTGAAGAACTGAGACTAAGCTCTGATAGCAATTGAAGATTGCTTCCCTAATCTCGTCGCCGGCTGCGAGAAGTTCTGCAGCATATCCGAAAATATTAGAGAATTCTTTGAGTCTCTTCGATCTTCTTCTCCTGACCAAGACCATTCCAACCAGCAATAGAAGTGCAGATGTCGCTGCGATAGCGATAGTCTGTTCTGTGAATAAAGGCGCATCCTCGACAAAGTAAGTGACATTTAGTCCACCATGGGCAACTGTGAGCCAAATCCTGTCTTGTGGGTCTATGATTTCGGAGTCCGTCGAGAACTCGATACTCAAATCGCCCCAGATATCCTCTTCTGAGAATGCCGGAACCGGATCTTCTGTTGTGAACGAATAATCAGCAATCCCGTCGATGTCCGTTGATTTTGTAACGGAGAATAGCGTGTTGTTACTATTCGCCAGCATGGCCGTTATTGCAACCCCTTCTACTGGAGCCCCTGTATCCTGTGCCAGGATTATCGTACGCCCTTCGATTAACCTGTTACCGTCGACTATTATGAATGAAGATGGGTCGAACTGGAAGGTGACCTGGACACGCATCAGTATGGTGTGATTCGAGCTCCCCTCATTGAGATATGAAGAGACAGGGGGGGCGACCTCTATCGTCATCTCAAGGTAGCCTGCGCGATAGTATTCAAGAGCGGGTGCTTCAATCACAAAATGCCCCGTGGATTCATCCCATGAAATTGTGGAAGGTCGCGGTTGCCCCTCCCATCCGAGTGTAACGTCGACATTACTCACTATCTCCGAGGATCCGCCGACCTCGAGCACTCTCCCCTCGATCCTTATCGGATTATTCGGATCGCTTCTAATCACGCTTGCGTCCGACCATATGATTTGTACATCGATATCAGCACGAGCTAACACAGTGGTATTGGATGTGGTGGGCAGGTACAACTCTTCGCCGTCGAAGGATACCGATAGATCGTGTTCGCCCCTGGACAGGGAAGAATCGACAGGGATATCGAATGAGAATATGCCGCTTGCACCCACCGTGGTAGACAGGATTTGTTCTCCATCCAGAGTGACGTGAACTATTCGACCTTCAAGCCCGGGCGCCCCGAGAGTATCGTCATCATATAGTCTGCCGACGAGCTCCCATACTCCGCCGCGAGTCACTGAGGGCTGTTCAATCTGAAGCGATATTGCAGTGTGGTAAGCGATCGAGAGTGTTTGTTCTACAGTAGAGGACCGGTAGTATCCCTGCTGGGGGGCCGTAGCAACGATAGAATGGTTCCCGACCGCCAGTGCTTCTGGGATATTCCAAAGAATTTCCCACGAGCCATTTTCATCCGATAGAGTTACTCCGATGAATACGTCATCCACCATTATTTCGATGGTATGATTCTCCAAGAATCCCCCTGGTAGATTGTCTTTAACAGAGCCTCTTATCGATATCTGATCCCCTACCGCAGCAGCAGGGAGGATGTCCATCGAGATGGTTGTGGGGGCGTATACGGTGAAAACTGTGCTACCGTCCGAAGGGAGGACAAATACCTCGCCAAGGAAGGCTGCACGGACAACTCTAGGACCCAGAGGCATGTCTGATGGAATTGGAAGATAGACTGAGAAGTTGCCCTCTTGATCAGCGACAGCATCTGTCACGAAATTGCCTTCGATAGAGATAGAGACGGTTCTACCGGGGAGCACCCTGCCTATTCCATCAGTGACGCGGCCCTCAATCAAGAGCAGGTCGTTCCTATCTACAGTTGATGGAGGGGTGACGATGATGACCTGGGAGGTCTGTGTGGCATTATACTCTGAAGTATCCGAAGAGGGGAGATAAAATTCAGGATTGAGTGAGTCCCCCTGGCCCATGGGGTCGACCCAAGTGAATCCACCAAGGAAATTTACTGTGGCGTTATGAGACCCATAATCGACATCTAGAGGCATGGGGACCGTGATTGACCATGCTCCAGTGGTTGCATTAGTCAAGACAGTAAATTCAGGGCCCATGTCTATCCCATCGATTGAGAGGCGTACTAGCCCGGAAGAAGGCACGGCTGATTCGATAAGCGGCATTCCATGCTCATCAAGGAGCGTTCCTGCAAGAGTGATGGTCTCGCCAGCTATCCCCGTCCCGGATACAGACGCTATGGTGAGGACTGTTTGAGCCAGTATTACTACACGAGTCGTATCTGTGCTACTTGCTAGGCCGGTTGTGCCAGGAAGACCGTTGAAGGAAGCGGTGATGTCCATAAAGCCTGCAACGCGGTTTTCATCAACGGTAAACGAGTAGCTGGCTATACCATTTTCATTGGTTGATGATGTTCCATTGAAGACCCCGTCCACTGAGAAGGAAATTGTAGACTGGGGGACAGGCGCCCCCGTATTATCAATTAGAGATACATTCACAGTGACATCATCTCCCCGGACGGTTCTCTCATCGGGATCTAGGTCCGAGGGTACGATGATGGATGTTGCAGTGAATCCTCTGCTATCGAAAGTTGCGGAGCC
>DATW01000062.1:9563-14944 GCA_002504845.1 Euryarchaeota archaeon UBA250 | reverse complement strand
CTAACTGTCCAAGATCCGTTGGAGGATACTGCGAACGAGTTCAATGTGAATCCATCATCAGAGCCGTCGAGTTGGAAATTTAGGCTGAATGAGAGTATGTTGCCTGAACGGTCTGTGATGGTTGATCCGTTACCGCTGAGTAATGATCCTGTTATCTCAAAGGAGCCGCCTGCCGTTGGATTGGAGCTTATTGGATCGACTATTAATTGCGTATTCGACCTCACAGTCACCTTGAATGTGGAGGCGGATGTTCCAAGCAGCGTTGTTGTGCCGTTGAAAAGGAACTCTATCTCAATCAAGCCCAAGGGATGATCGCTTGGTACCGTGAACTCAAAGGTGACTGAGCCGTTAGCCTCAGTTGACTGCGAACCCAGCCAGGTATGGTGGAATCTCGCCACGACATCTGCCTCTTCGATAGGGAGGTCATCATTAGATTCCTCGACGAGCATGGCGGAGAATGATATCGTACTTCCACGATCAACAATAGTGGCAAGGCCGGGTTGTATCTGTGTGAATTCTGTGACTCCTATTACCAGTATGTTGTCCGTGCCTGTAGACGTAAGGTAGAATGGGGTAGATCCATTGATAATGCTCACTGCAAGTGTTTTGTTGCCACTCTCGATACCATCTGATTGCGGGTCTGTTGGGACGATTATCGTGAAAGAACCGTTTGGAGAAGTTAGGATGGTGGGCACCAGTATCTCGCTATCATCGTTCAAGAACCATACTTGAAGGGCCATTGGGCCACTTACTGAGCGATTGTCGTCGACAGCATCTATGACCCTCCCGGATATTGAGAAGCTTTGTCCTGCTATGACTGAGAGGGGGGCTGAGTCAATCAGTATGCCGCTTGCAACTATGACAATCGCTTCCGTAGTGGTTTGATTTCCTGTTCGCCTGGTTGCATTCTCCTGATCGATCAAATCCGTCAAATCATCATCAACTACCATTGTGAGATTGAATATTCCCGGAGGTATGTCAGCAGGCATGGTGGAATTCAGCAATACTGATCCTTCAGAGGAAGTCGCCTGCGTGATCAGTAGAGTCTCATTGGCACCACCTAGATCAAGCCACAGAGAGACGTCAACGCCACTTAGAAGACTTGAATCTGCTACATCGGACACTGTTGCCGTGACTTCGAATGTAGTTCCGGCTATCACTTCAACCTGCTCTGGATTAGCGGATATCACATGTTCCGTTTCGATGCCCATTGATTCGAATAGGCTGCCATCGAATGGCACCACGTAATATGGGCCCTTATCCTCCGGACCTTGGGTGAATGAGAAGGCAATTTGAATCTCATAAACAGACGAAGGCAAATTGACAGGGGTCGTGAATGGGATTGAGAAGTTTCCAGTAAGAGGGTCTATCCAGCCTTGGGTGAGGAGGTTCCATGTCGTGTCGGAGCCATCGGGAAGATCATCTTCCAATGGGACCGATATGTCGATGTTTACCGAAGTGTTGTTGCCTAGTATAGGTACTGCAAGCAGCGAGTCAGAGAGTGATCCATTGATCCATCCTCCCGTATTCCTGTGGTACCAGTCTCGATCTAATGCCCATGTTGCCTGTGCCTCTGCCTGTAGGCGATGATGGTTTAATTCAACAAGGGGCTTGAGATACTGGGATCCTGTGTAGTTCAACTGCCATGAATAGTCTCCAGCACTGACGTTGACACTATCGCCGGGAGTCCATACAACCAGTATCTGGGACTCACTCGAACCATCTTGGGACCATTCCAGCACACCATCGTAATCCAAGGTGAAATTTCCGGGGTATTCCTGCAGGGGAGTATTGGTGTGGTCGGTGAGTTGTACTGAAACGCTAGCCTCGATACCCCTCAGGGAGGGTTCGAGGGTGTACTCTAATTTCAGATACCCCAATATCCCGAATTCATCTTCAAATATTTCAAAGTCGGATGCGAATAACCCGTCTGCCTGATACCTGAATCTTACATCAATTAGTCCGGACGGGATGGGTATGTCATTTTCAGAAAAGTTCCACGTGATCTGGAAAGATCCTGCCTGGCCCGACCATGTGGAGTCGTTGAGATACCATGACGTGATGGCGGTGAAGTCTCCAGATGAGGCGGCTGAGCGTATATCCACGAATAGGGTCCCGTTCATAGGTTCTGGCGCCGACCCTCTGCTCAATGCAGTACCGTTTATCGAGACATCCTCATTGATGCCGAGTAGGCTGGAATTAGAGCCATGACCTTCTAGAGAAATCAAAAGGTCTGGAGCCAGGGTCACGTTCATCTGAAAATCGACGCCAAGGGGCCTGACATGTGGCGGTGTGGATGAGAGGTCCAAGCCGTCCTCTCTCCATCCTGCAAACCATAATCTGGCGTCGATTGGCCCCAATGGTTCATTCTCATCAACAGTCACGGGGAATTGGAAGAAGCCTCTGCTGGATACATTGGTGGAAATGTTCACTATCCCATTTACAGAGGTAGTATACTCGAGGAAGACAACGAACGCGGAGGTTCCTGTCAGCTCATCATCGAACTCGCTCGGATCGGTCAGAACTTGATTCTCCCACGCAAATATGCCCTCTAGGTCTGTTGTGACTCCTGCTCCGACTGGAGGTAATTCAGCAGGTTCTGGACTTGAAATCTGCATTGTCGGGTCATCTGTGAGATTGAGCTCCCATGTTGATGAGGCGTCTTCAGCTAAACCGTCCGAAGTTGTCATAACAAGATAAGGTACGCTGCCAAATCCAAGTACCTCTATGGCGAAAGAGGTCAATCCTGGGCGAGGGTAATCAATCATAGAAGGTGTTGAGTTTAATCTGAACCATCCTGTTTCGTTGGTGGTGGTAAAGGAAAATGCATTCAAAGCAGAGTCCAATGGCGGCTCCAGAATTATGCTCTGAGGGATTATATGGGCTCTTAATGGGACATTTGAGGCAGAAGACCCGTTCTCCGTGAATATGATTCGGCCTTCGAAGAAAATCTCCTGTTGGCCGTTCCTATCATGATTCCCGACGGTCCTAGAAACATCGACTATCGAAATTGGCGGTGGGGGCGGGCACGCCTCGAATGGCTGCCACCCGAGATCGATTCCCCCTAGATTCTCATTGGTCTGAAGATGCGCCTCCACCCATGAAGTAAGATGCCGGCCGTAAAATGAGAATGATGTGTTGTCGGCATTCTGTGTACCATCACTTAGCCCCATTACCTTCCTCGAGGGGATTCCAGCAGTGCGCAACATAAGTGCAAAGGTACTCGAATATTCGTCACATGTTCCGATTCTTGCATCGTCCAGTATCCATCTCGATATATCGGTTGGACCTCCTGTTTGCGATGAGGCATTCTTGAATCCGGATCCTGAAGAGCTCCAATTGAATTGTATCGTTTCGTTCCCATTGACGATGAAATCGGCTATCGCCTCGATCTTCTCCCACGCTGAGAAAGCACCTGATGACGAGATTATCTGATTGGTGATCTGTGCGGTCCTATTTGTATCGTCATTGACAGGATAGTTGAGTCCGAAGGAGCTTGATGCAAACGCGATGGATTCCTGCTTGTATGTATTCGTGATATTGTAATCTGGGCTACTTATTGAGAGTGCCGTTACAGATGCACCATCAACTATGATATCTCGTGTCGTGTTAGTGACATTCATAGTGGCCTCTGGCTCCATTATGGTGCTGATAGTCTGCACATTGTAGGGCAAGACCAGATGGCCACCCGGAGTGCCTAATCCCTGGTATTGGTATGCTATATCCCATGAGGGGGATATTCCGCCCGACAGAGAGACATCAGCCAAACCTTGAGGTATTTCTTGCTCTAACGAGATTTGCGTAAGGCCGTATAGCGTCTGATTCACACCCCATGAGCCATTCAGATACTCATCGAAAGTATACCATCGATAGAATGGCGTGATTGACATATTGGCTGAAGCATCAGTGTTGGTGGCTACGAGCAAAAGTGTATCGGGAGATAAAGAAGAAGATGCATTGAGGGGGTCTAATCCGAGGGCGATCTCCTCGCCATCAGGTATTCCATCGCCGTCAGTATCCGGATCCAGAGGGTCTGTGCCATCCTGCTCTTCATTGAGATCAGGGATACCGTCTCCGTCGGTATCCAGTGGATTCATATCGTCTGAAGGGTTGTTCTGGGGATTTGTGCCATCAAAATATTCCTGTAAGTCGCTGACGCCCCCTTCATCGGTATCGGAGGCGTTCCACAAAGTGATCCATCCATCTGATGATCCGTTGGTCAAATCTATACTTGCATACGTCAAATCGCACCCCGTTGTATTCTCAAAGTAATCATTGAGTCCATCCGAGTCAGAATCGAGCCTGTTAGAGCATGGTTCGCCCGGGATCGTGGCGTCTATCCACACTTCCGTCCAGTCGTCTACTCCATCGCCATCTGTATCAACCAGATTCGGATCCGAGATGTGACCATACGTGGAAAGTAGCTCTTCCCAATCTGCAAGCCCGTCGCCATCTGTATCCGCATAGTCATCGTCACACCAAGGGTCATTGACTGCTCCCGCGGTATTGTTCCAGCACCAAGACCCGTTATGGACATTGATCCAAACGGTATTTTCCGGCGGCATTGGGTTGACCTGATCTAAATCATTACCGATACTTCTCCCCCATGTGAATGAGACTCTTGACCCATCGTCGAGGACATAGTCGGCTAGCATGCCGTTTGGACTCCTCCAATTGGGCCCATCGGGAACGCCTTCAGTCGAATTCAATGATATCTGAGCAGCTACAGAGTCCCAACTTAGGACTGTTCGGTTGACTACTGTGGTGCTCATGCATGGGTCAGTGCCATGCATTTCTCCTTCAGTACCATCATCGACGCCCCCGAAGTCAGTATCGGCCACATCCCACTGAGTACATGTGATATTCTCCATGTAGTTTGGAATGCTATCCCCGTCTTCATCGCCGTCGTCCTCAATTCTAGTAGGATCGGTCTCGCCCGGATCTACATCTCCATCGAGATTTAGATCTTCGAAACCGTCGTCGAATGGGTCGCCATCAGTATTGTTGTTGCGTGGATCGGATCCCAATGGGGGGTCACCATAACTCCCATTCACCTCGATACCGTCCAATATGCCGTCGCCATCTGTGTCTACGGCAGTTGGATCGGTAAGCAGAGTTAGTGCCTCCCTGGAATCGTTCAGTCCATCGCCGTCAGTATCGTTGGAGAAAGGATCTGTGAAAGTTATCGAATCAACTTCAGCGGTAAGGAACTCGCAACCTCCTGGTCCCAACATCAGGACAGGGTCGCACGGGCTCTCAGTCTGGGTGCCATTGACCGGGCCGGGCCGGAAATACTGGGTCGGGGGGAAGGTGGAGCCATTTCGAGTGGTCCAGCCTGGGTTGACGTATTCCCACAGATTTAGCAATCCGTCATCATCAGG
>DATW01000062.1:8037-9160 GCA_002504845.1 Euryarchaeota archaeon UBA250 | reverse complement strand
CCATCGCCGTCTGTATCCCACCCATCGACATCCTCGTCCACCAGCCCGTCTCCATCATCATCATTTGTGGCGCAATCAGCATCACCGTCAAAATCTGGATCTGCTGAGTCGACCAGTCCGTCATGATCATCGTCGAAACCATTTGTGCACAGATTGCCTGCAGGATCTTCGTCATAACCATCAGTTCCGTTTCCTTGGATAATTTGCATGGCTGATTCTTCGTCCCAATCACTCACGGGAACGGTGCCATTCCACCAAACGCCATTATCCAAAACCGCAGGGGTGGATACATCGTCCCAGCCAGGGGGTATAGACCAAAGATACTCATTGAGATTGCTGAGTAGGTCTCCGTCCGGATCACCTGTTGAGCCATTCAAGTCATTTGGGGACAGGGGATCTAGCCCGTATTTCCACTCCCATCCGTCTGGAAGACCGTCATCGTCGCTGTCCCAATCTTGAGGGAGGGTATTGATGTAGAATTCAAGACCATATGGAAGGCCATCGCCGTCGGCATCAAGAGAGGCGGCGGCCTTCATAGAACCAATATGGATCATGGACACCATGGACGTAAGCATCAAGGCGACAATTATGATGGCTGAACGCCTCTCTCCGCCTTGATGGAGCCCATGCATATCAACAAGGCCCATTCAGCAGGCACTTAAGAGGAATGGAGCATCGTTCGGACTGGTCATACTAATTCGATGTCATCATCGAACGCGTCTTCATCGGGAGTTTCGATGGTTGGCGTTGATTCTACCTCAATCGATGGTTCTGCCTGCATCTCGTTCGATAGTGCATCGAGTAGTGCCATTTGAGCGGCGACTCGTTGACGACTTAGTCGGGATTGGAATCCTGCGAAGACGAGCAGTACGGCGACACCGAGCACTATCCAAGTGGAGCCGCGTGGATGCGTTACCTCATTCACCAGCAAGTCGATGATTGATGAGATATCAACGACCATCACGAGGGAGAGTTCCGCAGTGAACTCCTCGGGCCATGCCTGATCAGTTGCAAACGGGCTAGCTTTGACCACTACGGGTACTCTGTCGCCGTTATTCGCATCAGAAGGTGCCGATACGCGGATCCTGAATGTTACTTCTTCGAAAGGCCCTATCTCCACCAG
>DATW01000062.1:786-7630 GCA_002504845.1 Euryarchaeota archaeon UBA250 | reverse complement strand
TTTCCTTTGTTCTTCACCTTGATCTGATACGCATACTCATCGCCCGGTGAGAGTCCTCGATTCGAAGTGACCTGCACCAATTCGAGAAGGGGGTCATCAGCCTTGACGTTGAGTGTGATGGCTAGGTCGAAATATCTAGCCTCCTCGTCCTCAGTGGATACATCCTCCTTGACACGGAGGTATATTGTGTGGTTTCCCTCAATGACCTGCGATGTCATCTCTATCGTCATGTAGAGTTCTACAAAATCACCTGGCCCCAAGGTGACTTTAGGGGCATTCGCCCCTGCAGAGTCAATTATATTGTACGACCATATGCCATATGCTTGATTTCGATCGGTGTTCTCAGACAGAGATGCAGGGTTGATAATCAGCCAAGAGCTTGCTACCCCTGAGTTGTCCGATAGACTGTTGATTATACGCACCCTCATTGAAGTCGAGGTACAATCATCAGTTTCTATAAATCCGAGAGGGACGCCGTCGCAATCTTGGGAAATTTCTGCCCTTATGCCAAATGTACGTTGTATGGTAAATTCGACGATTGTTTTGAGGGAGCTGTTATTCATGCTCGCAACTTCCAATCGTATCGTACCTGTATCGGGATCTGAGCGATCACCGGATGGTTTGATTGCTAGCCTGATAGTCTGCGTATTGTGCCTATCTAATGCATCCGTATGGAATGTCCCATCATCATCATCCTCGAGAATCCTCTGACCAGTGTCATTGTCATAGACTTGGATAATTGCCTTCGATCTCTCGAGTACGTCGATCCTGAAGGAGTCGGAGGTGAATCCTGTGTTGAAAACTTCCATTATAAATGGGTTAAATTCGCTGTCTTCGACGTATCTTGGAATGGTAGAGTCAATCTGCGATATCGACGAGTTGGCGATCAGTGTCTCCATCTCCTCGTCCCAAACTGAAACCACGGGCGGCTGGTAAACCTGTAATTTCTCAAGGTCCAGTTCCAATGTATCAGAGACGCTTTCAAAGACACCGCCAACCTCTGCTTCCCCGATTGCTCTAATTCTGATCTCAGAAGGGGCATCACTGAGATCAAGAGGGGCGGTTATGGTCATGACGGGGCTGAGAATTGTCCCTCCAGAGTTCATACTGTACCCTCCGGGACTATCAAACTCTACGAGCCAGTCGGAGCCCAGGGTTGTGAGTAATTGCAAATCCACATTCATCGAGAGTGTTGCATCACCCCTGTGGATGAGTTGCAATGGGACGGGCGTTATGGCGCCCGGCGCTATGTATTCCACGGATCGCTCTTCAGAGTGCTTCAGAGAAACGCCAAATTCATGCATGGATAATGTGTCATGAGTTATGACGAAAACATTTGACTGCACATCTGTGACTCTTAACTCGGCTTCGTATTCCCCTGAGTCGAGTCCGCTTTGATATGTCCATTTGTGTCTACCGAAGAGTCCCTCTGTGGTCCATTCGATTTTCTGTGAGACTGGTTCCAGGTCTTTCTGGAGTATGATTTCATTGGTCTCAGTGTATCTGAGTCTGAGTTCTACAGACTCGATGTCTTTACGTCCAAACGCACTTTTCACATCAAAGGAGAACTGCATCTCCCTGTCATCGATTATGTCATTTGGATACCAGTCATTTACCGATCCATCGATGAACTCGTCACCAGGTCGCTGGACGTAGAATATAGTGTCTGAAACAGCGTTTGTAGATATGTCGAGGAGTGAAGAACGACTATCGCCGCTTATCTGGTTGAATGCGACCTTTGCCTCGCAGTCATCGAAGAAGCCATCCCCGCACCCACTCATCTCGGCTCTGATACGAAGTATCAATTCGCCAGATTCGGGGGCTGTGAATGAATCGCCCCCTCCGTTGAGGAATATGTCCACTGTTTCATGATCGAAATCGCACTGCGTGCCGAAACCTCCCGAGCAGGCCTCGGCATCATGTTCTCCGCTTGCCACTGTGCTCCCGCTGGAAATAATCGAGAATGTCCAGGTGACAGCAGAATTCTGTGGGCCCTCTGCTTTCAGGAAAACATTGAGTTGGACATAATATTGGCTAGTGCCATCGCTGGTCTGACGTTTGCTCCCGACGACCTGCAGGGGTTGGAGCAGGTCGTTAGTGGAGAATTCCACATTTGTATCGAGGGCTGAAGCCTCTAGTTGGCCTCCGGATGTGGGAAGTACAGTGGACAGATTATTCCCCTGTGCCAAATACAAGGAGTAAGTCTCGACCTGATTGGAGGAAGGGGCATCCATTCGAGAATCATTGGAATCATCGAGAGAGGCGATGGGTGCGGCCCCGACTTGGAGAAGCAGGACGACTACCACGGTTAGAACTGGCGTCCTGCTCCATCCGTGGTCTTTCAATCTGCTTAGCATGTAGGATGGTCTGTAGTCGCCGGTTAAAGTATTCTCACAGTCCGGACAAGTACTGCGCATGTTCTGGGCCCTTGCGGGTTGATTCAAGTCTGTGACACGTGTCGACAGGCACGCAGGGGTACCCGAGTGGTCAAAGGGGCCGGACTTAAGCTCCGGTGGCAAAGCCTTCGTGGGTTCAAATCCCACCCCCTGCACCAACTTTTCATAGTGCTGGAAATTACTTCTCAGGCATCCTAACCAATGTGCACCCCAATTGACTGTCGAAACCCATGGGGTCGAGCTTTGTCAGAGACACTGTTGCCGCAAGAGCTGCTGAGGGAAGCATGACGGAGTCTAGTATCCTTCTCGCCAACGTCTCCTGTAGTTCGGCTCTAGACTCTGAGAGCGCATTGTTCACCGATTGCTCAAGATATTCGTAGTCTAGGACATTATCGATTGAGTCATCTCCCTCGGGGGACTGAACGAGCACTTCGATATCAAATCGTACAGGCTGAGTTACGCCTCTTTCATGGTCGTGGATTCCCAAATCCACCTGTCTAATGAGTTTCTCCAAGCGTATTGTGCCCCAATCCCTCAATCCAAGATATATTGCTGCATCAGTCAGGGAAGATTGTTGTGCCATCAAATCACCTCAAAAGCAGGATCTCTATCTCTCTGGCGGAATCTCTCCCCTCCATCTACATAGATGGTTTGTCCAGTCACCGCTTTGGCAGATGCGAGGTAGGACACCGCATCTGCAATATCAGAAGGAGTCGGGCCGATTCCGAGAGGAGCGGATGTCTGCGCTTCCAGCAGTTCGTCATCATCTAGATGATCGCTACCCAGAGTATGTCCGGGGGCTACAGCATTGATTCTAACTTCAGGGGCGAGGTCTCTTGCGAGTGTCTTTGTGGCTCCTTCAAGTGCAAATTTTGAAATTGTATAGGACAAGAAATCAGCATTTGGAGAAGCGATTTTGTAGTCAAGAATATTTACAATCCAACCCCCGCCGTTGTTAGAAAGTGAATTTGTAAGAATCAGTGGCGCGTACACATTGACGCGCATGTGATCGGCCCAGACCTCCGGATCCATCGTATTCAGTCGGTCGTGGACGTACAGAGATGCATTGTTGACGATTCCCGTAATGGGGCAACCAATCGCCTTGCTTGCGGAATCAAGTAAATTCTCCACATCAGAAGTATTTCCAAGATCGGCTCCGATACATGCGGCCGAACCCCCTTGTCTTTCTATCATACGTACTGTTTCCATCGCCTCTTCACTTGAAGAACGGTAGTGAACAGCAACTTGGCAGCCTTCTTGTGCTAGCCTTAGTGCTATTGCGCGGCCTATTCGTTTGGCTCCTCCAGTGACTAGTACTGCACCCTGCATATGCCCTCCTGTCGCGCTACACCAATTTCAACCATCGTAATGTTGGTGAGCACTTCTCGGAACCATTAATCCACTCCTGCGGCCGGGTCGTTTCATGTCGCGTCGGCTGCCTGTGGCCAATGGCAACTCGGCCATTGCTCGTCGGAGGGCGGCTAGAAAGCGTCTGCCCTCTTGGTTTAGGACCTCCCTTCCAACAGGGACAGCACAGGAAGCCTTCATCAAAATGCGAGAAAATGTCTCAAAAAATAGTCTGAATACAGTATGTGAAGAGGCTCGATGTCCCAACATACATGATTGCTGGGGAAGGGGGACGGCCACCTTCATGATAGCAGGCCAATCCTGTACAAGAGGTTGTAAATTCTGTGCAGTTGGGACATTGAAGAATCCACTGCCCTTGAATCCCGATGAGCCTGATAAACTTGCAGAAGCGGTGGACGTGATGGGAATTAGTCATGCTGTGATAACTGTGGTTAACAGAGACGATCTTGCCGATGGGGGCGCCTCGCACTATCGTGATTGCATCTTGTCCGTACATGAGAGGTCTCCCGATGTCGGGCTTGAGCTGTTGTGCTCAGATCTAGATGGCAATATGGAGGCGCTTGGCATGCTGTTGAAAGATCTGCCACTGAGGGTCTTCGCGCATAATGTTGAGTGTGTTCCTCGATTGGACAAACGTGTCCGAGACTCGAGGGCATCATTCCAACAATCACTCGATATCCTATCCGAGGCTGCAAGGCTAAGGCCTGATTTGAAAATAAAATCGAGCCTCATGGTCGGACTTGGAGAAACTGATGAGGAAGTGGTTGAGGCGATGGTTTTGCTGAGAGATTCTGGAGTTCATCTGCTCACCATCGGACAATATCTCCAACCATCAGACAGACACCTACAGATTGACAGGTTCCCAGAACCTTCATCATTCGAAATGTGGGACTCTGAAGCTAGAGCAATGGGTTTCGAAGGAGTTGCATGTGGCCCGCTGGTCAGGTCAAGTTATCGTGCAGGGCTGCTATGGGAAGAGGCCATGGGCGCGGAACCTGTTGTCACTCGTGATGCTACAGGTTCAGCAATAAGCAGCCTTCAGAAGTCCACATATGTAGCGAAGGAGGGTTTAGTTTCGTGACGAGCGACAACTCAATCCATGTTCCAGAGGCGCCTTTCAGGCCTGGCGATACGGCATCCTTCGGAAAGTGGGAGTATACGCCCGGTGATTTAGAAAAACCAGACCCTGAAACCTGTTCTTCTGATGACACGAGACCTCATGCAGTAGGTTTAATCCGAGTATTGGGTGATGACGATTCCAGATCTGGTGCATGGAATCCGGACATTGATGATGAGATTCTTCTGGAAGGTCTTGAACACATGGTCAGGTTGAGGATTTTCGACGAGCGCATGATGAAAATGCAGAGGACTGGGAAGCTTTCTTTCTACATGAGATCCCTTGGAGAAGAAGCAATAGCAATCGCACAGACAATGGCTCTGCAGAATCAGGATTGGGTGTTCCCCACATATCGTCAACCAGGAGCGCAATTTGTCAGAGGCAGGGACATGGTCAGCATGATCTGCCACTGCATAGGCAACGTCGAGGATAACGTGAAGGGAAGACAAATGCCCGTGCACTACACTTATCGGGATGGCAGGTACATCTCAGTCTCAAGCCCCGTTGGTACGCAATTCAGCCAGGCCGTCGGAGTGGCTATGGCTTCAGCCTACAAACAGCTGGATGAGGTTACCATCACATGGATTGGGGATGGAGCCAGTGCAGAAGGCGACTACCACTATGCTCTTAATTTCGCAAGCGTCTACCGTGCTCCGGTTATTCTGAACGTCGTGAATAACCAATGGGCCATATCGACTCATGCGAATTTGGCTAGCGGCAGCAGTACCTTCGCAGATCGTGGTTTGGCGTATGATGTCCCGTCTCTGAGGGTTGATGGTAACGACTTCCTAGCATTGTATTCAACGACTCAATGGGCACGTCAGAGGGCTTCTGCTGGTAAGGGAGCGACTCATATCGAGGTGCTAACATATCGTGCAGGGGCGCACAGTAGCAGCGATGACCCATCCAGATACAGGCCTTCTGACGAGTCTTCCGCATGGCCAGGGGGGGATCCCATTGATCGTCTGAAGCGCCATCTCATCTCCGTTGGTTCATGGTCAGACGAAAAACAAGAAGCACTGGAGGCGCGAATCGATGGAGAGGTCGTGCAAGCATACAAGGAAGCGGTCAAGTACGGCGATCTGGCAGAGGGCCCGTATCCATCTTCTGACAGCATATTTACAGAGGTTTATTCCGAAGTTCCGTGGCATCTCCGTGAGCAATGGGACGAAATGAATCGGCTGAGAGGTGATTGAATGTCTGAGATGAACATGGTTCAGGCGGTTAATTCGGCTCTTGACGTCATGCTTGATAGAGATGAGAATGTCCTAGTCTTCGGAGAAGATGTTGGCTACTTTGGAGGTGTTTTCCGTACATCAGATGGCCTTCAAGAGAAGCATGGTGCGCAAAGAGTATTCGACACCCCACTTTCAGAAGGAGGTATTGCGGCCATAGCATTTGGTATGGGGCTAAATGGGCTAAGGCCGGTATGCGAAATTCAGTTTGCCGACTACATTTTCCCAGCATACGACCAGATAGTCAATGAGATTGCTAAACTGAGGCATCGTTCAGGAGGAGAATTCTGGACGCCCGTTACGATAAGGACCCCTGCCGGAGGAGGGATTAGAGGAGGTCACCACCACTCTCAGTCGCCTGAATCCCAGTTCACGCACACTCCTGGTCTGAAGGTAGTTTATGCATCGACACCTTACAATGCCAAGGGACTTCTGATTTCAGCTATCGAATCAGAAGATCCGGTTGTCGTATTCGAACCCAAAAGATGCTACAGGGGACCGTTCTATGGCGACCCTCACAACGTTCCGACATGGGCAGGCCATCCAGATGCTGATGTCCCGGAAGGGCACTACACAATTCCAATAGGACAGGCGAGGCTCGCGAAGAGAGGTGATGAATGTACGATTGTTTCATGGGGAACCATGGTACATGTATGTGAGAAGGCAATAGAAATGTCCGGAGCATCGTGTGATTTGATCGATCTGCAAAGTCTTGTCCCATGGGACAA
>DATW01000062.1:0-400 GCA_002504845.1 Euryarchaeota archaeon UBA250 | reverse complement strand
CCTAAGACGAGCGGATTTGGGGCGGAAATGGCTGCGAGCATCCAAGAAAGGTGCTTTTGGGGCCTTGAGGCGCCGATAAGGAGAGTCACGGGGTGGGACACTCCATTCCCGCACACTACCGAGTGGGATTACATGCCAAGTCCTTCTAGAATCGCAGAAGCCATACGTGAGACGCTGGAGGCCTGACCATGGCGAGGAGGGCGTTCAAGCTGCCTGACATCGGCGAAGGTGTCGTTGAGGGCGAGGTAGTCACGTGGCATGTCGAGGTGGGTGCGAGCGTTTCTGAGGATGATTCCATCGTCGACATAATGACTGACAAGTCCACCGTAACCATCCCCTCACCTTACTCAGGAGTCGTAGTTGCTCTACATGGCGAAATTGGAGATATGGTGGCAGTCGG
>DATW01000045.1 GCA_002504845.1 Euryarchaeota archaeon UBA250 | reverse complement strand
ATGATGAAACGCTCTTCACCTGGATTTCCAGCACCTTCGCTCAATGCCGACTGAAACCATTCATGCTGAGATGAAACATGGTTTGGAACTATGTCCATGAGGACCATTATCCCTCGTTGGTGGAAATCATCAACCATTCGATCGAATTCTTCTAACGAGCCGAACATTGGTTCAACGTCAAAATAATCTGAGACATCGTAGCCGTGGTCCCCTTGAGGCGAGGGGTATGTTGGATTTAGCCAGATGGCGTCGATACCGAGTTGGTGTATGTGGTCGATACGCGATCTCAAACCTTCGATATCACCAATCCCATCTTGATTGGAATCCATGAAAGAGCGCCAATAGATCTGGTAAACAACCGCTGAATCCCAGCGATCATGACCCATGAGTCTCCCTCATGCCCCGTTTACGGCATTGCCTTCAGAGTCGAATAGCCTAATGTCGGATTCGTCGATCTCTACTCCGACATTAGATGTTCTATCCATTATCTGACGATTTGCCTCAGGCCCAGGTCTGTGCCATACTGCAGAAATCCTGATGCTTCCATGATCTAGATGGACGATTGTCTCGGATCCCAGTGACTCGAAACCGGCGATTTTGAAATTTCCATCCTTATCCCCGATTTTTAATGCGGTGTTCTCTGGGCGGAAGCCGAGAGTGCAATCGCCCTCATATGAAGAGTAATGCGATGGCATTTTCATCGTGAATGGTTTTTCTCCGACATCCGCACCTGTAGCCAAGAAGGCTCCATCAGACATATTTCCTTCAACTAGATTCATCGGAGGGGTGCCTAGGAATGATGCGACAAAAGTGTTTGATGGATGGTGATATGCCTCAAGAGGAGTCGAGAACTGCTGCATTCTCCCTTCGTTCATTATGACTATTCGATCTGCAAGGGTCATCGCCTCGACTTGATCGTGGGTTACGTAAATCGTAGTTGTTCCCAGCTCCTCGTGAAGGCGACGTAGCTCTATTCGCATCTGATTTCTGAGCTTCGCATCTAGATTTGACAGTGGCTCGTCCATTAGGAGTACCTCGGGCTGTCTGACCAGTGCCCTTCCCAATGCTACACGTTGCCTCTGCCCGCCAGAGAGGTTCTTCGGGAGGCGATCAAGATATTCTGTCAAGCCCAGTAGTTCGGCTGCATCTGAGACTCTGCTGTCTATCTCTTCCTTACCAAGACGTTCGGCGCCTTTTTGCATTCTGAGGCCGAAGGAGAGGTTTCGCTCTACATTCATGTGGGGGTACAGAGCATATGACTGGAATACCATTCCAATACCTCTGGCCTTCGGGGGAAGGTCATTCACAACAACCCCGTCAATCGATATGGTTCCTTCAGTGATTTCTTCAAGGCCGGCGAGCATTCTCAAGGATGTCGTCTTACCGCATCCAGACGGGCCGACTAGAACTACGAACTCCCCTGTTTCAACATGAATCGTCAAATCCTTGACTGCCACGCTATCGCTATCATATTCTTTCCACACACCGTCGAATCCCACTTCTGCCATACACAATCACCCCTTCACTGCACCCGCGACCATACCGTCGACGAGATATCTCTGGAATGTGATGAATAAGAGCACTACGGGGATACTTATCAGAATCGAGGCTGCGGCGAAATCGCCCCAATAAGAATCGCCAGCCTGGGCTGAAGATACCATGGAGGCGAGGCCCACGGGCAGCGTGTATCTGTCTGTATCCGACAGGAAAGTCAATGCAAGGAGATACTCGTTCCATGCGGCGAGGAAAGAGAAGAGACAGGTAACGGCTACGGCCGGAAGAGACAGCGGGAATATTATTCGAGAGAATATCTGCATCTGTGAGCAGCCATCTACTCTGGCTGCTTCTTCGAGCTCCCTTGGTATGGTGTCGAAGAATCCCTTCATCAGCCAGACACAGAGTGGGAGGGCGGTTACAGAGTAGGCAACGACGAGCCCTGCGTACGTGTTGAGGAGCCCGAGCCCCTTCATGACGATGAAATACGGGACGAGGATCAGCGCACCGGGAAACATCTGGACGATCAAAAACATGAACAGGCCTATTTTTCGTCCATAGAATCGATATCTCGAGAAACCATATGCGGCAGGGAATGCGATTGTTAAACCGAAGATTGTGGTCGCGACCGAGACTATGATCGAGTTCCAAAACCACCCCCAGAATCTCTCGGACCCCCACATCTTCTCATAATGCTCTAGAGTGGCGGTCGAGATACTGAAATCCATACTCAGAGAATTTCCAGGGGACAGGGATAGCATGACTGTCCACAGCGGTGGAAGTATTGCGAATATTCCCAAATGTATCAGCACGATTTGCTTGGCAGTTTGAATTATTGCGCCTGAATGCCTCCTCGATCTTGCAAGACCATTTAGGGCCTCTTCAGTTGATGCTTTACCCATGAACCACCTTGAAGACCGAGATGCAGCGATGACTGCAGCTGCACCGACCAGCATGGAGGGCGCAGCAGTCCAATAGTCGACCAAGGTTAGACCGACGGAAGAGTCGGCTCTGTGGAGAATGTACGAGAGTGAAAGAATGGTCATAGAGACGCCCGATACGAGGAAGAGTGCGAATTTCTCAGGTACTGGACGGGCAGGGACGTCCTCGGGGAGTATGAAGACAATGACCGAATTCGCGATTACCACCATGAATGCGGTTGTTAGTCCGGAATCATCCCCCCTCATCCAAGATACTGCACACATGAAAAGTGCTATCATGAGGCTTATCCATCCGAATGATACGACGGCACGGAGACTGACGGGAGTCCACCAACGAACAGCGAGATTGTCTTTCATCCGTCCACCTCGCCTGCCTTTGTCACTAAGAGATATGCTGTACTAAAGACGATGAGCATCAGGAAAATTATGACTGACCATGC
>DATW01000042.1:11389-17639 GCA_002504845.1 Euryarchaeota archaeon UBA250 | reverse complement strand
ATATCTGAAAGGAATGCCACTGAGACGGCTGCATGCGATCCTGCCCTTGCCTTCTCATGATGTTCTAGGCTGGGACGGTGTAAGTCGGTCGCCCTCAAACGACCGCTCTCCGTGAAATATCCAGTCACTCCGAGAACGTCGTCGTCCAGAAGGCCATCTTTTACAGGGTGATATTTGTATTCTGGTTTTTCCCATTCTGGTTTTGAGTAAAGTACGCATTCAACCGAGCCTGACTCGTCTTCAATGGCAAATTGGATATCTCCATTCTTTCCAAATCTCTTGAATTCGACGAGTCCAATCAGGGTGACCTCCGTGGCCGAGGAGTTTCTTGATTTCCTCTCCGCCCATGCTTCCGATATCCGGATTGGCCTCCTAGGCAATCTCGGTGTGCTCGATTCGATGATCATCTTTCGAATTTTGGATAGTCTGTCCATGAAACATGATTGCATATCGATTAGTCTGCCCTCGGTAACAGAGTTGCCCGTTATGTCGAAATGGATATCGATCTCAGCATCGACATCTTTGGCTTGTAGCGGGAAATCTTGGAGCGAATAGTGATCCAGGCCGTGGGGCCTAGGGGGTGGGGCGATCTCGTTCGGTTTGATTGGCGCTATGACGCGGCCTGGTTCGTTCCGAGGAGTTTCGTGCGCATCGGAAGGCGGGGGCAATCTTGCGTCGACTGCAGTACTAAGGGATTCTTCAGAGTTTGAAATCGGTTCCCTTGAATCCATTTCGATGAGTCTCCTTACAGTAGCGTCATCCAATAATCGGATCGAGTTTTCAACAGCTCTTTCGATGAGCAGATCGAGATCCGGTGCTGACTCTACCAGAGGCATCGCTGAGCGCTTGATGAGGAGTCCCTTCGACATGAGTCGGCGGCTAAGATCGGCACCGGAGTCGGACGACACAGGGGCGGGAAGTTAGAAGGATGCTCATCATGGTATCGGGAGCAAATATTGGACATTGAGTACCCAATATCAATCCCAATGTGTTTCTGAGGCGAAATCAACTGACGAGGGTTCAGCCCTACTTGCCCCCTGTGGGGCCCAGCCAGATGCTCCGTCCCACTCATCCACAGCCTGGTCAGCCCTCTCATCATTCGAAATTCGACGTTCTTCAGCCCTACGCCTCCTATCGTCGAGATCGTCGCTATGATCCAGAATCTCTAGGACCATACGCATAGCAAACTGAACGAATGAACGCTTATTCTCAATTCGGTCGTTGGTACCAAAATCGTTCCTCCGTACAATGTATCTTCCATCCGCAGTCGTGACTGCGACGTATACCAAGCCTACTTCCTTCGACTCTGTGCCTCCTGTTGGACCTGCAATCCCCGTTATTGACAGACTGATGTCGGCTCCCGAGTGGTGACGTGCGCCGTGCGCCATCTGCAGCGCTACTTGATGGGAGACTGCGCCGACTCCGCCTTCATCAAAAGAAGAAGGAGAGACATCTACCTCTGATATCTTTGAAGAATTGGAATAAACAACCCAACCCTGCTTGAACCACTCGGAACTTCCCGAGATATCCGTGAATGTCGAACTTATGAGGCCGCCAGTGCAAGATTCAGCCACAGAAATGGTCCATTGCCTCTTCTTTAACCGTCTCCCGATCCTCGAGGCTAGGCCTGCAATCTCCTCGACCATGTGGTTCCCTGAAGCGTCTACCCTATTTGCATTGATGGTGGGTCCGGCAGGAATTGAACCTGCGATCTTCGCTTTGTAAGAGCGACGTCATAACCCCTAGACCACGGACCCTGTCCATCCGCTGTGCGCATATGGCTTGAACAACACGGTTGTTTGCGGGGGTTCAAGCGGGACCTCTGTATCCGAGTTACATGCTGACGAAGGAGGTGGCACGCCTCAGAGACAAGGATGTTCGTCAAAGAAGGAGGGCTGTTAGAAAGCTCTTCGAAGATGGTGATCCATCTGCAATGCCACATTTCCTTCCTTTTCTCGAGGATGATGACGAGTGGTTTGTCAAACGGGCTTTACTTGCAGTTGAACGCTGGTATGATGGAAGTGACCCCCGTGTTGCGGAATCTCTGGCTTCAAGTGAAAACAACGAACGTAGACTCCTCGCAGCGAGAATCGCGCCACGAACGTCATCCCCCGGCAAAATGTTGAGGGGGCTGTGCGACGATGATGATGCGAAGATCAGATTGGCTGCGTGGTCGAGTCTGATTCGCTATGATTCAACGGCGGCTCGTGAGGGGCTCAAGAATGAGGATCGTGCAGTTAGGAGATTGTCGGCTTCGGAGCTTATTGATTCAGGAAAATTCAGTGAAGAAGATGTGCAAATCATAGCATCTGATTCTTCGTCCGCAGTTCGTAGGGCACTGATCAAGAGATTGTCAAGTAACAAGGATGAAGACCTCTATCCGGAATTGCCAGAAGATCTCCTTGAGGAGGTATCTGGTAGCGTCGAAGATGCATCTAGAGAAATCTCCGACTCTGCGTCTTCTGCACTAAAAACGCCCTGGATACGAGATTTTCTGAGATCATCGGCACCTGAAGTTGTTACAATTCTGACTGCGGGATTTAGGGAAAGTTCCTGGGTAGAAAATTCGGATACCGTGGATTCAGTTGTAGAAATTGTCTCCGACCCCCTGCTAGAGAGGATTCTTCGACGAGGGAAGGGGGTCTACATCGAAGCCGCTTGTATAAAAGGCATCATGGATCAAAAAAGATCCGAAGCAACCCGCTCTAGACTGGTGCTTGATAGAATCGGCAGAAGTCCATCGTCCGATTTTATCGGAGCGCTTGATTCAGTGGATGCTCCGGCTGAGAGTGAGCTTGCAATGGCGATATCCGCGCTTGTTGTTGAGGCGGCCAGATCAGATGGCGGGAAGTAGAAGTCTCGAGAGGGGGACGGAGATGGGGGGGAGATCGTCCGATAGCAAGTGCCTACTTGTCTTCGGAGGAAGTAGTTCCCCTGAAGACGCTGCTTCCAAGACATCCGCCTTAGATATCTCGATCCGGCCACTGCTGGGCCATGGGATGATAGTGATCGAATCGTCTGAAATATAGTCAACAAGCACACAAGGGAGACATAGCAGACCCATTCTCTTTGCTATCTCATAGCGATGGTGCCCATCAAGTATTGTTCCACTTGCCTTGTCAACAAGTAACGGCTTAGTGTACGCATTCCACCGGGCCGTCATACGCTCAAGCTGATCTACCTTTTTTATGATGACCTGCTCATGCGGCCTTAGGATCTCGAGCGGTACGAGTTGGACCTCCACAGCCCGAATGCATAGCACTCTCGTTTAGCCCTGTCTCAACGGCACGATAAAACGCAGGCCGTATATGCCAAATTGTGAGAGGCCGCCCGACCCTGCTGAGCGATCTCAGCGAAAATGATTCAGAAGTACTTGAAAAATTGGCTTCTAAGGGCAGAACTTGGATTGTAGGCGGGTGGATAAGGGACGGCCTGATCAAAGAAGGTCAACGAGATTTGGACATAACAACAGAACTTACTCCCGAGGACATAGTCAAAATTTTTCCAAATTCCCTAACACATGGGGCGAGATACGGCACAGTAGTGGTGAGGATTCCAGGATCTGATTCTGAATGGGAGGTGACCACTCTCAGGACTGAAGCAGAGTACAGCGATGGTCGACGTCCTGATGTCGTTAATTTTGGGACTGACATCATGGAAGATCTATCGAGACGCGACTTTACAGTCAATGCCATGGCGATGTCTTATCCCGGCGGGGATTTTATTGATCCGTTTGGGGGTCTTTCAGATTTGAATTCTAAGATAATTAGATCGGTGGGGTCTGCTTCTGATCGTTTTTCAGAAGATGGTTTAAGGATTCTAAGAGCGTATCGATTTGTTGCCGTTTCAGATGGATGGGAAATTGAAGATGGGACGAAGGCCAGTCTGGGCAATAGCCTACAGATGCTAGATTCGGTATCTGCCGAGAGGATCGGTATGGAGTTCAGAAGGATGCTGGAATTGCCTGGTTCAAGTCGGTCTATTTCGATAATGGCTGAACAAGGAGCCCTTCAGAAAATTCTCCCTGGGTCGTGTCCGCCAGAAAATTATTTGCCTACGGGAAAACTAGCAGTAGACTTGGCGGTCATGTTCTCAAATGGGGGTATTCCGAAAGAAGAAGCGGCGTTACGAGCTCGGGAGGGGCTTAAGGCGACGAATGCTGAGGTTCAATCTCTCGAACTCCTGATGGATATCGAGCCTGAGACATCCCTAATCAGTATTGAAGAAGTGAGAAGATTTCATGCTGCAATCAACCTCTCTCAAAAAGAAGATGTGCTAGATTATCTGGAAGTTATCGGGCACGACAGGCGAGAATATGTCGATGCTGTGGAACGACCAGCGAATGAGGGTCGTGCCCTTATCGACGGTCGTGTTCTTGGAGAAGAGACACGCCTTGAACCCGGAGTAAGACTTGGCAGGCTCAAAGATTTCCTTCACAGAATGCAAATTGAAAGAGGGCTATCGAATAGTAGCGAGGTCCTCGGCCTCATTTCAGAAATAGACTGGGAAAACGAGGATCCCTCGTCATGGCCAAAGATGACTTGGCCTTGATCAGAGCCCTTCAGCGAGGAATTCAATATATTCCTCGGGGGACAAGAAATGATCTTCATCATAGTCGTGAGGTCTGACAATCATCAGCCAGCCATCTCCATATGCTTCCGTGTTGACCATGTCTGGCGAGTCTTCGACTTCGCCATTCAATTCCAAAATGCCACAAGGAAAGGGGCTGTCTACGAGAACTACGTCATCACTTGTTCTCAATGTGACGAGTATGTCTTCAGCAGACAACTCGCCTTCGAAAGAGGATTTCTTCTCAGATGGTTTATCCGACGGATCATCGAAGCCCTCTAGCTCCTGTAGATTTGGCAGGGTGACACGAATGAATTCACCCCACACCGCAGCGACGTACTCGCTTACTCCAACTTTGACGGACGTCTGCACATTACCGTCTTCATCCTCTTCTCTATCGATAACTTGGAGCCATAGGTGCTCCTTCGTATATCTCCTATCTTCCGCAACACTGAACTCGATGTCATCGTCACTGGCCATGTCAATCCGACTCGCGGGCCGAACCATCTTAACTTGAATTATTCGACTCTTCCGTATATTGTGTATCATCACCAATACGATGGATTAACAACCCTAGGCTTACTCTTGGAGTTGGGGCGGATATGGATTTCCAAGAGACAGACGAGCAAGCCATGATCAGACAGATGGTTAGAGATTTCGCGGAGGAGGTTCTTGCGCCAACTGCTGCATTGCGGGACAAAGAACAGCGTCCGCCACTCGATGAATGGGAATCCTTCTGCCAGCTTGGGCTACAATCCATGACTATCTCTGAGGAGTACGGGGGCAATCCTATCGATGATATCTCGGAGGCAATAGTTGTGGAAGAGCTTGCAAGAGTGGATGCCTCTTTCTCAGTCATGTTTTGTGTGCACGTCGGTCTGTGCGCTGCTACAATATCGATTCACGGTAATGAAGATCAGAAATCGAAATATCTACCTCGCTTGGCAGCAGGCGAGATCGGGGCCTACTCTCTCTCAGAGGCTGGTTCGGGTACCGATGCTGCTGCAATGAGTTGCACTGCGAAGTTGAGCGAGGATGAGACCCATTACGTATTGAATGGAGAAAAAATGTGGGTGACTAATGGAAGTAGTGCGGGGATATATGTCCTATTCGCGAAGGATGTCGGTCATCCAGAATATGGATCTCGAAACCATGGCGGCACTACGGCCTTCATAGTGGAGAAGGGTTTCGACGGATTCTCTGTCGGGAAGAAGGAAGATAAGCTGGGTATCAGGTCCTCCGATACCTGCTCTTTGATTTTGAAGGACTGCAAGGTGCCTGTTGGAAATGTACTCAGAGGTGCAGGAGAGGGTTTTCCCATCGCTATGAACGCGTTGGATAACTCCAGGATAGGAATCGCTGCACAGGCCCTCGGAATTGCGCAGGGGGCATACGAAACTGCATTGGATTACGCTCAACAGAGAACGACATTTGGGAAACCGATATCGAGGCACCAATCCATTGGGAATTATCTTGCAGACATGGCGACTAAGATTTCAGCTGCGAGGTTGGTCGTCTACAAAGCATCATGGGCGAAACAGCAACACTACCATGCAGGAGGGCCCAGGCATACCACTGAGGCCTCGATGGCCAAGCTGTTAGCCGGGGATACCGCCATGTGGGTTGCTGAGAGGGCTGTCCAGGTTCTTGGGGGGTACGGATACACTACTGATTTCCCGGC
>DATW01000042.1:0-11001 GCA_002504845.1 Euryarchaeota archaeon UBA250 | reverse complement strand
CAGAGGATCGTGATTAACAGATCGATATCCTCGAAAAATTCAGACTGAGGGGCATCCCGGGGATTTAACGACATAGATCCACTCACGCTTCTGCGTGATAATGGCTCAGATTAAACTCCATCATGACAGGGAGTTCTTTGTTTTCAAAGTCGAAGATGGCCTGATTTTCCCAGACGGATCCATTTTCAGATTCTGGACCGTCCCATGAAATCATATCTGCACCCCAGTAGCAAAAGCCGATTCCGCCATCGACATCAAAAATCTGCTTCTTGAGATCATGAAGAAAATCCCTCTGCCCTTCAGGTGTTGCAGGGTATTCTGGAAGGATCAACTGATTTTCAGAGCCCAAGATATTGTTTGTCCAATCATTCCAATCGAGAGTGAAAGGGTATGCTGTCTCCGCTATTACGACTTCTTTGCCGGTACTGTTTGCTAGGTTTTCTAGCACATCGCCAACATTTTCAATTGATTTCCCGTGCCAGAGGGGGTAGTATGAGATTCCAGCCACATCGTAATCAATGTGCTTGACTTGATCGAAAAATAAGGACGATGATTCGAGGCCCGCGAAATGAAGTATTATTTTCGCTCTGTCTGAGCTATCCCTCACGCCATCGGATCCCTGTTCAAGAATCTCAAGAAATTGAGTCATGTTGTGGTGGATGTTGCCGTGAGGGAACAACATCCCGTTGTTCACTTCGTTTCCTATCTGGATGAAATCTGGATCGATTTCTGTGACGATGTATCTTGTGTACTCATACACCTCGATTTTCAGTCTTTCGAAATCAAGCGACTCCCAGATAGTAGGCGTCTTTTGTTGGCCTGGATCGGCCCATGTATCGGAATAATGAGGACATAGCCAGATCTTCAACCCCTTTGATTTTAGTAAATCGGAGAATTCCAAAACTTGAGCTAATGAAGAGGAATTGTCAGAGGGGTTGTTCCATATTCTCAGCCTAACCGTATCGACTCCATTCTGAATCAGAGAGTCGATGAAATCAACTTGATCCCCGTTCCGATCGAAATAGGCATGATTGAACTTGGATATCCGAGGATAGTATGAGATATCCACCGCGGAAATCTTGTTTTTAGATGTCTCAAGTTGGTTCTGTGCATCGCCAGTTCCGCTCGGATCTTCATTACTCACGCAGCCCGGCATGATTCCGACGAGGATGATTAGCACGACAAGCCCAGATCGCCAGATCATGTATTGAGTCGCGGCTCTAATGATATAATATGACTCGGACTAATTAACCCAGGAGTATCTTCTCTCCCCTTCCAAATGCCCCTCTGCACCTATTGAGATCAGAGCAAATTCTCCTGAAGGAGAAATTACGGATGATCCTTTGGAACCTCGATGTAGTGCCTCATAGATCGATTTGTCTATCGGTTGGCGGTCATCGATTCTTGAGAATAATGAAAATCGTGATGCGATATGTTTCCATTCTGGTTGGATTATTCCCTCGAAAACCTTGGCCTTTGCTCCTGAACCATAACCGCAGAGCCCTATTCTGCTTCCTTTCATATCTTGGTTCTCATTGAAATCGGACTCCAACGCAGACATTAATGCGAGGAATATAGATCCCGTGTATTGATTTCCGACCATAGAGGATGCCCTCTGAGTCTTCTCAATCCTTTCCTCGACGAACTGTTTGAACTGGTCTGTCTTGGATATCATCCTGCGATACCCGTCGTTTGCTGACTCAAACTCTGAATCGCCTGCTATTCCTTCCGGGAAGTTTTCTCTGATAGGTTCAGGGCCTATCTCAGATTCTATATCGTCCCATACAGGGAGATTTCTGCGATCATGGCGAAAGACATCCGGGAACATTCTTTTTGCCTGGAAAGCATATGGGAGATGGACAATTATTCTCGCCCATTGATCTGTCAATATTTTATCCTCGTCAGGATTGTATCTCCCTGCAGACATTGCTTTTGAACGGAAATTGATGAATGCATACTTGACGGATTCCGAGTAGCACCTATTGGAAAACGCTCCATCGAAAACAGGAGTATCCTTGTGCACCTTGAGGGTCTCGGATTCGAATAATGTATGATCTCTCTTATCCGACTTGTCAATCATCCTCATAATCTTCTCAGAGAGATTCTTCCTGAGATTTTGACCGGCTTCAGAGGCAAGTTCGAGTACCGTATCGACTATCGATCGCCTGGATATCTCCCTCCTGGGTTTGAAGAAATCATGAACGGGCATAGTGGATACGCCCCATATGTCGGGTATCACTAGCAATCTTGGATTGTGACGGATGAGAATTGCTCCTCCGCCGGCTCCTTGGGTGTATTCTCCAGATGAGCCTAAGTCATACTTCGCATTATCAGCGAACACAACTATTCCTATTCGGTCTTGGTCTAGACCCCCTCTTGCAACCCAATCCAACGTATTATGCATGGCGTCAACAGCACCAATACAAGCGAATGTCATGTCTACAACATCACAATTCCTGAAACAGTCATCCCCATACTTCTTTGCGTATCTCTGTTCGAGCATATCCATGATGTACGTAGCAGTTGGTTTTGAGCCATCGAGTGCAGATTCGGTCCCAAGATATATTCTACCAATTTTTCCAGGGTCTATCTTATTCCTGTCGATTACTCTGGCCACAGCATTTGCACCCATTGTCGCTGTATCTTCGTGGACATCGGGTATGGCCATTGCAGAGAGGCCTAGGCCTCGGTTCAATTTGCCATAATCCGCGCCTCTGAATTCTGCGAAATCCTTGATATCGAAGTAAAGACGTGGTATGTGAATTGCGATATCATCGATACCCACGGATGGAACCATCGCATGGACGCCCTTGATTTGCTATTTAGCGAAATCCCCATTCAGACTACTCTTGAGGCGCAGTATAGGGCAATGCCGGTTTAGCCGGTGATCTCCATTATCTGATTCATTAATTGATTATTTGAGTCGAAATACTCCCTCAGAGGTTCAAGGATTTCAGAGAGAGAGTCTGCAGTGGCCATCTTAAGGTCGAATGGATGCAGGTCGCCATTTGATACCGCCTTTGTGAGTTCCTCGATATCGCTCCATTCCGAAGGTTCGCCGAACTCTGGCTTGGGAGTGACCGTCATACTCCCGAGCTGCGGGAGTATGATGTGATCGATGATCTCATAGACTGGTGAATCTGAATCTTGTACATCGAGAAATGCCTTTCGAAGTTTCTTACGCATAGTCTTGGGGGAATCGTGGAGTATTATCGCATTAGAGGGATCTGACTTCGACATCTTGTGATCGAATGAATCCATACGGCCGCCTTGTTTTCCCTTCAGGCCGGAAAGCATTGGAGTGTGGATACATGTTGCCTTATTCCAACCATTCCTATCTGCCACATCACGCATGTACATGTGGGCTTTTCTCTGGTCCATTCCCCCGAAAGCTATGTCGACTTTAAGACGGAAAATATCCGCTGCCTGCATGGGGGGATAGAAAAATGCAGCTAAATCGTCATCGGATGAGTCCTCGGTCCTCCCCATTATGCTAAATGTGCGTCTGGCTCTAGCCAAACTCATCCCCTTTGAACATCTCAGAACGGTCTCCCAATAAGTGCCCTCGTCCATCAAATCACTAGCTCTTAGAAATCTGATCTGTCCTGCTAATTCCCCTTCTGAGGGTTGGTCTAGGAGGACTCGGAAAACCTCGGACATATAATCGGCAGCAGTCGATATCTTCTCCATGTCTCGGCCGAACTTATCGTTTACCCAGGCATGCCAATCAGCCAATAGTATAGTGACATTGACGCCCTCCCTGAGCATATTGCCGATGCAGTCTGCAATCAGCATCCATCCAAGATGCGCCTTGCCGCTCGGTTCAAGACCGATGTATGCTCGAATGATATCGTCACCTCCCGCGCTGGGCGAGCCGTCGATTACGGAAGCGACGTGATTAGCCCCGACGACCTCTTCGACATTAGCAAACATACGGACCATGGCGGCATTGGCAGCCTCGCTGAATCCGTCTGATTTTTCCATGTCGAACCCTCACGCGCTCAGTAGCTTGCCGAGCTTCTCTGCTCTTCCAGCCGCACGGGTATTTTCCCCGTTCTCTAATGCCTCTTCTATTTCCTCAATAAGTGCATTTGCCTGTGATTTCACATCTTCCGACAAGTTCTCTGACATCGACATAAAATGCCGCGCTGATGAGACGCCTGACTTGGCTTTTGTTGCCTTCTTAGCCCATTCTTTTGCCTTGTCGCCTCTCTGCTTCGAGTTGTATCCTGTTGCCTCATCGAGAAACTGTGTCCATCGCTTTCTGGCATCCATCGCAGCGCGTACCGCATCCGGGTCATCGAAATTCGGAGGGACATTCGTTACATCTACTATCAGCGCGCCTGAATCGTCATACTTTCCTTCAATGGAGGTCATGATTCCGTGGGAAGCTACGAATGCCTGTGAGTCGATCTTTTCTACGTTATCGAAATATCTCTTTGCTAGGGACGATAGGCCCCCATCTGCTGCCACTGTCTTGACCAATCCTCGCTTTACATCGAAGCGCTCCATGTGCTGTGGGATGTCCGAGGGGATTTGAAGGCTGTCCGTGACGAGCATGCCTGCCTGCTAAACGCAGTGGCTAAGCGGGATGAGTCGTGCCGAGCATCATGGCCGCAAGGTTGCTAGTGTTTCTGATGTTGCTGGGGATGGCCCCTACAGCGATTGCAGAAGATGGCTCAGTGGTGAGGATAGATCACTCATTTACATTGATGGAATACGATCCCGGGATAGAAGATGCTGCTATACATCCGGCTTCGAATTGGGTTGTGGTAGTAGGTGCAGAAGGATATGCTGTTTCGATGGATAAGTCATCTCCAAGCACCATGATACCTCTTGCAGATATCTCGGATTCAGATCTGTTGGATTCAGATTACCACCCTGGCGGCAACACAGCGCTGATTGTGGGTGAAAACGGGTCAGTCCTTAGGTATGCGATTTCCGACCATTCGATAGAGAGGGCAACATCGGCCCAGTCAGTAGGGTACGACAATATGCAGGCCGTATCTTGGAATGCGAATGGTGAATGGGCATATCTGGGAAGTTCGGATGGTACCTTGTATCGCATGCGTCCATCTGGAAATGGTAGCTCAGAGGTTGTGCCCATGCCAGGTACTGGCGGTTCGTCGATATCGAGTATAGACTGTCTTCCGGATCCGTTTGTGTGTTTAGTGGCATCCGCCGAGGAAGGTATCGGGATGATCGATAGAGACCATATTCTATCTTGGATCGGGGGAAGTGGTCCATCTTGGTCGGACATTGTTTGCAGATCTGGGGGGGTACCTGTTTGCGTTGCGATATCCATGGACCGATCGATTGCAGAGATTGACTTTGAATCAGGCGCAGTTGAGTTGAAAATGCAAACCTTAGAGGGATTCGATGGGACACCGCGTTCTATTTCGTTGACAACTTCCGATCAAATTCTGATCACGGCAACACCTGTTGAGATCATGGAACATAGGCCATTGGGGAGCGGTACATTCACCTGGCTCACCAATGAAGCGGTTGTTGACCAATCATTCGGCGTAAGTGGATCTACCATAACAGGGGTGTGGGGCGGCGATAGCGGCGACCATTGGATTATAACGCGGGACGGGACTGTTGCCCTACTAGTTCCTGAAGAGGTAGGCGTGGCTCAAGGATTGCCAAAATTGGTGACCATGCTATCATTTGGAATCATGGGCGTGATGGCGATTGGGATATGGTCTACAAGGTCGAGTAGATGAAATCGAAGTGCGAACCTTGAAGGGACTCTGCCTCGGCGGATGATTCGATATTATGGGATACGAGGCACTCGACTTCTACGATGTTGATTCACTTCTTACAGATGAAGAACGCATGATTCGCGACGTTGTTAGAGACTGGGTAGATGAATCAGTTATCCCAAAAATAGAGAATGCTTGTAGAGAGGGAGTCTTCCTAGATGAATGGCGCCAGGAACTTGGCGGCATGGGGATATTGGGGGCCCCATTGAAGGGGTACGGATGCCCCGGACTTTCTTACACAGCATATGGCGTGATTTGCCGAGAATTGGAAAGAGGAGATAGCGGAATCAGATCCTTCGCAAGTGTGCAGGGTTCTCTTGCGATGTATCCGATATGGGATTTCGGAAGTGAGGAGCAGAAGGAGAAGTATCTGCCCGGAATGGCAAGCGGAGAGCTAATCGGTTGCTTCGGATTAACTGAACCGGACTACGGCTCTAATCCTGGCGACATGGTGACCAAGGCTGAAGAAGATGATGATCACTATATTCTGAATGGTGCGAAGATGTGGATCACAAATGGGACTATTGCTGATTTGGCAGTAGTCTGGGCCAAACTAGACGGAGTCATCAGAGGTTTCATTGTTGAGAAAGGGGATGAGGGTTTCTCTGCACCGGAGATGAAAGGAAAGCACTCCCTAAAGGCTAGCGTTACATCAGAACTTGTATTCCAAGACTGCAAGATTCCGAAAGATAGAATTCTCCCAGGCGTCAAAGGGCTCAGGGGGCCCTTTTCATGCCTTAACAATGCTAGATATGGTATCTCGTGGGGCGCGGTTGGTGCTGCTCAGTCATGCTTCGACTCAGCCAGAAGCTATGCGATGAGTCGGATTCAATTCGATCATCCGATAGCGGCTTACCAGTTGGTGCAGAATAAATTGGCTTGGATGCTTCGCGAGATTACAAAGGCCCAGCTTCTTGCATACCATCTAGGTGTCAAGAAGGACTCAGGAGAGTGGGTACCCGAACACATCTCTCTTGCGAAAATGAACAATGTGGACATAGCTCTCGAGATTGCGCGTGTTGCTAGAGACATCCACGGTGCGAATGGTATACTGGATGAATATCCTGTCATGCGCCACATGGCAAATCTCGAATCGGTCAAGACGTATGAGGGAACTCACGACATACACAACCTGATACTGGGAAGACACATAACCGGTATTCAGGCTTTTACAAGAGAAGCCTGATTCCGTTGTATTGATAGGACTGCTGCCGAGGCGACATATGGTGATCGCATGAAGGTAGCCGTCCTAATCAAGCAAGTACCAGACACAACAGCAAGAATCAGTATAGCCGGCGGATCGGTTGATGAGGGATCTATATCGAAATGGACAATCAGCCCATATGATGAGTATGCTCTTGAAGCCGCCCTTAAATTGCAAAGTGAATCAGGGGCCAAGGTAGTTGCGATTACGCTTGGACCGCAGCGTTCTTCCAAGTCTCTTATCGACGCCGCAGCGGTTGGTGCTGATGAGCTGATACACGTATTGTATGAGGGGACTTCGGGCTCATTATCCCTTCAAGGCGCTCTGGCGGCTGCTGTCCGTAAATCGGAGGCGGATATCGTTCTCGCAGGTAAGCAAGCAGCAGATACGAACTCTGGCTCTACGGCGCCGGGGGTTGCACAGATGCTTGGTCTTCCCTGTGTGGGTCTTGTCTCGGAGGTAAAGGCGGTCGACGGCAACTTCGTGGCAACTCGATCGACTTCTTCGGGCATGGAACGTGTTTCGGTGAATGGCCCATGCGTATTTGCATTCGACAAAGGTGATGAAGAGCTCCGCAGGCCAAATGTAAGAGGAATCATGATGGCTAAAAAGAAGCCCATAGAATCGCTATCTCCTGCTGATCTCGGAGTTTCAATGGAAGATGGCGGCGTAAATGTTGAATCAGTCGGATACCCTCCAGAGAAACCTGCCGGGCAGACATTCCAAGGTGCGGCTTCTGCCTCTGAAGTCGTAACCAAACTTAGAGAAGAGGCTAACGTAATCTGAGGAGGCCATGACATGAGTGTAACAATCGTTTCAGAACCGCATGAAGAAGGAATGCATCCGACTTTGCCACAATTGGTGAGGGCGGCATCGGTAATCGGTGAGTCGTGTACTGTAATCATACCTGGTGGAAATGGTGCCGACGAGGCATCGAAGATACAGGGTGTTGGGAAGGTGATAAAACTCAATGGAGCCTGCTTTTCAGTATTCGATTCATCTACCTGGTCAACAGCAATATCCGGTCTTGTCGACGGGACTGTACTGATGGCCACTACCCCTGTGGGAAGGGAGCTTTCAGCAAGTATAGCAGCAGGCCTTGGGCGTTCAGTTGTCCAGGATGTGACGTCGATAGCTCCCGGCATAAAGGTCGAGAGGCCTGCCTACTCCGGCAAGGCTGTAGAAAGTATCTCCGTGAGCGGGGATGCAGTCATTACAATCCGTCCGAATGCAATTGAGTCAGCGGAATCGGGGGGTTCAGCAGATGTTTCGACAGTTGATTCTGGGGAGGACTTGCGAATTGCAGTCTTAGAAGCCATTGCCAAGGCAGGAGAGCGTCTCGACGTCTCGGAGGCTGACATCATAATTTCAGGAGGCAGGGGCCTTGGGGATCGATCTAATTTTGAAAAACTGGAGTCTGTTGCTGATTCGCTCGGCGCCGCAGTGGGTGCTAGTCGTGCAGTTGTGGACGAGTGGGGCCTTCCGCACAGCATGCAAGTCGGCCAAACGGGGAAAACCGTCACTCCGTCCCTCTACATCGCAGTCGGCATATCTGGTGCGATCCAGCACCTAGCTGGAATGCGATCAAGCAGATACATTCTCGCCATCAACAAGGATCCTGAAGCACCTATCTTCGGAGTTGCCGACTATGGGATCGTTGCTCAGTGGGAAGATGCGCTTCCAATTCTGCATGAGGCCATCAAATCTCTTCCGTGATTCTCAGAGCGACCATCGCGATGTGATCTATGTCAGAGATCCTGATATCATGTCTGTTTATCGACCATCTTGACCCCTTTGCCACCCATGATTTCCCATCGTACGTGATGCCCTTCGAAATTGACATGCCAATGCCGAGGGCTTTGGAAATGGCTTCTTTCGACATCCATATCCGGAGTCTTGAGTGCTCGTCTTGGACATCATTTTGTTCCTCTTCATTCAATATCAAATTCAATGCCCCCTGCGATATCTTTCGATTTCTGGGTTCCAAGTCCACCCCCACAGACATATCTGATGGCGCTACCACAGCTACAGCACCATAATCAGAATGAGATATGCTGCATCTCGCAAAAATTCGGCCATCGCGAATCAGGCAGCCGCCCATGCCGGGCACTATTTTGAAGACGTCTCCATCCATAGATGATGAAATCTTTGAAAGTGCATGTCTCCCAGAAATGTGGTGCAATATTCTTTTCGGGCTCCTAGAAGCCATTATTTTCGAATCTAGTAGAGGCGGGCCGGTTGTATCTTCAGAATGGGCAGAATGCTCCATGAAATGAATCTTCAGTGATTTTTGATTTGATACGAGCGCAGGAGCGTGATGAGGCATATTCCCTACTCCGTATCTATCAAACCTGGACGTTCGCTAGCATCCAAGAAAGCCATCGATTTCATTCTGAGGCCGTCGATTTTGAGCACGGGGGTACCATCGAGCCTTATCACCGAATCATGCAGAGTGGAGGAATCGGACGAAGACCCCGTCCTAACGGACAAGACGGTTATCGAACCACCTGGAATCTCGTCTGACAGTACTATCCTGCGTGCGCCCACTGGGAGTGAATCAGCACCATCGATGTCCATCGATGTAAGGCCAGCTGCCTGGAAACATGACTCGATGAGCATCGGATGTGCAATCATTCCAGGTTGTTTTTCACCGACTTCCATGTTGAATAATTCTGGATTGGGGATGTCTCTGATCCCATGCACACGTGCTTCAATTCCTCGGCCGTTTTCATTCTGAATGGATGCTACCACTCCAATCAAAGGTTGGAATCTTGGCCCATGGAACATACGATCGTAGATATCTGCTGAGGCGAGTATTCTGGATCCGTCTTCTTCCTCAGGGATAATATCCTGAATTGGTTCGCTTCCCGTAGAAGGGCGTAATATTGCGATGGCCTTGTGATGGATTATCGATTGATCGTACCCCCCGGGAGCCATGGACTCTATGGTGCAAGAAAATGCAATCTCAGCGCCATCGTGCTGAATGGATTCAACAGTGCAACGAATTTCTTTGGTCCCTCTTGTGATTTTCACGGGTATTCCGAATTCGACATTCTCGAAGCTGACGACTTTGCCATTATTTGAACACAGGCTAACGGTCTCAGCCATCATTTCGAGAGCCATTACCCCTGGAAAGTATGGCACTCCAGATATTGAGTGGTCTTTGAGATATGTATGTGAATCCGGATCCAGGTTGATAGAGGCGACTGCCTTCACATCGATATCGCATTTGAGGATCTGCTGAATCATCGGGAAGGTAAGGGGGTCGCCATAATCAGAAGACGCGCTCGGAGGCAAATGGACTTCTTTTCCTCTTACTGATTTTCTGTGGTCTAGAGTGCCCATTTTTCCTGCGATAAGGACTGGCGTTCCCGCTGACCCCAATACCTCTTCAACGAACATACGGGCGCCGTCGTCGACAGGTATCATATCCACACCTGCACGATCGAATACAGTTTCCAGCGACCCCCTTGTAGCCATCCCCGCGCCGGCCCAAGGCGACCAAGCAATTGAGATTGAGACCATGTCTTCCGAAGATATCCTGGCATGTTCGGCATCCAATATTCTGTTCGCTGCACAGTAGTCTAGTTGGGCTGCATTGCCCAGTCTTCCGGCTACGGACGTGAATGAACATGCGAATCTAACTGGCTGCTTTCTCGAAAATAGCGAATCGTAAATCGACAGCCAGCCGCCTACTTTTACGCCCATGACCTTCTGTACGATTTCATCTGACTTTGAATCGAAAGGTGTGGAGTCCTCAATACCTGCGCCATGCACTATGCCGGTTATGGGTCCGTAATTACTGATGATTGAGTCGATCGCTGAATCAACAGATGTCCTTGATGTGACATCCACTGAGACGTATTCTGCGACGGCTCCAGCGGCTCTGATTCTCGATAGGGTAGAATGGATCCCAATAGCTCGTTTCTTAGATTGCCATGCATCGTCCCATTGCTTTAGGGTGACCTTCCCCGAGCTACTGGTTGAATCCAGATGTTGCTTCAATTGGGTCTTTTCATCTTCCATGGCCTC
>DATW01000030.1:6374-8915 GCA_002504845.1 Euryarchaeota archaeon UBA250 | reverse complement strand
AAAAAACCCTCCATTGATCCCAAAGGGAGATTCACTGCAATAAGGGTGACACTGAGGAACTGGGAAACTAATCGGTTCATTGGGAGGCTTGCTTCTGCGTGTAAGATTTCAAGGAATAGGGTATTCTCGTCTGGACTGAAAGACAAAAGAGCCGTGACCACCCAAGTTCTTGTTGTCGATGCCAGTTCTAATGTGCTTGAGAAGGTGGATATTCCAGACTCGCAAATAGAAATCTTGGGAAGGACTCATCAAAAGGTAGGGATGGGCGATCATGATGGAAATAGATTCACCATCACGGTGAGGGGTTGCGCGTCTCCGGACGGGAAGCCCCTTGATAGCAAGGAGGCCATGAGTCGCGTATTGTCCATTAGGTCGGAAATGGAAAATTTCCATGGCTTGAATGCATTTCCCAATTGGATTGGTCCTCAAAGATTTGGTTCCACTAGGCCGGTTACTGCAGAGGTTGGGCGCTGTCTTGTTAATTCTGATTTTAAGGGGGCTGTGTCGACATACATAGGCATGCAAGGAGACGGCCACAGGGAAGATGTGGAGTCATTCAGATCCGTTTGGAGAGAGACTGGGAATCCCTCGAAATGCTTGGAGGTAATCCCAAAACATCTCGGCTTTGAAAGATCGATGCTTGAACGCCTGGTTAATCGTGAAGATGATTACCTCGGGGCATTCAAGAGTCTGCCTCAGTCTTTACAGATTTTGATGGTTCATTCCCTCCAATCCCTAGCTTTCAACCATGCTCTGAGGAGTCGCCTGTCAAATTCTATGAAAATCACACACCCATCCGTCGGAGATATCGTCGCGCCTCTTTCCGAAAACGGACGGGCGGATGTTGGCAAGGCTGCTTTAGTTAGCGAATGGAATCTTGACCGTTGTACCAAGAACGCTGAGAGGGGGAGGGTAGCAGTAACGGGAATTCTTCCAGGTAGCAGCGTTATTCTCGCAGAGGGGGAAGCGGGCCTTCACGAGGCGGAAGGCGTCAAATCTGCAGGATTGGACAGCATAGAATGGATGGTTCCAGAAATTCCTAGGCTCTCCACGAATGGAACACGCAGGCCTCTTGCAGTCCCTTTTAGCGACTTCACCGTAGAAGAAGCCCCCCCAGTACCCGACGACGATCTTTCAGAGAGATGGGATCGAGGGCCCAGGGATATGGATCGCTGGCACCCGGATGGTGCTTGTCTGAGGCTCAGATTCGTTCTCCCGCCCGGAAGCTACGCTACCGTACTCATGCGAGAATTCATGAGATCCCCGTTGGACCACTATTGATGCTTAGAGACGTCCCATCTCAAGAGCTTCTATCTGAGATATCATCGAGTCTATCGAGCGGATCTTGTCCTCGAAGCCATCGACGATCCCCTCGCCTTCCCCCAAAACAACATCTATTTCGATGAACATCATACCAAAGGCTAGCGGTTTTATTGCGATGGCTTGAACTTCCTCTAGGACGGATATCTTGCCTGCAATTCCCTCATAGTCCGGGCGCTCGTCTTCGGGTTGATTTAACGTAATTTTGTACTTAACAACGACTTGTCCCATAGTGATCACTCCAACATCATGGCCCTTCGAATGAGCATTTTGGGCATCTGTATTGGACACCCTGATCCCTACATCTCTCGCTTCGGCCGATTGGCTCGCCGCATTTCGGGCAAGGAAAAGAGGTTGCCTTGGGCTCAACAAGTGGAATTCCAGAAGATGTACAAATTGCTGCTCTATCACTCATTACAGGACACCTGATGCGCTTGCGAGATGCCAACCCCTTTTATGCTTGACCGAAGGGACATCTGACAGAATCAATAACCATTATTGCCCACTACATAGGCATGCCAGCCATGAAAGAAGATGAATTGGCACTGACAGGGGAGCAGTTGGATCTTGGAAAATACATAACCGATGAGGGTGGCATCTGGAGCCTTCGGGATGTAGAGAAAGTACGTGGATGGAATAACATCGAATACGGTGCTGGACTATCTGGAAAGAATACCCCCTCGACCGGCCTTTCCATGAACAGAGCGTATATCCCTCCCGGGGGGATAGCAAAGGCCCATATCCACGTAGATTTCGATGTGATGATTTTCCTGTTGAAGGGGAGCGTTAGGCATGAATACGGACCTGGCTGCAAGAAATCAGTAGTTCACAGTGCGGGAGATATGTTCTACATCGAACCCGGGCTGCCACACGAGGTTTTCAACTGCTCCGAGGATGACTGGGTGCATGCTATCGTAGCACGCTCGGACTCCTCTGAATGGCAGAACATAGAGCCGTACGATAGGAACTCCGAGTGAAATTGTACGGACAGTCGATTGAGACTGATTTGTTTTGACAGGTTGGGGAGTTGCCCCCCCAACCTGCTTACGTAAGTCATAAGTGCCCAGTCAATCAGAGCATTTCGTCGATCTTAGCACCTACTAAGGCACCAACACCAACGAAGAGACCGTCGAATATCCAGTTGACGAGCGTGTCTACGATACCGTCGCCCATGCTTGCAACAGAGGCACCCATCTCATGAGCCCCGGTCAGCGTCATAGC
>DATW01000030.1:0-5993 GCA_002504845.1 Euryarchaeota archaeon UBA250 | reverse complement strand
ACCTGCCACCATACTGCACCAGCAGCTACCATGCCGATTACAGTCCAAAGATGGTCCCCTATATCGGTAATCCACATGTCTGTTGCAGCCCAGCCGGTCTCTATGCCTCCGAACTCGGTTGCCATCAGTATGGCCAGTAGGGCACCGATCATCTGTGCCACTAGACGCATGCCGTTCGCCATCCAGTTGCCTTCAACGTCGCCTAGATCGCCGGTCATCATATTGCACCAGGTCACTATTGGCAGCACGTGTGCGCCTGCGAAGGCCATCCACACGACTGCGAGAGCGGCTGCTCCCTCTATCGTGCTCAGACCCATGCCAAACACCATCCACGACAGCACAAAGGCACCGCCGACTTCTGCTTTCATTGCGTTCATATCCATTTCCATTTTATTCATCTCCTCGATATACGAGTGGACACGCTTCACATTGTTGAGTATATAAGTGGAAGGGGCTTTGAATTGTCCTAGGAGGCTAAAAACGTAGTTTTCAAGTAAAGCGGGTGTGCCCAGCAACACTGGAAAATCACATATCTAAAACGTCTTTTTCGGTTTATTAACAACCTCATATACAGTCAACAAACTCAAAAGTAGTCCTTCGTTCGATTAGTAAGGTCTCAATGAGGATAGAGGGCGAAATAAAGCTGACTTTTGACGATGTCATGATTAGGCCTAAGAGGAGCACGTTGGTTTCAAGATCGGATGTCACGTTGAAGAGAAAATTCTCTTTCAGGCATACAAGCAGGACATGGGAAGGAGTCCCGATATCTGCAGCTAACATGGATACTACGGGAGTCTTCGATGTTGCCAAGGTTCTCCAGAGTCACAATATGATGACCTGTCTACAGAAATTCTACTCCGTAAAAGATCTTGAGAGGGCATGGGCGGATGGCGTGGATGCCAGATACATCGCAGTGACGTGCGGATCTACTGAAGATTCATTCCAACTCCTGAAGAGGAAACTAGCGACTAATGACGATCTTTCGATGATATGCATAGACGTTGCCAATGGATATCGTGAGATTTTTCTCGAGTTCGTGAAGAGGGTCAGATCAGATTTTCCCGACAAGATAATCATCGCAGGCAATGTTGCTACGAATGAGATGACTGAGGCTCTAATTCTAGCTGGTGCGGATATCGTGAAAGTCGGTATAGGGCCGGGTTCGGTTTGTACGACTAGGAAAGTTGCCGGAGTGGGTTACCCGCAACTCTCGGCTATTTCCGAATGTGCGGATGCTGCACATGGTCTCGGAGGGCACGTGATGGCGGATGGAGGATGTAACTCTCCAGGCGACATTGCGAAAGCTTTCGCAGCAGGGGCCGACTTTGTCATGCTGGGAGGGATGTTCGCGGGTCACGACGAGTCTGGCGGCGAGATCGTGGAATCTGAAGATGGTCGTCTGTTCAAATCATTTCACGGCATGTCCTCTTCAACTGCAATGGAACGACACTACGGGGAGATTGCAGACCATAGGGCGCCTGAGGGTAAGGCTGTTAGAGTACCATATAGAGGACCTCTCTCAGTCACTGTACAATCGATACTCGGGGGCGTTCGATCAAGTTGTTCTTACGTAGGCGCCAGGAGGATCAAAGACCTCCCGAAATGCACCACATTCATCAGAGTGACTCAGACGACGAATGAGGTTTACAGAGGATTGGAAATCGACGGTTGACTAGACATCAAGAATGACCTTTGCCCTAAGACCAATGATTGAACCGTCTTCGGACTCTTGTAGCCCTATCTCCAACTCATGATGCGTGACTGCTTTAATCTCGATTACAGGCTCGACTCCATCAATCTCAAATTTGACTGCCTCTGAGAAGATTTGATCTTCGCTCATCGATACATCGATGATTCGCACCATTGAGGATCCGGACTCGGACAGCCAATTTATCTCCTCGAGCCAGGACAGTAAATCTCTATCTTCTCTGTCTGATCTGGAAATTGAAAATGAGATCTGCTCACCTTCCCCCCATGGTATCTGGGTCTCAGGGGCAAATCCGTATCTTATTGACTGAAGGGCCAAAGAAGATATTTTGAATAATTCGACGATATTCTCGCCCTCCGCAAGGAAGCCAACATCCGCGGTCGTAGGAAGGATGCTCCAAGAGGCCATGCCTCCCGGAGTATACCATTCGGGAAGAACTAGTGGGTCAATCGAACTGGTTACAGAGTTGGCCTTGCCCTGGGAATGAGAGTGGATTGAGCGGATTTGTATTGTACTTATTCTCGCATTTGTTCGTATATCCGTCTGCATCACTGTCGATACTGGCATCGGAGGGGTCATTTGGATCGAGTCCGAAGAAATATTCCCAGCCACTCCACATCGAGTCACCATCCTGATCCTGGTGATACACCTCGCTACCATCGAGCCACAAATCTCCATCTGTATCATTCAGGATGGGGTGAGTCCCATTCTGGAACTCTTCATAGTTGGTGTAATTTCCTAAATCGTCATAGAAAGATGATCCTGAAGACGTGTCTGGATCGATATGGCATGCTGAATTCTGGGGGTCGTTCCAACCTGGGCAGTACTTATTCATCAAATGGAGCACATTCAATCCATCGGAATCGAGGTCTTCCGAGCCATCATCTACGCCATCACCATCCGAATCTATCATCTTCGGATCGAGTGGCCCGCGCTCCGTCACTGATAGCGTGATGTTCCCATACGTCACTGCAAACTCGTTGTGCATGACTTCCCAACCATCCGGCAGCAAGTCCCCATCTGTATCGACGCGTACGGGATTTGTGTCCCATCTCGAGGGTATCTCCATGAGGTTCGGCAATGAATCGTTATCAGCATCGAATGAAGAGTCTGGGAGGCTACCAAAGCTTGGATCTAACGCCCATCTGCCATTCTCGGGAATGGTGAATCCTGTGAGATTTAACTCTGAAAAGGTGTAAGTCGGATTGAGAACTCCATCACCATCAGGGTCGCCTGAAGAGGAGAAGCCTTGCAGATAGTTATCCCAAATCCACCCCCCTGGTGCTCGCCCGCATTCAAGCATGGACTGGCAGCCCGGGGGAAGCCAATTGTCAGGCGCTATCCATAGGCTATGGCTGGTGGTGTCGTCCTCGACAGAAGTGATTTGCATTTCCCAACCGTCTGGCTGTAAATCCCCATCTGTGTCAGGGTCCAAGGGATTTGTCGCAGTCTGCCACGGACGAGGTATGTTGAGGACCTCGTATCCATCCTTCAATTCATCATCGTCACTATCGACATCCGAGGCATTTGTGACATACTGATCCTGTCCTGCTATGACTTCCTCCCTATCATCTAAACCATCATTGTCTGTATCGATTCTCGAAGCATTGGTGAAGTAGACTGAGCCGTTCCATTGGAATCCGTCCATTGCTTCCGTGAAGTCTTCTATACCATCGCTATCGGTATCTCTGTCAGTTGCATTGGTGTATGTGGTGTAGTACTCCATCGAATCGGACAATCCGTCGGAGTCAGAGTCGAATACTCCCGGGTCACTTCTAACCTTGATGTCACGTGCTGTTCCGTCGACAATTCGAATAGTCCACCCAATGACTTCTATGCCATCGATTAAGCCGTCTCCATCGGTATCCGGGTTCATCGGATTTGTCGACCGACCGTCGACTATACCGTCCTTATTCAGATCCCTTGCTTGATATTCGTCGAGATTTGTTAGTCGCTCATAACCCTCGACAATAGTCATGAGGGACTGGCTACGACGCTCGACTTCATCGCCCACCTCGATATGTATCCCGTACACATAGCCATCCTGATGTGCTTTGATTGGGACGTTGATATATGCAAGATCTTGGACTGTCCTAATCCAAATCAGGGTCTGGTTCTTTTGGACGAAATCGCCCAGTTCGACGGAGATACTCTGTACGGTCGAGACCCCGACGAGTTCAGTGTAGAACACTGATCCGTCCCCATCAGCATCGAAACCGTCCATATCGGGGTCATACAGGGCATTCATTCCGTCTCTCGGGTTTATGCCGTTGAGATGCTCCCATCCATCGGGCATCTTGTCCCCATCAGTATCATTTGATGAGGGATCAGTGAAGTTTGTAGATCCCCAAGTGTAGGCAACCTCGTACTCCTGAAGATTGTTTAGACCATCTCCATCAGGGTCGCCGTATCCGTCGGTCGGCGATAGAAGATCTAGTGTATCGTCATAGCAGTATTCGAATCCATCCGGCATTCCATCGCCGTCTGTGTCCCAATCACCTGGTCCGTTGAACTTGCCATCGCCATCCATATCTTGAGAGAACCAATCTCTATCCCCTGCTTCGCTCATCATGGAAGTGTATGGGGCATCCTTCACTACTGAAGAAAAAGTGAATCTCCCGCAGTGGACGTCTAGATACTGTATCCCATAAGCAACCTCTACCCTATCAGGAATGAGATCGTCATCACTATCATCGGAGAGAGGGTTTGTAGAGTATGATTCCTCAATGTAGTTGGGAAGAGTATCTCCACCAGATGGCTCGAGATCAAGAACTGCGTCGCAAGAATGCTCCCCGAATGGGCCAATTGCAAGGTCTTGCCAATCAGCAAGGCCTATCTGTTGTTGGATTTCGGCTTTCTTAAGGGCTGTTAGGAGGGGGCAATCCCAGTTTGGGTTAAGCGGATCGAGTAGGAAAAATGGTTCGGAGCCTGCAGCTGTGACCTCTAGGGTGTAGAGTGACTCCCAACGATCATTTAGCCCGTCTCCATCTGTATCTTTTACACTTGGATTAGTTCCTATCTCTGCTTCTTCTATGTTGGTCAGGCCGTCACGATCAGGGTCTCCATTGGGGCCATTGTCCGGATCGGGGAATGTCTCATTCTGATCACCGCCGTCTGAACCTGCATCTGGATTACTGAAATCTATGTCTGTGATCTGAGCCTCGCCACTATCCAGTGGATCAAGTCCATTGTCAATCTCCCACCCGTCAGATAGGCCGTCCCCATCTGTATCAGCAAGTTGCCAATTCGTGCCGTACAATGTCTGTTCCATTCTATCTGGTATGCCGTCATCGTCGAAATCTTGGCCAGAGATTTGAGTCTCGGATTCATCTAGGAAAATATCGTCTGCAGCTGGCTCGTAATATCCGACACTCTGACTTGTACTAAGCATCGCATCGACTACGGTGTACAAGCCTGCTAAACACAGCGTTGCAACGATTGCAGCGATTGCATACTGGTTGTGATTGAGTTTCATTACGGCTCGCCCCCCGACAAGGCTACCTTCATTCCGCTGTGCCCCGGATATAACCGTTAGGCGTAGAGGCGCATGTGATTTTCATCCCTCAAGATCGAAAAGAAGCTCGAATCCTGAGTCAAATCTAGTTTCTTTTGGAGAGATTTTTTTTGCCGTTGCTCGCTGTAAGCAGGCAGTCAGAATGCCCGTTGGCATGCAGTACTGTGCATCCGATCTCAGCCTTATTCTGAGTGTATTTTCCAGTATAGATGCAGAGTCTATGATTCCAAGCCCCCACCTTGAAAGTTGATTCTTTCCGACGTCCGCCCATGATCCCTCGTCTTCGATCATAATCATCTCGCCAGAATCGATAAATGCCTTTGCCACTGAGTCACTCAGGTATTCTGACCACTTGTTAGATGCCTCGCCACTATCCAAGGGGAGCAAGTGGGATGAGGATCGTTTCCAGAAGGTAAAGAGTCGGAAAGGAACTATCGACAAAGGAGCATTGAATAGCATCAATCCTCCGTCGCTATCTACCTCAATTTCATCTATTTCAAGTCTATTTTCAGATATTTTCTCATCTGGCGTGTTTCTTTGAACGAGAGGGTGTGAATCGGATTCAGATCGTTCCAGCATCTCCACACTGAGAAATGCAGCTCCTTCATTTTGAGATTCCACTCCGACTCGGATATTGTTCTGTAACGCGTGTTCAAGTGCTGCGGAAAAAGAGCCTGCGGCGAGTGCTGCGAGGGAAGTAGATTCAACTACATATCGAGCAACTTCTCCATCCGTTATCATAGAGGCATGTAGGTGTCCGTCGCCTTTCCA
>DATW01000080.1 GCA_002504845.1 Euryarchaeota archaeon UBA250 | reverse complement strand
CCAACGCCCAGTCCCCCTCTTCCGGAGGAGTCCAAGATATGGGGAACACGGACTCTGATTGCGACTCAACAAGCCCGCCTACGTATATGTCGCCCACACTCTGACGATCTCCAGTATCCGCATCATCGCACACGAAATAGACAACTGCATCCGCATTTCCATCATTTGAAATCGTAACATTGGCATTCCATCCGTCATTGATGTCCGCAGAATCCGAATCCGTACCTTCGATGGATGTCATTGAGATACTGGGGGCGTTCCACTCAATGATGCCTGGGGCGCCTCCGGAAGCATCTATGGTCGTAACGTTCCAGTCAACCCCCAGACTCCCCCCATAGTCATCCATGCTGGAGTCAGCATTCCATGCGGTACGATATGATTCAGTCACGAGAACGGCTTCTTCGAACCAAACTGGCGATTCCGAGTATTCTTCTGAATCAACTGCCCATCCTATTTCCACAACACGTTCAGCACCCATGCCGATGGTCCCGATACCGTTCTGGTCAGTTATCTGAGACCCAGAATTCTGCTGATTGTAACCAAGCCCATCTACTCTGTAGACGACGTCCGAGGCTTCGAAAATAACTTGCTGAGTCCCTACCCTTCTCTCCCACCGATCTGTGAGGCCATCCGTCCAATCCACATCCACGAAGTCAGAAGATGTCGAACCACCCATCCGCACGTCGTGATCATCAAGGCTACCATCGATCAAAGTGCCATTGATCGAGATGGAGGCTGAGTTTTCTGTTGCAAATATCGGCCCTGCATCATTGATCGCCCCTCCTGTTATCGTGGTATCCCCATTCATCACCCATCTGCCCCTGTCGATATCGCTGGATGTTATCTGGACCGCTCCATACGACTCAATCTCATAACTAGGATTCCCGTATGGGCGCATGTTACGTGTTTGAAGATCGTATGATGGAATATGAATCAAATCGTCATCTGCCCCGGAGTCCAGATTTATGACGACCCCCGATATCCCCATGGAAGCAGATGGGATTCCGGTTACTGTTACCCACGTATCGCCATCTCCTGCGTCAAAAGTCAACTCAGCTGCTGTCTCATTTCCATAGGCTGATTGACCATTTTCCGCGATGAACTCCATGCCAAAGAATGACCCCTCATCAACAGCATTGATGACAGCGGTAAATGATTCGGAGTAGTCTGAAGCCGGTATTAAGAATGCAGACCCGTCTTCCCCTGCGCCATATCCGAATCCGACTATGTCGTAGAGAGGACCAGATGAGGTTATCGTTGATCCATCTATGATCAATGCCCCGCCTTCATCTACGACTATACGCGAACCTTCTGCCATCGTAACCACTGAATTTTCGATAGTCAGCGACCCTCCCTCCGCGATGACAATCTCTCCAGAATGCGTACGATCAGTATCCCAAACTATGTCTGAGTAAATGGATTCACTTTGCGCCGAAGCTTGGAATGAACAGGTTATCAGCATGGTGAGCACAAGCATAGAGGCAAAGGTGCGCATGACCCTCCGTGTGGTAGGACGGACATCAACCCCTCCCTACCCGGGGTATGTTCAAGCACATGTCGGGGAGTCCGGAGGCATGGAAGCCAACATATTCCCCGCAGAGGACCTGAATGGTATGGCACTAAATGTGGTATCAGTAATCATTCTCTACGGGCCGGCATATCTCGCAAACACGGGTGCTATGCTCTTTGGGAAGTGGATACCTGATCTTTCCGGATTCCAGAATCATAAAATCGATGCTGGAAGGACATGGTCCGATGGGAACAGGGTGCTCGGAGATGGAAAATCGTGGGAGGGACTATTCGGGGGCGCACTCGTCTCAGCAGGCTTGATGACACTTGCACATACTCTCTGGAAAGGACACTATTCTGCATCTGAGCGACCATTTCTGGATCCTTCTAGCTTGATTCCAGAGGATGCTTGGTATCACTTTGATGAGGGATGGGCATCTGCCTTCTTGATTGGATTCGTACTCGGTCTGGCTTGTATGATCGGGGACAGCGCAGGATCGTTCATCAAGAGGCGAAGAGGTCTGAAACGAGAGGGAGAGATTTCTTCACGAGCCCCTCTATTGGACACGTTGCCATTCGCACTTGGCATATTGGGCACAACAGCCTTGCTGTTTCATGAGACCATATTCTTCCAACCATCCATCAGGCCATATGTCGTTGCTCTCCTAATACTGACTCCAGTCATGCACAGGGCAACCAACATCCTTGGATACAAATTAGGCTTGAAGTCTGTGCCATACTGATGCATTTAGGTCATATGCCTTACATCATACGGAGTGCTATGCGAGAGGGCACCGTGCTGATTGTAGGCGGCGGCGGAAGAGAGCATGCTCTTGCAATTGGATTGGCCAATTCGGAATCTGTCAGCGAAATACATGTGGCCCCTGGGAATGCAGGGACCTCCGGAATCGGCACGAATCACCCCATCCCAGCAAGTGACATCCATGGGGTAACAAAACTCGCAGTTGAAATCGAAGCGGATCTGGTTGTCATTGGCCCAGAAGCCCCTCTCGTAGCAGGGCTAGCAGATGATCTGCGTTCAATCGGGATACCTTGCTTCGGTCCCGGTGCCAACGGAGCTATGATCGAAGGCTCCAAGCAGCATGCAAAGAAAATAATGAGAAAACTCGGAATACCAACTGCTGAATCTGTAATGGTCCGAGACGAAAATCGAGTAATGGGGGTACTAGACTCCATGGGTCCACCATGGGTGATCAAGAGAGATGGGCTCGCTGCTGGTAAAGGGGTGACAGTGACATCCGATATTGAAGAGGCAGAATATGCAGCTTCTTCGGCTATCAAAAAAGACGAATCAGTATTGATCGAGTCCTTTCTTGAGGGCGAAGAAGCATCACTTCTAGTTCTGATGGACGAGTCGGATTTCGCCGTGCTCCCTGCCAGCCAAGACCACAAAAGGCTGAACGACGGCGACAACGGCCCGAACACAGGGGGCATGGGCGCTTATGCCCCAGCGCCCGTAGCTGAAATTTCCGTCATCAAGCGAGCGATATCCAGCATCATTGCTCCTATGCACGAGTATTTTTCTAAGGAGGAGAGTCCCTACAGAGGCTGTCTTTACGTGGGCCTAATGATTCGAGATGGCCTTCCAAGCGTGGTTGAATTCAATGCAAGATTGGGAGATCCTGAGACACAGGTCACAATCCCGCTCATTGAATCTGATTTGGGACTTCTATTGCTATCGGTGGCTGAGGGTAAACTAGGGGAATTCGATTTGAAGATAAGCGACAACTACGCAGCTACGGTGGTCCTTGCGTCTGAAGGGTACCCTCACAATCCAGCCAAGGGGAGGGAGATATCGGGTCTTGAAGGTACTCAGTTCGATAAGGGGGCAATCATCCACCACGCGGGAACAAAACTGTCGAATGGCAAGATAATTTCGTCTGGCGGCAGGGTGCTAAGCGCAACAGGTATCGACGAGAGTCTCAGCGAGGCTATCGAGGCTGCGTACGGAGCCATCTCGAAGATCAATCTGGAAGGCGGCCATTTCCGTCAAGACATTGGCTCACGAGCTCTCGACAGGCTTCAATCGAGCCCCAAATCGGAAGACTAGGGCAGATACTCGCACCGTCCCGCTTAAATGCAGCAGTAAGGTGGCCGCGATGCTGGACAGCCTCGGCTGTACTGGGTGAATGAAATGGAAGACAAGAACGACAACACCGATGTGGCATCTCTCAGGGGGATTCTTGGCGGCCCAGTAATGCTGGCTGCAGCCCTCTTAGTGTTCTTAGTTGCTGCACAGGTATCGGGACAGAATGGATGGATGGACGAAACAAATCTCCTCGCACTGCCTGTCGTGGCCGCCCTTGGGTCGGTCGTCGGGAGGATTAGCTCGGAGCACCCCTCTGCTAGGGGTATTGATTCCGCTATCCTCGTTTCCTCTCTGATTGCCATCTCATTGGCTTCAACCTTGATGATTCCTGTGGCGATGTCCATGACTTTCCTCTTCGTGGCACTTGGGACACACGTCATGGTGTCCCGCGGAAGACCGATGGAGGCAAACTTCCTCGCCGGCGCAGTCATTGGCTTACATGTTGCCATACTCTTCGCATCCACCTCCAGTCTGGAAGATGCAGTCTCCGACGATTCTACACGTTCCCTTCTAGCGGCACGATTCTCCTCAATGTGGGTCGTAATGCTCTTCGGATCGGTGTATCTGGCACTGGTGTTCTCGAGAACTATCGATAGAATTAGCGAGAAGGGCATGATGGCGGAGTTACCGTTTGATCCACGCAACAAGATGGCACACTTCTCAGCCATCGCAGTGATGGCATCAGCAATCATCCCCATGATCTGGATTTCATCCATTTCGGATCCAGCTGAATACGAGGAGGGAGCACATCTAGGACCTCTCTGGGGGCTTTTCTCAGCTGCCATAGCACTATTCGTCACATTCTGCAGGTCCGAGCGCTGGAATGTTCTGGCTTCTGTGATAGCATTGAATTGGCTAATCTACACTGTTGGCAGGCTCCAGGACATAGGGGTATCAGGCTTCCCGAACGCTCTTTCCGATAGCGGATCCTACTCCATGATACTTTGGCTACTAATCACCATATGGGCAAATGTCGGCATCATAATGCTCGCTTCAAGAGGCTATATCGGTCCGATGGCGCCTCTAAGGGAACCCTCTGAATTCAGGAGATGGTGGCAGAATCATAACTATACGATACTCGTTGGAACTGCACTTGTTGCAGGTCTCGTCGTCAGGGTGATCTGGAACGTCATCCCTGCTATGAACGCCTCAGTAATCGGTGATTGGGATCTTTCAGGAGGTTCCGATCCTTGGTACATGAAGCGAATTATCGACTATGTGGCGGTCGAGCGAGCCCACCTCGTCTTCGATGCCGATAGGAACTATCCCGTGGGCGGACTCAACCCGAGACCACCTCTCTTCTCATGGTCACTCGCACTCGGCGGCATCTTGCTGTCCTGGGTTGCAGACATGTCTTTGTCTGAGGCGGTCTGGTGGTCTGTAGAATCCCAGCCAGCAATCTGGGGCGCACTCATCGTGCTCCCAGTAGCTGGCATGGCTCGACGCTTCCACAGCCCCCTCGCAGGAATAGCCGCTGCATGGCTAATCGCATTCATGCCTGGCCACATATCACACTCTACGTTCGGTCTTGCGGACCACGACTCCTTCGCGATGTTCTTCCTTACGATGGGATTCTATTGGTGGGTCCGGGCAATGATCGACATCAATCAAAACAGGCTATTTGCAAGGACTTCTTGGAATCCTGCCTATCTGATTGCAGGAATCCGCTCTATGTGGGCCAATCAAAGAACAGTGATGCTATTCGCAACCCTTGCTGGCGTCTCCTTTGCAACAGCGGGCCTTGCATGGAAAGGATTCGTTTACGCTCCAGGCATCATATTCTTGGCATTCTCCGGCGTGGCAATCCTCAATCTCTTCAGAGGTAGGGACACACTCCCATTAACGTCTGCAATGAATCAGATGCTAATCACATCTATGCTGATCCCCCTCCCATTCTACATGTGGCCCGGGATGAATCTCTTGTCCGATCCGAGCGGGATGGCGCCTCTGATCTACATGCTTGGATTCACACTAGGTTTGGGTTATGTCATCTCAGCCGCCAGAGACAAGCCATGGCTACTCGTATTCACAATGACTGCAACTCTGTCTGGGGCTGTTCTAGCTATCCTCTATACCCTGCAGGCCGTGGACCTATATGCCGGATGGGACATTCTCTTCACCGGCGGGTTCTACTTCTCCAAGAACAAGGTATTCTCAACGATTGGAGAGGCTCAAGCGCCAGATAGGGGCATTCTATTCGCTTCATTCGGCCCGATTGTGGCCATCGCAGCAATAGGCTATGGACTCATCCTCATGTGGAGAGGAGGCAGGAAAGAGGACAATGCTTCGTTCTTGCTAGGGGCATGGATCGTAATCGCATCGTACATGTCTTGGACTGCTGGCCGATTCATATTCAATGCAGGCCCACCCATGGCAGTCGTAGGCGCAGTTGGATTGACCTCTATGTGGGTTGCAGCGAATCCAAGCGAGTTCCTCAAACACTGGAAGAAGAGCGGAATCGGATCACCTAGAGCACGATTCAACAGTACTTTCTCAGCAAGCAGATCAAGACCCGGGGTACCAGCAGTAATGATGATCCTTCTCATCGTATTCTCCCAGCACGCGACATATGGCATAGATTCTGGAATACCGAGGGGCGACTCTGCCTCAGGCGATGTGGATGAGGCTATCCAGGGAATTATGCCGGACGTTCTGCGATACGAGGTTCTCGGATTTTCAGTACTCAACTCTAATCAGTATTCTCCTGATCAGAGATGCACCACTGGCTGTTGGTACCTTGGAACGTTCGGACCTGGATTTAATGGCGGCGGATGGAATATGGCCTATGATTGGCTGGCCAATCAGGATAAAGAAACTGATTTCACCGAGCGTCCAGCATTCCTTTCGTGGTGGGACTACGGTTTCCAGGCGCTATCACAGGGCCAGCACCCTACCGTTGCCGACAACTTCCAGTCTGGTATCCCTGTAACTGGCAACACGCTGCTAAGCCACTCGCAGGAAGATGTCCTTGCACTGATGATCATGAACTCGCTGAGGAAAGGAGGAGTCTCCGATGAATCCAATCTAGAGGTACTTGATTCGTATCTCGAGGAGAATCAGATCAGGGAACTTGAACGCATTCATAGCATGACCTCGGACGATGTTGAGAAGCGCTCGCTCGCAATCATACATTCTGACGGCGAAGTGCAACTCCTTCGAGGAGCATATCTGGCAGACTCGGGTCTACCGTCAAAGTTCGGTTGGTTCGTCACGGACCAAGGCGAAATCGTCGGTGAGAGATTAGACAATGCAGAAGATGCCATGGCCCTGTATAATGATACGAGGGGCTCTTCCTCCCCATTCTCAAGCACACCATCTCATTATCTCATAGGGGACCACAGATACACTGCTGATCTAATCGATGATTTTGATGATCTGTCCACTGGAATCCACCGAACAAATGCAAAACTGGCGGTCGGCAGGGCATTCATCACGCATGTACTCGATTTAGACCAGATTGTTGACCTTCTCGGGGATCTTTCCTCAATCGGATGGGAGGTACAAACCTTCCAAGGTCGCATCGGCGAGACAGTAGAGAGGAATACAGACGTACGCTATTTCGCAATCGATGACAGACTCTATCCGCTCGGCGGACTCTTCTACGAGGACTACTCCTATCACGGGGGTCAGACGACAGGCATATTCTACGCGCCTACCACTCTCGCTGGACTTGATCCGGAAGACTACATTTCCAGCAGTTACTTGACGAAGAGGGGCGATGGGCCGATTATCCCGAGAACCTCTGGCGAGTATGAGCAGGAATACTTGGATGATATCGTCAGACAGCAGTCAGGAGCCATTACTGACCCAAATCAGATAATATCTCTGGAAGATATCGACTACATCCAGCAACCTGCTTTCTTCGACACATTCCTTGCACGCATATACGTCGGATATGGGACATCCACTCTCGGACTGGACTCGGGAACCTCCGGACAACCAGGCCCAACATGGGCAAGACCCGGCACTCCCGGCACCCCCCTAAGCAACTCATACGCACTTCCCGGCGCTATGATGAACCATTTCGTCATCGCCAACTACCACGATGATGGAGCAGACGCTCCCGACGAAGACGGCAATGGGGTGCCTGACATCTACGAATGGAGCGACCCTCGCGTAGACCCCAGCCAGTACTACAGCGCTATAGGCAGTGCAAACTCGAATGTCAAGATTGTCAAATACTACAGCGGAGCCACTCTCGAGGGACAGGTCGTACTCGAATCAGGCGAACCCGTCCCGAACGCACGGATACTCGTAGAGAGGGATGCATTCAGCGGAGAGGGGCAGGAAGATTCCGACCCTCGAACATATTGGGTGCCAATCATTTCCGAAGTCGCTGATGACGAGGGAAGATTCACCGTCACAGTTCCTGCTGGAAAGATACGGGCCTCTGCATTCTACGG
>DATW01000085.1 GCA_002504845.1 Euryarchaeota archaeon UBA250 | reverse complement strand
GGATCGCGCGGCCTGTCTCCGGGTTTTGTATCGCAGTTCTCAATGTTATACACATTCTCCATACCTGAAACAACCTCTCCAAAAATCGCATGATTGCCATCCAGCCACGGTGTTGGAACGGTGGTTAGAAAGAATTGCGAACCGCCTGTGTTGGGCCCTGCGTTTGCCATAGAGAATAGCCCCGGCCTATCGTGTTTTTTTGCCAGAGCGGATGTCTCACAAGGAATTTTCCATCCAGGGCCTCCCGTACCGGCTCTCCCATCAAATGGGTCCTTTGATCTCGGGCATCCGCCTTGAATCATGAAATTCTTGATCACACGGTGGAAATGTAGCCCATTGTAGAACTCATCATCAACTAACCTGAGGAAGTTGCCGGTTGTCTCAGGGCAGTCCTCAGTGTACAATGCAATATCGATATCTCCAGCACTTGTTGTCATCCTAACCATGGTTGGCATGACCTTGCCAATAGCAAGCAGTCCAATAGCCTAACGATGTGATTCTATGCAACCATCGAGCCAAGCATTACGTCTTGTGGAAGTTCTAACAGCCTAACTGTGCCATCCGGATCCAATGCTCCCAAGACTAGAAATTGGCTGATAAAGCCGGTTGGTAACGTCTTGTCTCCAAGATTTAATGCTCCAACTACGATTCGCCCAATCAACGCTTCACGAGAATAATTTGTAATCTGAGCCGAACTCCAAAGTTTACCAATCACCGGTCCAAAGTCAACCTCAATTTTGTAGGAAGGTTTGCGCATCTCTGGAAACTCCTCGACTTTGAGAATTATTCCAGATCGTAAATCCAATTCAAAATATGCTGCGGCGCCGACATACTCCTTTTTCTCAAGTTTTCTAGGATGATATGGCTGGCTAGAGTCAATTACATGTTCCGACATTCACTCACCCGTAACATCGGAGCGTAGGATGAGTGGATACAAGGCAATCCCCGCAGATCGGAAGGCGTCTTGCCCTCCTTCTTCCCGATCTAGGATCGTAATACAAGCCGCCACATCGCAGCCAAGCTCGCGGAGCCTCTCTCCGCATTTTATGGCCGATCCGCCCGTAGTCGTCACATCTTCGAGGATGACGATGCGATCCCCTTCTCTTATGGTCGAACCTTCGATACCCGCCGGATTACCAGTCTTCCTGCCTCCCCGCCCCTTCGCCTCTTTACGAACAATGAAACCTCTGAGTCCGCTTCCCTTTGATGATTTAGCGATGACGATTCCTGTTAGAGGAACCGCACCCAACTCAAGACCGCCAACTGCGTCTACATCACCTATTTCGCCTAATATCTCATGTATCAGAATCCCAATTAAATGAGCACACTCAGGATCCATCATAACTGGCTTCATATCAAAGAAGTGGGGACTTACACGACCACTTGCTAAAGTGAACGGCTCATCTGGAGAGTAAAGGTAAGCAAGGTCCCGAACTCTCGCCGCAAGTCGACCTTGAACTCCCTCTGCGCTATTCGCCATCTTTTCGTAACCGGCGCTCTCGACCAATGAACCTTAGCCGTCGAGAACCCATATTGTCGCCAATGTTCTTGTGGCGCCATCTCGGGGCTTGCTGTACTCGTCTGTTGATTATCATGGATAAGCTATCACATACAGCCTTGGATACGACCTATTTGGAGTCGGAATATCAGGGATATCTGGATATGATGGAGGCACAGACTGATGCAATTTACAGCCTCGCATCGCAGGCGAGATTGAAAGGAATAGATTTCAAGACAGAGGTCGAGATACCTCGTGCTAAAGATCTTGCTAGTCGTACAGTTAGGCTACTGGACGTCTATCTGAGACCAGAGCCAGACAAACCCCCTCTTGATATCGAAGAAAGACTCAGAGACTTATTGGAATCTCTGGATCGAGAGTCGGCCTCCATCGCCATAGCCAGAGAATCCGCTAAGATGATGCATGAATCGACCGGAGACCTGCAGAAGTCAATCGATACGGGCCTCAGAGTTGGCCTAGCAGTCCTCACAGAAGCCGTGCTGGTCGCTCCTTTGGAAGGGATAGGAGAAGTCAAGATCCTCAATAATCACGAAGATGGGACTTCCTTCTTGTCGATTGACTTCTGCGGTCCCATAAGAGCTGCAGGAGGGACGGCCCAAGCATTGGGCGTCCTCATTGGTGACGTGATAAGAAGGGAACTAGGCCTCGATAGATACCGGCCAAGTGAAGGAGAAGTAGAGCGAGTCAAGGAAGAGTTCGGCCTCTATCGTGGGGGACTTCAGTACAAACCTCCCCCAGAAGAAGTGGATATGATTGTCAGAGCATGCCCCGTCATGGTGAATGGAGAAGGTACTGAGAGGATTGAGGTAGCCGGGTATAGGGAGGTTCCGAATATACAGGGATCCAGAATTCGTCAAGGTGTGCTTCTGGTCATTGCTGAAGGCCTCTGTCTAAAGGCCCCTAAGATCAAGAAGCATACAGATAGGCTGGGCGTAGAAGGATGGGATTTCATAGATACCCTGGCATCTAAGGGCAAGAAAGATACAGATGAAGCAGCCAATTTGAAACACAGGGCAATAAAACCCAATTCCAGATATATGGATGACATAATTGCTGGCAGACCAGTGTTTGGTGAGCCTTGCGAACCAGGGGGATTCCGTCTTAGATATGGAAGGAGCCGAACAACAGGCCTCGCCGCTGCGGGTCTGAATCCAGTAAGTATGCATGCTCTTGGTGGCTTTCTTTCAGTTGGCACCCAAATGAAAATCGAAAGGCCTGGGAAGGCATGTGCAGTAACCCCCACATCGTCGGTGGAAGGTCCCATGGTCATCTTGAGCGATGGAAATTTCAAGAGAATTCAGAGCGAAGAGGAGTGGCATCGAGTCAAGAACAAGGTAGAACTAATCTGGGACGCCGGAGAGATATTGATTGGCTTTGGAGAATTTCTTGAGAATAACAAGCCACTGGTTCCTTCTTCCTACAACAGGGATTGGTGGGCGAGCGAACTCGCAGCGAAAATAGACATGCCAAACAAACTTGAGCGTCTACTTGAGATTTTGAATCTTGAAGATAGCGAGATACCAGGCGGCCTCCCATTCAATGGGGCAATAAAAAGAGGGGGAGAAACCCCTCATGAGCGAGAACGACGGAGAAGGGATTGGGACAGACTACTCAGATCTGTAGAGTTGAGTTGGAAGCAAACCACCATGATTTCTGAAGAATTTGGGACTGCCATACCTCCTCCTTGGAACCTCTGGTGGTCAGA
>DATW01000070.1:4037-5730 GCA_002504845.1 Euryarchaeota archaeon UBA250 | reverse complement strand
ATTGCACCTGGCTCTCTGACTACATCGAATCGCCTTGCTATTAGCCTATCAGGAGCGCTCATCTCAACCACATGGGTATCGCATATGCCTCTCTTATTCACCAAATCGAACCAATGACATGAGGTTCTGTTAAGCGACTCTCCTTTTCTCGGAATTAGACTTGGTATAATCTGGTCAAATACTGAAATCTGATCAGTGTATCGAAACTCGATTAGATCTGGGTCATCTGTCGACCAAACTTGCTTTACCTTTCCACGGTACATCATCTCTGACATGAACGGTGGCCTCAGTGGAAGGCGAATGAACATTGCCGGTATTTCGCGACGTCGATATGATCGGATCTGAATTGTTTTCCAATCAGATGAGTCCTTGGGCTTCCATTGCCTCTGCGACTTTGAGGAAGCCAGCAATGTTTGCTCCAGCGACATAATTGCCTTCCATGCCGTACTTTGCCGCAGTATCTGCAGCATTTCGGTGGATATTGACCATTATTTCCTCAAGTCTTCGATCTACTTCTTCCCTGGTCCAGTTCAACCTTAGGCTATTCTGACTCATCTCAAGGCCGGAAGTGGCTACTCCTCCTGCATTGGAGGCCTTTCCGGGTGCGAATAATAGGCCATTCTCATGGAAGCACTCGACGGCCTCGGGCGTGCAGGGCATGTTGGCGCCCTCCGCTACTGCAATGCAACCGTTGTCGACAAGCATCTTGGCTTCTTCACCATTAATCTCATTCTGAGTAGCGCATGGTAGCGCGATATCTACATCGGCCCCCCAGAGACCGTTCAGATTTGGCTCGGGTTGCGATTCGGTGTAATCGCAACCGAAATGTTCTGCATACTCCTTAATTCGACCTCTTCTTACGTTCTTGAGGTCCATGACCCATGCAAGCTTTTCCCTATCTATCCCATTGGAATCGTGTATGAATCCTGAGCTGTCAGAAAGTGTGACTGGCTTTCCGCCTAAGTCTAGAACCTTCTCAACTGCGAACTGGGCGACATTTCCGGAACCGGATATTGCAACCTTCGCACCTTCGAAAGACTTGTCTCGTGTTGCAAGCATCTCTCGTGCAAAGTAGACTGTGCCATACCCTGTGGCTTCGGGTCGTATCAAGGAGCCGCCGTATGACAAGCCCTTACCGGTAAGTACGCCAGTGAATTCGTTGGCCAATTTTCGATACATCCCGAAGAGGAATCCGATCTCCCTCCCTCCGACGCCTATGTCTCCTGCTGGGACGTCAAGATTTGCGCCGATATGCCTCCAAAGCTCCATCATGAAAGATTGGCAGAATCTCCTTACTTCACTATCTGACCTTCCTTTTGGATTGAAGTCCGAGCCGCCTTTTCCTCCACCCATCGGTAGACCTGTCAAGCTGTTCTTGAATACCTGCTCGAATGCAAGAAACTTGAGTATAGATTGATTCACGCTCGGATGGAATCTAAGCCCACCCTTGTATGGCCCTATAGCGCCATTCATCTGGATTCTGAAACCCCTGTTGACATGCAAATTTCCTTCATCATCATACCAGGGTACTCTGAACTGAATTATTCTCTCAGGCTCAACAATCGACTTAACCACCGGGAGATAATCGGGGTGCGCCTCGATTACTGGACCAAGGCTGTCGAGCACCTCCTCCACAGCCTGATGGAATTCAGGTTGATCCGGGTCTCTCTCGATTACGCCATCATAAACTTCC
>DATW01000070.1:0-3662 GCA_002504845.1 Euryarchaeota archaeon UBA250 | reverse complement strand
GGGACCTACGCTGTCGCGGAATCAAACACCCCTTTTGAATAGTGCTCAAGAATGGTGCATGAACGTTCACGACATGAGGTGCAAATCAACTAATTCGGAAACTCTGGATTCATGCCCGGGGATGGTCATGACGTAGGCCGCGGCTTGGCTGACCTGTCGGCGCTTCAGAGCATCTGCTATGGGAGTGTGATCTTTCAGCCATCTTGTGCGGCCATCGTCCCCTAAAACACGTATGTCTACCTGGCTCATTCTCGGCTCAGATAGGAGGAGTTTCACACTCGGTACATCAATTGCAACATATCCCGGTTCCAATCCTGCCCTTGAGGCGATATCATCTTCGATAGATCGCCGATGATCTGTATCTGTTGCTATCTTCACTAAACTGTTTATATGCTCATTACTCAAATCATCTCGCCTGTATGTCGATGCTACCTTGAACAGTCTGCGATACTTGAGCCTAGTCAGAATGTCTCTCGCGTATCCTCCTGCTGCATCGAGATCTGCCCAGATCTCTGAGTCGACTTTCCTCTGCATCTCTTCTGCTCCAGGGAGTGAATCTTCGCTACGCTCGACTGCTCTTGAGAGCATTACCTCCGTAACTCTAGTCACTCTGTGGAAGTAGACCGCGCTGTACATCAGTCCACGGGCCATCAGCATTCCCTCCAATGCAGCTAATCCGCCCTCATCAACTGCGACATTTCCTCCACTTCTTCTCAATGACCTGATCAATCGCCTATGGTCTATCGATCCATGTCGTACCCCTGTGAAATGGGCATCCCTTAGCAGGTAATCGATCTGATCACAATCTACAGGCCCATGAACCATATTCGCAAGAGTGACGTCCTCGGAAACAAATTCGGAACTGCCTTCATTCCAGTCGAAGAGACTTCTTTCCGTTCCTGATGCGTCGGGCCCTCTGATTAAACTGGAGACTTCCTTAGGATCCATATCGTGACGCTCGAGAATTTCAGGTATCGATGATCGAGGGCTCACTGAAGGTCTTTCTGAATCCGTGACAACATCATACGATCCGGTGATTATTCCTTCTGTAATGCTCATGTGGTCTTTCCCACCCCTGCTGTGCAGAATATGCTCAAGCGTATGCGAGTAAGGCCCATGGCCAACGTCATGTAGCATACCTGCAACTTGGACGACTTCTTTCTCATGCTCATCCAGACCTATTGATTCAGACATCATTCCACCGACATGGGAAACGCCTAGAGAATGCTCGAAACGTGTATGATGTGCCCCGGGAAACACGAGATGGGCAAGGCCAAGTTGCTTGATATGACTTAGTTTGTTTACCTCTGGAGTGGCAAGAAGTTCTTCCCTCACGCCGCCTATGGAAAAATCGCCATGTATGGCATCGTTGATCACCTTCACATGACGTCGTATGATGTCTGACACTTCAATCCAGCCATTGAACGCTCTCCATATTGTTTTACATTTGTATTACAATTGTGATACATTGATATACCGGCCGTGGTTCTGACGTTATACGATCAACATGCCCGCTCCGACTGCCCTCATCTCAATCAGGCTCTCTGAAGAGCAGATTATGAGTCTAGATCAGAGGGTTGGAACGGATGGTTTCAGAAACAGGTCAGATGTTGTTCGTGAGTCAGTTCGTCGATTTCTCGCTACAACAGATATCTCCTCGCATACGGTTGAGTTGAAGATAGGGGCAGATTTGTCCAGAACTCTAAACCGATTCTGTGCACTTAGGGGGGAGGACTTTGCAAGTGTCCTCCAATCAGGGGCCAGATTGTACATGCAGAAGGAGATTGAAGCGTCTAACGATCTCGATAGGGCTATTGAAGCTCGTCTCGAAGACGTCACAAGTCGCCAGGATGATGATTCACTAACACCATGAGGTGGAGACAATGAGTGGGGATGGGATGCACTCGGATGTCGTGGGGGGGCGTGTAAATCGCCCCTCCACACCCACAAATTGTATGGACAACATTGTTCGGCGTTCTCTGGATGATTCTGAACGGTCAAAGTCCAATTCCGGGCCATGGCGCTCCGTTGATATGAGCAAATACTGTTGATGGGGCATCTTGTCCCAAGGCCAATCTTCTTGGTCGGCCGAATAAGCACATCAAAATGTGAAGGGAACTTCCTCTGCTCCTTGGATGCAATATTTTGCCCATGAAGAGGCTCGTGATCAACAAAGAGAGTTCATGGAGGCATCCGCAAAAACACTTCTCGAAGGTCGTACAATAATTGCAGAGGCCCCGACGGGGCTTGGGAAAACAGCGGCCGTTATTGCTGCTTCAGTCTATGCCTCCAGGCACTCAGAAAGTGTTTCAAAAATTCTTTTCCTCACAGGGAGGCAGAGTCAACACAGAATTGTAGTTGATACGATTCTTGGTCTGAATGAGCGACTTCCATCCGAAGTACCTAAAGTCTCAGTTGTGGATTTAATCGGTCGGGAGTCCATGTGTGGAAAATTGGATATGCAGAGGCAGTGCTATTGCGAGGAGGATGCATCCTCTGAAGCCTTGGGCTCTAGAAGATCAAGGCTCAGACAATGGATCAGGGATCAACCGAGGCATGTTGAAGATACGATACAAAGAGGTCGTGCAGAGGGTACTTGCCCATATCACTGTTCAATTGAAGCTGCTAGGGATGCTGAAATCATAGTGATGGACTACAATCACGTCTTTGTGGAATCTGTGAGTCGTTCTTCGCTATCATCGATGTCTGTAGATCTTGATTCATCGATACTGATCGTGGATGAGGCGCATAATCTACCAGACAGGATAAGGATGGGGCTAGAACTCAGACTCACAAAAAAAATGGTCAATGCTGCCAGATTCGAAATGGAGGAGCATGAAGAGGCATCAGAACGTGATGGCGCATCTGATAACGAGCTCCTGAGGATAGGGTCCTCAATAGCGTCGATGAGAAGGCTGGGGAGCGAGATAGAGCGATGGATGTCGGCTGGGATGAAGAGGCTAGAAGAGAATGAAGACAAGGACATGCTAGTAAGTTCATCAGAACTCCTTCAGGTTTTCCGTTCTTCACTTTCATCCTCTCTAGAGGGTGACGGATGGGAAAAGGGGATGTCTAGGCTGATGAAGATTCTGACCGAGGTACGTGTCGAAGAAAGTGATGATGAAGAAGATCTCGAGACATCTTGCAGTAGGCTTTTCTCGTTTCTTGATATCTTATCTAGATTTGAGTCTTCAGAAGCTATGGCTCTGGTTTTCGATCTTCTAGCAGATGAAGGACGAGTTACAAGTTGCTTACTGGACCCTTCAGTAATCTCTTCCGAGTTGATATCTGGCTGCGCTGGTTCGATATTGATGTCAGGGACATTGTATCCCACATCCATGTATGCTGATACACTGGGAATAAATCGTGATTCTTCAATTGAGATGGCTTACTCATCCCCCTTTTCTCCCGACAGGCGGCCAGTGATTATCGCCTCCGATGTGACCACTCGATACGCAGAACGTGGAGAAATGAATACAAAGAAAATTCGAGAACATATTAGGGCAGTTCTTGATTCTACGCCGGGGAACGTTGCAGTATTCACGACCAGCTATGGTATCTTGAACGATATATTGGAAGATAGGGGTTGGGTAAACAGATCATTCAGGATAAAGGAAGAAGATCCGGAAATGGGGAAGAGCGATGTTTCCAGAGTTCTCAAA
>DATW01000044.1 GCA_002504845.1 Euryarchaeota archaeon UBA250 | reverse complement strand
CTGGCTCTGATTATCGCCGTTTGGCGGTTATTTTCGCAAGATGACTCCAATAGAGATTCAGAGCTCAGAAGAGAAATTCGGGAGATGGGAGACTCTCAGATGCATACTTTGCAGGCCCTTGGCAAGTCTCAGCAAGAGCACTTAGCAGCTGTTTCAGAGAATATTGAGAAGCTGAAGGAAGGGAATGAAAAGAAATTAGATGAAATGCGATTAGTAGTGGATGAAAAATTACAATCTACACTCGAAAAGAGGATTGGGGAGTCATTTAAACAAGTGAGTGAGAGACTTGAAGCAGTTCAGCGGGGTTTAGGTGAAATGCAGGCCCTTGCAACAGATACGGCCGATCTCAAGAAAGTACTAGCTAATGTCTCTACGCGAGGAGCAATGGGGGAGATACAAGCAGAGCAGATTCTGCAGAGTATACTCTCCCCCAATCAATATGGAAAGAACGTCAAAACACATCCTGATTGCAGGGGGCAAGTTGAATTTGCCATCAAACTTCCAGGTTCAGATGGAAATTTAGATGATCCAGTTTGGCTTCCAATAGATTGCAAGTTTCCAAAGGAAGATTATGAGCGATTATTGGATGCATTAGATGAAGGGGATAAGGACCTCATTGAGAAAGCATATTCCAAGTTTGAGTCCAATGTGACTAACAAGGCGAAGACTATCAGAAAGGAGTATGTTTCTGCACCGCACACTACTGATTTCGCAGTTATGTTCCTCCCCACTGAAGGACTCTATGCTGATGTGGTTAGGAGGCCTGGTCTGTTTGAGAAACTTCAACGAGATTGTCAAATTGTGGTGACGGGGCCCTCCACATTAGCCGCATTTGTAAACAGCCTTCAGATGGGCTTCAGAACTCTAGCTCTGGAAGCCTCAGCGAGTGAAGTATGGAACGTGCTAGGTGCTGTGAAAACTGAATTTGTCAAATTTGGTGGAATGATGGACACACTGCATAGACAACTCAACACTGCGGCGAATACAATTGGGGGAGATGGCAAAGACTCCGTACAACGCCGACTTAGGGCTATGGAACGCAAACTGAAAGATGTGGAATCCATACCATCATCATCTACAAATTTACTTGAAGGATTGAATGAAAGTGACAATGATTGATATTGGTAATAATCATCAGTAATCCTCTACTCCGATCTCTCATGATGAATTGGCAGACAGGGAAATATCATCCCGTGGTAAATCTGCCAGATGAATATGAAGTGAGGGACTTTACTACTGGTGAATATTTGCCCTCTGAATTCGAATTTGACATTGGCAGATATGACGAGATGAGGCCTGGCATGTATTCTACAGATCTCTTCTCAGATGGTAGATTTCTACACATTGGCATAGATATCGGAGGTCCGGTAGGGACTCCTTGTATGGCATTTGAAGAAGGGGAAGTATCGTACTTTGGATACAACCCAGCTGATGGAGATTATGGGAATGTATTGGTCACCAAACATTTCATCGGGGACCGTCCGATATGGGCTCTTTACGGGCATTTGAATTCAGATTCGATTACTGGCAAAGAGGTTGGACAAAAGATATCGAGGGGCGAGGTGATTTGCTGGATGGGGGATAAACATGAGAATGGCGGCTGGGACCCTCATCTCCACTTTCAGCTGTCGTGGTCCGATCCTGAAACCCATGACATGCCCGGGGTAGTCAATCCTGCGCACAGAGAAGAGGCGCTTGCCAAATATCCTGACCCGCGAATGGTAATGGGGCCGATTTACTGAATCTCTTCCAGATGGGCCTTGAGCGAGGGGATAGCAGCCATCTCGGACGGATCTACGCCACGAGAAACCGCCAGCATTATGCTGATCCAATCAGTGATATGCGCCATACCGAGTAACTGCTCGACAAGGGTTTCTCCTGTGGCATTCAGAACCACTCTTGCTGTGTCGCCAGAGTGCTCCTCGAACCACTTCATTCTTGATGAGGTCCTATCGTTTGAGAGGCTGGAATGAATCACTACTAGCGCTTGGCCCTCTGATGCTTGCTCTGTCCAGGGAATTATCTCATTGTGGTTCATCTCAGGCACCTCTGAGGAGCGGGCGAATAGGTCTGAGTTCTCATTCAGTTGGCTTACGAATCTGCGAGCAGCGCACCCTATTATGCTCGGAGACACTATGCCAATGTCGTTTTCGCCGATCGACTTAGCAGCCCCATACGCCTGTGTTGATCCGGTCGATGGGTCCCAATCCGACGAGAGTCGTCTCAATCTGCCAATCATGCCCTCGATATCTTCGTCCTTCGGGGCTGGGAGTAGGCCCATGGACCAGAGTATGGAGAGTTGCGTACCGATGAGATGCCCGAAGGCCGATCTCGGCATTTGGCCGCTTGGAATTGCGATGTGAACAGCATCCTCCCTGTCGGAAAGTATCTCCTCCAGTTTGCCTCCGGAGGATATTCCAATGACGCTGCCCCCCTCCTCCAGGGCCTTTGACACCCCATCCAAGGTTTCCTCTGTATTTCCGGAATATGATGTTGCGATGACGAGCCATTCCGGCCCCCACCAAGAAGGGAGTCCGTAGTCCCTCCAATGGAGTACTGGGAGACCCGCCTGCCTATCTGCAATAGATGTCAGGAACGTTCCACTCGCGCCTGAGCCCCCCATTCCGATACACAGCACGCCGACCCAATCATCATCGCCGATAATTCCGATATCCTTCTGAAAAGCGTTTTCCAGATCATCCACGAAGGCACGGGTGAAGCCCGCCATGTCCTGCTTGTCATGCTGCGCTAGAAGTTCAATCTGGTCAGGCATCTCCGGGCCCCCCTCCCTCTGCATACGGGATTGCCAGCCATTGATGGTCTATCAACCCAATACGGATTGACTCTTCTCCATCGTAGTCGAAGGGGAGGGCGACGGTGGCCATCTTCCAATCACCTGGTATCAGGACTTCTGCTGCAGATCCGTCACGATCGAGTATCTGGACAGTTATCTGATCGTTAGTTGGGCATACCACGGATGATTTTTCCATATCCCTCCAAGTCTTTCCACTTCTTTGATTGGAGGAAAACGAACCTAGGATGGGCCCATCCTTCTGCCAAGAGGTGACGATCCAGAGTTTATCCTTTAACTTGAGGACGTCTCCTATGGAGAAAGCGGGCTTCCTGTAGGAAACGGTGAGGCGCGTTACCTCTGCACCGTCTTTGACGCCGATTACAGTGGATGTTTCCTTGATGGTGCCGCCGAAGCGGCTCGCCAGTCTCCTGGCCCACATTCTCGCCATTGATTTAGAGCCTAGCTGAAGATCCCACCCCCCTTGAACAGGGCCCTCTTTCGTAATGAAGAACAACGGATCATTGGCCCCTTCCTCAAGCATCTCATTCAGAGTATTTCGAATGACGCCTATTTCATCCTTGGACAACCTCCTTCCTGCGGATCTTATCTGGAACTCTGCCTCGAAGTAGGCGCCGTCTTTTCTTGAGCAGGTCTGACAGATTGTGTCGCTTGTCTGGAGGAGTACGGTATGTTGGTCATCGAAGGGTAAGCCGTGCACCGTTGCACTGACATCTATAGATATCCGGGAGGTTCTATCGTCAATTGTCTCGACGGTGAGTCCGACATCAACGTCCTCTGCTTCAGATAGAATCTCAAGATGATCCTGGACTCTAATTTCTGCTATCGACAGATCGTCATTATCGCTCCAACTCTTCCCCACGTTGTGAAGCCTACACTTTGAGCATCTTGCTTGCTGCAGACGTTCGGGTATCTTGGATAGATGCGTTCTATCTCGGAGGCAAGACTCGCAAAGTCGACCAGCGTATACGGGCGGAGGGGCCCCACAGACGATGCAGAACTCCTGTGCCATCAGTCCTCGCCATCACGAGGGTGGGGGGTTCGGGCTTCAAGGGTGCTGGCCCGTGAATTTGCAATATTGCGGTATCTCGACCGCAACCAATTCCCATAAAGTGCGAGAGAGCCAATCAAGATGACATATGCTACAATGAGGTGTGTCTCTCCTGCCAATTCACTCGCCCCCATCCATTTCATCGAGGGCCTTGAGGTTCAATTCTATCTCAGCCTCTGCAGAATATAGTTTGTCAGAGATTATCGTAAATCCGATGAATAGGAGCGTGATGGAAACGAATCCCACCATCATCACTGCACGGATGGCCGGATCGAGCCCGGAATCCTCACTTTCTATGATTACCACTCCAGGATGTCTCTTCTGATACAGGGTCGTTGCTACTGCCGTGATGGGGACTAGTATGAATCCGAATAACCCCACTGCAGCAATAGTATCCCTTGTTGAATCATGATCCGGTTGCGATCGCCTCGCCATGACGATGAACAGTGCAAGAGCGGTGAGCAGCGCGAAGGTATTGAGCCGCAGATCGGCCCAATCCCAAGGAACGCCCCATTCAGCCATACCCCATATTGGTCCTGAAGTTATGACGCCGATACCGAATAGAAGTCCTAAATCGGATCCGGATTGAACTAACCTCCATGAACGTTCAGTGCGACGCAGGTACCATCCCAATGATCCCCAAAAGAGCATGCCGAAAGCAAGAAAAGATGTCCAGGCAAAAGGCACGTGGAGGAATATTATCCGATACGCAGCAGGAGCCCTCCACTGGCTCGGATTGACGTCAGGAGCCCACATGATTCCGAGGAATATGGTTGCAACTAAGCCTCCCGACCCCAATGCCAACAAGGCGATGGCCTGGGCGGGGATGCGTACCATGAGTTCACCGTCACGGCCATCATCAATGAATCAATGCCTTCATTCGTCGGGTATGATGACGGCTGCACCCCATACTGATGCAGCGATCAAACTTGAGCATATGATCAGACCCAAGGGCGTATCGAACCCGATGTCAAAATACATCCCTTGGTAGAGTATCTCGGTAGTGGCATCCACCAGCAGAAGAAATGGCCAGATCAGTATGGCCATCATCAGAGATGCTGCAACTGCAGTGCTTCGTTCAAAACCAGACACGAGCATGTGTATCGCAGTTGCTGCAGCCCCTATGTCCAACATGGAAAGTGCTGGGAGCCATAACCACGCATATGCGGAAGGATCGATATCAGATGAGCCGTTTGAGAGTACGATGAAGGAAAGATACGTCAATGGGATCGGCAATATCCATGGTGAGCCGACTATTGATGAAAGGGGCCTTATGGATCGACCAAGATGGGCACGCCACCAATCTCCGGAGCGTCGCTCTTTGAGACGGTCGATGAGTGCAGGTCGCACGAGGATTGCAATTAATGCAGGAGCCAGGATGTAAAATGCGAGTGATGAAGGAGCTCCGTCTGAAATTGCATCCAACCCTATTGAACGGAGCAGGAAGAGTGCTAGGAGTGCTGGAACTATTCTTTGGACCGTATCCACTGGATTCCTCATCTCGAGAGCCAGTATCCATCTGCCAAGTGCCGATATCGCGCCGCCTACGGGAGTAGCATCTCTAAACGGGGGGTCATCAACGGAATGATTCGGACCGGTTAACGATATTGTGCTCGAAGATATCTCAACTGTCCTGTCGGAAATTTCGATTATGGCATCGTCGTGTGTCGCTATGACAACTGAATGGCCTTTCTCCCTAAGAGAAAATATCGATTCATGGAGTAGGTCCCGTGATGCGGCGTCAAGACCTTCACTTGGCTCGTCTAGAAGTACAATTCTTGGTTCACTGGATTGTATAGCGGGAAGTATTGCAGCAAGTATTGACACCCTTTTCCTCAACCCTTGGGACAAAACTGCAAGTCTATCTTCAGACCTATGAGACAATGCCCACTTTTCCATGGCAGCAGAGATTGTTTCATCGGTCAGCGATTTTCCGGCGACCGTGGATGCAGTTTTGAGTCTCTCCAACACCGTTTCATCCAAGCATGCACCATCAGTCTGCAGTGCGATGGAAAGACCGGGTACTGGTGTTCTCCTGCCTCTTGAGTCTCGAATGGGTATTGATTCCTGATTAGGTAGAGGGACCACCACCTCGCCGGATCTCGGAGCATGCAGCCCTGCGAGTGTCTCCAAAAGTGTTGATTTTCCAGATCCGTTTGGACCTGTTAGACACAGTATTTCTCCACACATTATATCGAGATCTATGTCTTCCACTACAGTCCGAGAACCCCGTAGCACGGTGGCTCCCTTGATGCGAAGGACCGGGTACGACACGTGCCCTCCCACTGCGAAGGGTCCTTTCATTGCACCGCAAACGGCCGGAGGGGCTATTCATGGGCTTCAACCGTCTTGATCCGGGGAGAAGTGTGGAGATATACTGGAGCGACTTGACGCCGGGCGACTTTATCACGCTCAGTGTTCTCTTGATTTTTGCATTCGGCCCCTATGTCTATGCCGTCCGTTCAGGAGTCAGTCTTGCCCTTGCCACTGTTCTATCTCTACTACTAGTTACATTCTTCCAAGCAGGGGTAGATTTACTGGGGTTAGCGTTTGAACCGATTGCATTTCTTTCGCTGATACCAGCTATTGCCTTCGAACCTAGTATGGCTCACAGATGGATTACTGCGGGTTGGCTGCATGCTGATTGGTTCCATGTTCTTCACAATATTCTCGTTATAGCGCTAGTCGGTGTTCCCCTTGAACAGCGACTGGGGGGTAGAAGGTGGATGGCGATCTACTTTATCGGGCTTCTAGCGGGCAACATCTCATGGGTTGGGACTCATATCGGAGACACAGGAGCATCGTTGGGAGCGAGTGGCGCTGCATTCGGACTGCTTGGTGCGTACATGGCGGGTTGGCCGAGAGATGAAATCGAGTTCCCTCTGCTGTTTCTAATCAGAGCATGGCCGGTATGGTTGATCACTCTAATCAAGTTAGGATTTGAAATCTATACCATGTACGAAGTAGAAAGCCTGGGGCAGTCGACAGGGATTGCTCATCTTGCTCACGTAGGGGGCTTCTTTGGCGCATATATTCTGATTAGGCCGATTGCCCGAAGTGGCAATGTTCCGCTGGAAGGAGATTTTGAGCTAGATGAAGCACGGGGAATGATGCCGATTGGGACCGATCCTTGGAAGGAAAGAGGGTTGGACCCGTCAGATCCCGTGAAAAGAATACTCAGAAGACTGAGGGAGGAAGGTGACGAGATGGAAACGCGCCAGGCCTGGGTTGAAGAGTTGGCCGAACAAGCAATTTGTCCAGAATGTGGCGGCACATTAGAGGCGCTTCCAGGACCGGGGGGCGGGTATGTTGTGACTTGCTCATCCAACCGGAAGCATCTTCGGTGGCCATAGGGACCGTGTGAGGGGGGCGGATATGGTATCTGAAATTGCGATGTCCGCCTTTGATGTGGCGAGAATGCGCGTCGAACTTGAGCAACTGGTTGGCGCACGTGCTCAGAAGGCATACCAGCCGCACTATGAGCAGGTCGTCCTCAGAATGAAGAAAAGCGGCGCGAGTCCGGTTGATCTTGTAATCGTCAGGGGCAAGAGGATCTATCTTTCTGAACGAGATCGCCCTATGCCCCAAAATCCCTCCTCGTTTGCAATGACTTTGAGGAAATATCTCGGAAATGCACGACTAATTGGAGTTCTCCAGATAGGATTTGATAGAGTTCTTCGACTTGATTTTGAGCATGGTCGAGGAAAAATTTCACTTATTATCGAGATGTTCAGAGACGGTAATGCGATTCTGATTGATGAAGAAGATATGATCATCCAACCACTCACCAGTGCAGCCTACAGGAGCAGGGTGCTGAAAAGAGGAGAGCGTTACGCACCGCCTCCTTCCGCTACAGATCCCCGTACGCTTGATGAGAAGGGGTTATCAGATCTTTTCAAAGAAGGTGATCGCGACTTGGAGCGTACCCTCGCAGGGAGAGTGAATCTCGGGAGAAGGTATGCGGAATTGGTGTGTAGAATTTCAGAGATTGACCCGCGATCTTCAATCTCGGATCTTGGCGATAAGGAGCGATCCTCGCTAATAGGGACTATTCAAACGCTTATGGAAGAGTCTGACAGGATAGGGCAAGGTTCGGTGTGGTCTGAAGGTGAAGGAGGCTCAAACAAGTTGTTCTCACCGTTCACCCATTCACCAGGTGAAGGTCTTGCCCGAGAGGCTGTCGAGTCCCTATGTGCAGCCATTGACTCAATCTATGGGGAACATGATGCAAAAGCCCTGTCCAGAAGAGTGGAAGAAGCAGTGCTGGAGGAAGAAGGGGGCAGGGACGATGACAGGCTGGCTCGGAGAGCCGATCAACAACGAGAGGGCATAGAGTCATTCGTAGGAGAAGCTTCGATACTCCAGAAGAAGGGCTCATCCATGCTAGAAGCATGGACCCATCTTGAAGAAGTGAGATCTCAGATTGAACAACAAGTATCGAAGGTCGGATGGTCTCTGACATCAGAACAGGCATCTGATTCAAAATGGATCTCAGAGGTTGACCCGGCTAGTAAAAACGCAAGGGTACTCTTACCTGATTCAAACGGTGAGCCCGGTCAAGAGGTATTGATTTCGATAGAGGGTACAGTGCATCAGAGTGCTCAACATTACTTTGAACGAGCACATACGCTGAAAGCCAAGGCAGAAGGGGCTAGAAAGGCACTACAGAAGACAGAAAGTGAACAAAAGAAGATTTCTTCTAAAGCTGAGAAAGAGCGTAACAAGGGCAAGGTATCATCAGTACGTAGAACTAGGAGGTTTTGGTTTGAACGCTATCGATGGGGCATTGTAGGCCCGGGTAGATTGATGGTGGGCGGGAGAGATGCCCGCGGTAACGATGCGGTAGTGAAAAAGCATCTTTCAACAGGAGATCTCTATCTTCATGCCGACCTCCATGGAGCAGCCTCATGTGCTCTCAAGAGAGTAGATGGTTTAGAACTGGAAGAGGATGGCGATATCGCTTCAGAAGGAGTTTGTAATTTCAGGATTGTACAGTCGATAAACGGAGCTCCTGAAGACCTTCAGATGCTCTCAGAAGATGAAAAAGAAGAGGCGGCGGCATTAGCAGCATGCTGGTCAAGGGCATGGGGGGCTGGTTCGGCAGCCGCGACAGCATTCCATGTCAGGCCCTCTCAGGTAAGCAAAGCCACAGAAAGTGGAGAAGCACTTGGGAGAGGATCATTCGTAGTAAGGGGCAACAGGGGATGGCATCGTGATCTCGTATTGAAAATGGCGATTGGATTGGGGACGGTTAATGGCATCCCTATGCCTGTGCCCGGCTCCATATCTGCAATTAGCAATTTATGTGATCGTTGGGTGGAGATAACCCCTGGAAGAGAAAAGAAAGAAGACGTTGCAAGGCGTATATCGAAGGCTACAGGACTTGATCATGGCGAAGTCCTTGCTGCGCTCCCGTCAGGGAATTGTGATTTGATAGATCACGGGCTTCTGAAGGCTTAATCGCTAGTATTCCATTCTCTAGCGGTTATTGCATATTGAACAATATCTATCCAACGGTCATAGAGCCATTCTCTCTCGACGCTCACTCCTTCTTCCCGGAAGCCTAGCCTCTCAGGTATGGCTCTGGAGGGTAGATTATCGATGCCTGACTCTATCACAACGCGGTGAAATGCGCAGGCGTTCAGTAGAACATCTATCAGTGCACCTGCCGACCTAGTCATCAAGCCATTTCCGCAGTGATCTTCATCTAACCAATATCCTATCCACGCAGTTCTATTTCCATGATCGATTCGATTGATGCTCAACGTCCCCACGATTTCATTCTCGTATTCAAGCAGCAATAGCATGGCCTCCATTCGATTGGCTTTCTCGGACTGGTCGTGGATGAAGTCAGTCTCGTCAGATATGCTATTTGTATCATCGAGCCATGGCAGGTGTTTTCTCAAGAATTTTCTATTTTTATTGACTACTCTGAACAGTTCAGGTGCGTCATTAAGTCGAGCAGCCCTTAGGTTGAGATCTTCAGACACCGGAATAGCATCTGGGATGTAAATCACATCATTTGGTTGCATCGAGAGGATATGAATGCCATGGTAAGTTGATTCGGCGCATATAGATTGATGGATGGCGGACTCAACTGATAAGGTGTAGCGCCTCTCGACAGCCATGGCCGGAGACAAGTCTGATGGCAATTGGACCTACGGAACCTATCTTGAGTTGGATCGTTTACTACAGCTTCAAGGCGATGAAAGAGGAGTCTCGAGAGATGAAATGCACTTTATCATCGTCCATCAGACCTTTGAGTTATGGTTCAAGCAAGTCATCAAAGAATTGGAAGGAGTCCGGGATGAGTTGGGGGCCTCTTCAGTGCCAGAAGAGGCGATTCCATCCTGTGTCCACGGGATGCGTCGTATAACCGAGATATTCCAATTAATGGCTCACCAGTGGGGTGTTCTTGAAACTCTCACGCCCCAGGGCTTTCTTGCATTCAGAGATGGACTCGGGACGGCATCAGGTTTTGAATCGTATCAGATGAGGGAATTAGAAATTGTTCTCGGGCTCACACCCGAAATGAGGGGTTCTAATTTCGACCCGCTTCTTCAATTTAGGAAAATTGCAGAAAAGGATCCAACTCAGAAACATGCTCTTGAGCGTCTCATTCGTGCCAGTGAGAAGCCGTCTCTACACGATGTAGTGAGGGCATGGGTACACAGAACTCCGATTATGGGCTCGAATCCTGGCGATGAGGGGGATGCGGAGGTCGTTTCGAAATATGTTAACGATCACCTGGATGCATTCGAAAAGCATTCGAAAGATCAAGAGGCAGCTATGCTGCAATCTAGCGATATGCCTCCAGAGGCGATTAAAGGTAGGTTTGAGGGGGCTAGAGTCCAAGTGAGGGAGTTTCTTCTTCCGAATGGTGAGTTGGACAGATCTAGAGCAGGGCTACTGTTCATAGAGTCATATCGAGAATTGCCTCTTCTAACTTGGCCGAGAGCACTTGTGGACGCTGTTGTAGAGCTTGAAGAGGCCATGGTAAAATGGAGGCATGCTCATGCAAGAATGGTTGAGAGGATTATCGGGAGAAGGGTAGGCACTGGAGGGTCATCTGGCGTCGACTATCTTGATGCTACAGCGGCCTATCGTGTATTCACGGACTTGTGGGGTATTCGAACAGTATTGGTCAGACCGGAACTGAGACCAGAGATTGAAAGGCCCGAATTCTACAGCTTCTCTTCGGGTTCTGACTGAAGGAACCTGATTATCGTCGCTTACCTCTGTGACCGTACTATTGAAATCGGCTCGCTGCTCGGGAGGCTCGTGACGGTGGCAGTGATTGCGGGTTATGCCCGCACCCCCTTTGGCAAGTATAGAGGCAGCCTCTCAGAATATTCCGCCGTACAGCTAGGCACGATGGCAATATCTGGATTGTTAGAATCCCTGGACATACCTCCTGAATCGGGAGTTATTGATGGAGTGTACATGGGGATGGTCCTACAGGGAGGTGCCGGGCAGGCTCCAGCTAGACAGGCCGCAATAGGTGCAGGGCTTCCGCTGAAGACCCCTGCCACTACCCTGAACAAGGTATGCGGTTCCTCATTGAAGGCAGTCATGATATCTGCATCGGAAATTGAAGCAGGGAGGTCTGAGGTCTTGGTGGCAGGCGGCATGGAGTCTATGTCAAATGCTCCGATGGTAGCTCGTAATGTATCCAAAGGGGAGTCCGTGGAATACTCAAGTCTTGTATCGATATTGCAGCATGATGGATTGAGAGATGCGTTTAGCGGCGAGTCAATGGGCATTACTGGAGAAAACATTGCCATTGAGGAGGGGGTATCGAGATCTGATGCCGACGGATATGCACTTCAATCCCACAGCAGAGCATCGGCCGCATGGCGCAACGGGTGGATGGGTAAAGAAGCGATAACGATTCCAAACCTCAGTAGAGACGAAGGTATCAGAGACAATTCGACAATGGAGATTCTCTCCGGACTTAGGCCAGCGTTCCTGGATGGAGGAGTAGTTACTGCTGGGAACTCAAGTCAGTTGAGCGATGGCGCAGCGGCACTGTTGATTTGTTCTGAAGAGGCTGCGAAACGAGAAGGTTGGCCGATTCTATCTAGGATTGTTGACTTCGAAACATCTGGGGTCGAACCATCCAGAGTGATGTCTGCACCGATACCATGCATACGATCCCTGTTGGAAAGAAATGGTCTAGAAGCACGAGATATCGATCTCTACGAGCACAACGAGGCATTCGCTACAGCATCTTGTGGCATACGTGGACACTTCGGGATTGATCGTGATTGTTTCAATGTGCACGGGGGTGCTGTTGCGATGGGTCACCCTCTGGGAGCTTCTGGGGCTAGATGTCTGATGAGTCTGCTGAATGCCCTAGAAAGAACTGGGGGTACTCTCGGAATCGTCACACTGTGCCTCGGCGGCGGTAATGCAGTAGGAATGTTGGTCTCACGGGATTGATGATTGCACGTCGGTGGCCTTATGAGCGTCATACAATCGGCTGGAACCATGCCTCGAACACATACTAGGTTTGAGAAAGCTCGTATTCTCGGCGCTCGAGCCCTTCAAATTAGCATGGGAGCCCCTCTTTATGTCTCTGAAGAAGAGCTCCGTGAGGCGTTCATGCACGAGCTTATCCAACTGTATGGAACTGAGGAAGCAAAGGCTCGTTTCGTCCTTGATCCGCTCAAGATTGCAACTCTCGAATATGAAACTGATCGAATACCAATCGATGTTGAAGCTGCTAACAACGAGTGATTGAAGCAGGTGCGTCGCCTCGGTGAGGGCATGGGTGCAAGGGATCTCACCGGGAGTGTTCCAATAACGACTCTCTCCATAGTCGTTCTAGCCGTCACTGCATCAGTCATAGCAATGGGTGGTATGATTCGGATTTATGATGCGGGGGAATCTTGTCCAGACTGGCCCACATGCTTTGGGACATGGGGTTTTGATGTCTCTGAAGAAGAGCAGGAGGCTTGGTGGGATGAGAATCCGGAAGAAGAGGATTCACGTGGAGCCAATCACAGGTACACTACTTTCGAGATTTTTACTGAATGGTTCCATCGTCTATTGGCTGGTGCTTTACTAGGTCCAATGATGTTTTTACTTTGGATGTGTACTCGTGTTCAAAGTACGAATAGACAAGTTAGGAATGCGGGTCTATTGGGTCTTTTTCTGATAGTCTGGCAGGGCTTCTTAGGATATCTCACAGTGAGGATGGATAACGAACATTGGTCGGTTGCTCTTCACCTCGTAAGCGCACTGGCGTTCACTCTATGCATCATATGGTTACTTTTGGCACGTTGGAGAGAGACTGATAAAACACCAGAAATGATGCAGATATATGCGAATTCGAAGCAAAGAAGAATGGTCGCATTGTCATCCTTGGGTGCTCTCTCGGCCGTTTTCATCGGAGTTTATGTCTCCACGACAGAAGGTGCGAATTATGGGTGCGGTGTAGCGGGGATTTCCGAAAGTTGGCCACTTTGTCATGGCGAGTTGCTGATTCCAGTGGACGACATTGCTGCTGATTCACAGATAATTCATCGTGTAATCGTGGCTTTGGAAGGAGTCGCGCTCCTCATAGCCTCATTTACAACCTGGAAACGTGTTTCATTTGAGCCTGAATCAAGGAGGTTGGCACAGTGGGTATCTCTTGCCACAGGTGTTTTCCTATTCAATGGATTACTAGGTGGCCTATATGTGATATCATATGATCCGGGCACCAATTCATTCTGGGAATTTCTATCACTTTTGCACCTGCTGATTGGGTCTATATCATTCCTTATTCTTGCGACTATCTGGATTGCGAGTCGTGAAGATATGATGGCCATTCCCGATGGTATCTCTTCATAGGCGCAGGGGGGAGTCGGCAATCATGATGGCATGGCTTCGGTTGACAAAGCCAGGAGTAGTAATACTCCTGCAAGTCACTGCAGTCTGTGCCGTTCTGATACACGATTTGACACTTGATACTAGACCCAGCATTGGACATACCCTACAATCAGTGGGCATAACCGTCCTGGGGGGTTATCTAACAGCAGGAGGGGCGAATGCGATCAACATGTGGTATGATCGTGACATAGATCCAAAAATGAGCCGTACAAGTAAGCGCCCCATCCCATCGGGGGCTATCAGCGCAAATGGAGCTCTTCTTTTTGGGATATCAATTTCTCTAACAGGTGTTGTTTGGTTCACATTAATGGGTGGTGAAATTGCAGCATTCTGGGCTGCTTTCAGCATTCTTTTCTATGTCTTCGTATACACAATATGGCTCAAGAGGAGTACCGTTCAGAACATAGTTATTGGAGGTCTTGCCGGTTCGACGCCCCCTCTGATAGGGTGGTGGGTGGCCTCGGGCCCATCTTCCCTGGATTGGTCTGGAGTGATTCCATTCATTGGTTCATCTTTGGATACTGGAAGTTTTGTTCCATACTACATGGTGGCTCTGATATTCCTGTGGACACCCCCGCATTTCTGGGCTTTGGCTCTGTACAAATCGAAGGAGTATCATGAGGTTGGGGTCCCCATGATGCCTGGTGTGAAAGGGAGCAAGAGAACGATACTCGAGATGCGCGTATATGGGTGTCTCCTACTTCTAATTTCATTCATCGGGCCGTATCTGATATTCTCCGAAAATGACTCGATTGCATCCATATCTTTTCTAATTGGTTCGATATTCGTGGCAATATGGTATGTCAGGACGCTTTTTGTGTTGCATCATGATGAAGAGATGGATAACACGGGCAGGATGCCGAAGGCAGCTCGTTCATTCTGGGTGTCCCAACTTTATCTTGGACTCATGTTCCTCATGGCACTATTTGCATCATCAGGGGATTTTGGCTCGGTTATTGGTTCGATATTGGCTGCTTTGATCATAGTGAGAAGTGAGAAAAATTTCTCGAAAACAGGGAATCCATTTGTGTGACTTCTTCCGAATGCTTGAAACACATCCAGTACGGTAGGAAGGACGGCGTAGAAGATGGACGAGCGGGAATTGATCTACGACTGGAACAAGATAGAGCCTGAATTCCAGAGGGATTCGGGCAATCACCCTCATCCTGTGTGGTTCGATGATGAGACGCTCAGAGATGGTTTGCAAAGTCCGAGTGCTAGGAACCCTACGATAGAGCAGAAAATCGAGCTTCTGGATTGCATGGAAGGGCTGGGGATTCAGAAAGTTGACCTTGGTCTGCCAGGTGCAGGCCCTTATCATATTGAGCACATAGATTCAATGCTCGGGCACATGGGGGAGAATGGTTACTCGATACGCCCTGGTTGTGCTGTTAGGACCTTAGTTTCGGATATTGAGCCTCTTGTCAATCTGCAGGCAAAACATGAGCGTCAGATACAGGCAAGTGCGTTTCTCGGCACATCCCCTATTCGCCAATATGCCGAAAACTGGACGATGGAAAGAATCATGAAAACTGCGGAGGAAGCTGTCGAATTTGCAATCGACAATGATATTCCCGTCATGTTCGTTACTGAAGATACGACTAGGAGTCGTCCAGAGGATATCAAGGCCGTCTACACAAGAGCCATTGAGCTTGGTGCGGATAGGATTTGCATCTGTGACACTTGCGGTCACGTCACCCCCAGTGGAGTGCGTAGCCTGATGTCATTCATAGAACAAGAAGTGATACCTGACTCAGGTGTAAAGCGTCGCGATATAGAGGTAAATTGGCACGGGCATCAAGACCGTGGTCTCGGAGTTGCAAACAATCTCGCAGCAGTTGAATCGGGGGCCGATGTAATACACGGTACTGCATTAGGGGTAGGAGAGAGATCGGGTAATGCTCCCATTGACCAGACTCTAGTCAATCTAAGCCTAATGGGTGTTATTTCGAACGATTTGACCGGCCTGAACAACTACATGAAGAAGGCTAATGAGTACATCGAAGTGCCATTGCCAAGAAATTATCCAGTCTTCGGAGATGATGCATTTGAGACTGGTACTGGTGTGCATGCTTCTGCAGTCATCAAGGCCATGAAGAAAGGCGATGATTGGCTTGCGGACAGAGTTTACTCAGGAGTCCCTGCAGGCGACTTTGGCCTTCACCAAGTCATACGAATTGGACATATGAGCGGTCGATCAAATATCATACACTGGTTGAATCAACACGGCATTGCAGAGTCTTCGTCACTAGTTGACCACTTATTCAAAGTAGCAAAATCACAAAGAAGACTCATGAGTGAGGAGGAGATCTTCTCTGCGATCAAGACGCACAAAGAAGCGGTCTGATTTTTACCATGTTCGGAGTCCTGAGGATGTGCGATACTCAATAGCGATCGCCTTCATCCTGATTTTATCGCCCATTGGAAGCGTGGCCGGAGGATTGGTTTCTGCTGAATCTTCTGACGGATACACAATCCTAGAGGAGTTTTCTCCGGAGGTTTCTGCAGCCTTCGAAAGAGCCGTTTCGGATAGTGGTTCATATGAAGACCACAAGGGTAGTTGGATACTTCTGAGCGAGGAGGAAATGGATTTCCTCGTCGATGTCCTCCCAAGCGGACATTTGGAAGCCGTGAGTTGGATGGATGGAACGTATGTGTGGACTCCTTACAAATCTGCTAAATCTTTGGAAGTGCTTGAAACGCTCGAAGAATTAGATTTCATCGAGTTATTCATACCCGATAAACAGCAGGAAAAGACGCCTAGGTTAATCCCAAATGATCCCGATTTCCCTGAACAGTGGCATCTCTCCAATACAGGACAGACAGGCGGTTTGCAGGGGGAAGATGTGAACATCACAGGAGCGTGGAACTCCTACAATGGTTCAGGGGTGACCATCTCGATTATCGATGATGGCCTTGACCATACACATCCGGATCTCAGCCCCAACTATGAAGCCTCGACGTCATATGATTTCTGCGATTCGGACTCGGACCCCGCTCCCTCTGGAAACGATGCTCATGGAACCGCTGCAGGAGGAGTGGCGGCAGCCGCAGGAAATAATGGGATAGACGTTACAGGAGCGGGGTTCGGGGCGAATCTGGCAGGAAGCAGACTAATTGCATGTTGGGGCGGTGATTCATTGGATGCTTCTGCACTTGGTTACATGCCCCAAGACATCGACATATACTCAAACTCATGGGGGCCCTCTGATGATGGTGCAACTATTTCAGGGCCGGGTCCATTGACACTTTCAGCAATCGAGAATGGTGTGTACAATGGGCGAGGCGGATTGGGTAATATCTACACCTTCGCAGCAGGAAATGGACTACAGAATGATGATGACTCGAATGCGGATGGATTCACAAACAATAGATTCACAATCGCCGTGACAGCAGTAGATCACAACGGTGTACAGTCGTGGTACGCTGAACCTGGAGCGAATATCCTTGTGGCTGCCCCCTCGGAGGGGGATGGTGAAGGCATAACTACGACAGACGTAGCTGGATCCTCTGGATATAATGGGGGAGACGTGACACATTCCTTTGGAGGAACCTCAAGTGCCACTCCTCTGGTATCTGGAGTTATCTCACTTATGCTTGAGGCAAATGGAAATCTATCGTGGAGAGATGTCCAAGAGATCATAGTTCTAACCTCGAAAAAGAATGACTTCAACGATGTGTCTTGGGCGTCTAATGGTGCAGGCCATCTCGTTTCGCACAAGTATGGATTTGGAGTCATAGATGCAGGGGCAGCGACCTCTATGGCATCAAATTGGACCAACTTAGTACCTGAATCGAACGCTACATACGGGCCAACAACGACTCCTCTATCGATCCCAGATGAGAGCGGATGGGTCGAGTCTCAATTCACAGTTACAGACAATATGAGTATCGAATCGGTAAGTATCATGATAGATATATCACATTCGAACAGAGGAGACCTCGATATTGAATTGATGTCGCCTGCCGGGACTATCTCGGTTCTCAAGAGTTCAAATGGAGATACTGGAGATGATATCCAGGATTGGATTTACGGAAGTGTCCATCACTGGGGGGAGTCTGCTGCAGGTAACTGGACGTTGAGATTGAAAGACTCCTCGCCGGGGGTCACTGGGACTCTGAATTCATGGGGCCTGACCCTACATGGCGTTGATCTTGAAAGCGACCATGATGGTGACGGGCTTCTGACCGTAGATGAGATCAATATTCACGGCACGGACCCATATGATTCAGACTCAGATGATGATGGTCTCGATGACGCCTTCGAAATTGAGAGCGGTACTGACCCACTTGTATCCGATAGCGATATTGACGGACTACTGGATGGTGATGAGGTGGAAAATTTCCTCACGGATCCACTGAACTCAGATACTGATGGGGACGGATTGCTAGATGGGCAAGAAATCGCAATCTATGGGAGTGACCCATTGATATTTGACCCAGATGCTGATGGTGATTTGTACTATCATTTCGACGATTGTGATGATTCGAATCCGAGTGTAAACCCTGGTAGACCGGATATTCTGAATGGTATCGATGACGATTGCGATCAGATGGTCGACGAGGGGTACAATTTCACCGATAGAGACAATGATGGGTTGAAGGATTGGCCTGAATTTCACATCCATGGTACGGATTATCTCGATCACGATACAGATGGCGACGGGCTCTCGGATGGAGATGAGGTTCTAATTTACTTCACAAATCCTCTACTTGCTGATGTGGATTCAGACTCAGATGGCAGATATTGGTTCGAGGACTGTGATGACTCGAATCCCCTAATATCGCCAGATGCTTTGGAATACTTGGATGGAATCGATAATGACTGCGATAATGAGATCGATGAGGACTATCTCGATGCAGATTCCGATTCAGATGGCCTTTCCGACTACGAAGAATTCAATTTACGATTCACTAATCCATTTCATCCCGACTCGGACGGAGATGGCCTTTCAGACGGACATGAAATCAGTATAAGTTCCACGGACCCACTTGTTTTCGATAATGACGAGGATGCTGATGGTTTCTATTGGTTCGAGGACTGTGATGATCAAGATGCGAACTCATCTCCAGTTGGAATAGAAATTTTAGATAAGAAAGACAATGATTGCGATGGTTTCTCTGATGAGGACTTCATTGACTTGGATAGTGATGGAGATGGTCTTTCAGACTATGATGAAGTGCATGTCCACGATACTCAGCCATTGAATTATGACACAGATGGTGATTTAATGAGCGACGGGGATGAGATATTGATATTCGAGACGAATCCCAAATCATTCGACTCTGATGAAGATATGGACGGATACTACTGGTTCGATGATTGTGATGATCTGGACCCCGAGATAAGACCTGATGCGGATGAGCTTTGGGATGGTTTAGATCAGAACTGTAATGCTCTGGTGGATGAGGGTATCGATCGGTTTTCAGAACTCGGGCATCCCATTGGTGCTGTGATAGTGTGGGAGGCGTCTAATGATTCGATGGCCATAATGGCCCCGGACATCCCAGAGGGAGTCAATGCAACCATGTATTGGTCTTTGAACGGAATTCCACTCAATCAATATGAAACAGGAGATCTTGGTTCGATCGAAATCGGCCCTCTTAGCTGTGCTGAAGAGGATATTCTGAGTAACCTCTGTGAATCGTCCGAATCACACGTGCTTGAGCTCCGTGTAGTTGATTCAGGAATTCAGACGATTCTTGTATGGAGTCTCGATGTTCGAACTTGGTCTGAACCCCCGACTCTGTCTGAGCAATTGTTGGATACGATTAGCGGGCCTCTTGGATTCGCAATTATCGGTTGCATAGCACTATTTCTGGCAATATCCGTTGCAGTGACTGGAATGGTCTCTAGGAGAAGAGCTGTTCTGAAAGAGGCACTTGAGGCGTATGGATTCTCAGAACAGCATATTCACGAGGCGGCGCCCCCGCGAAATATACCTCGTGCTCCAGATTTCGATCGTAACTGAAATTATCGTTTCAATCATCTTCCTCTTCGAGCATCGGATCATCAACGCTCGTCCATCCGTCGGGAGAAGGTTCATCCAATGACTCGAGGTCTATGTCTTCTGTATCTTCTTCTCGCCAGATTGGGTCTTCGAGCACTCCACTGAGCATTAGGACATCGTCTTCATCTAGTCTACTTTTTATCGTCGATAGCCCTCTCTTCAGCGGCAGAAGATGTCCTATGGGAGTTCCGGATGTAACGAATGGGTGAGTTGCCATTCCAATCAACAGACCCCTTCCTGGGGAGCGGATCTCTACAGATTCTCTAGCATGTTCTGGATCGGTTACAGTAGCAACGACCTCATCTGCTTCTATTAGAGATCCTACAGGAGCCAGTACATCCAGGAGCCCTCCATGATCCGATCGTATCCATATTGAGCCGGATGCTAAGAGTCTAAATCTTGGGCTGCTCGGATATCCGGGGATCATATGCAGATGTCGTAGTATGTTCAATATACCATATGTTGCAACCTGTACAGCATCTGAATCTAGTGAATCTGCACCGCCTCCTTCGAATGTTATACATCCAAGATCATGCTCATTGGAGACTCTTCTCAAAGAACCTCTTGGCCCGAGGCCATCAAGAAGCACTTCAGTTCCGAATGCCCTTGCAAGCATGCTACTGGGGGGATGTGCAAGATTCGCCCGTATATGAGGCATATTTGTCCTGCCACTTGCTGCTGAATGTAGATCGATTATGAAGTCACTAGTCTTGGCGATATGTTCCCACAATCTCAAGGCTATTCTCTGCGTGGTGTTCCCTCCATCTCTACCTGGGAAGAATCGATTCAAATCTCTTCCATCTGGAATATATCGTGTTCTCCTCCTGTAACCGGGGAGATTGACGATCGGCACTATCCTCAGTGTTCCTGCCATTACTCCTGCATCAATCGCCTTACCTTCCCCGAGTATCTGGCTCGATTGAAGGAAGGTGAGTGCCTGTGGGCCTACCAATTCATTCCCATGCACAGCTCCGAGAAGGGTTACTGTCGGGCCCGGCCTAGCCCCATGAACAACGGTTATTGGTATCGACCAGGATTCGCCAATCTCAGTATCTATCAAGTCGAATGGTACTGTACGGACTACGCCCGGTTTGGTCATTCTACGTTCGATCTTGTGATTTTTCTGACCAGATTTTCGAGACCATGCTTCTGGGCTGGAAGATTTTTCTTCAGTTGCGTCTTCGATTTCTCTTCGTCTCCTCTTCGGTATCTGGTTTACCACCTTCAAGGGGGATCTTCGCCTCTTCGAAGCGCGTTTGACTCCTTTTTTGGAATCCTTAGTTCCAGAATCGTCACTCAACGCCCATGGGAGGTGGGGGTCCGAGATAAGTGGCACTGAGGGAGGATTAGTTCCGCAATGATTGAATTCGTATTCTTTTAGACATCGAATATGAGTGATGTAGGCGACATGTCTGTTCAAGAAAGGTATGCTAGTAACAGCATCTGCTTTGGTTGTGGTCCTTCCAATTTAAACGGCCTAAGAATTCGGTCTTTTCGTTCAGAAGATGGCCTCGTAATGGAATTCGACACTTCGCCCGAGCATCAAGCATTTCCGGGCATGGTAAATGGTGGCATAATAGGGACTCTGCTTGATTGTCACGGGAATTGGGCTGCTGCTATCGCAATCATGGACAGAGATGGTTTAGATGAGCCTCCATGCACAGTAACTGCTAGTTACACTGTCAATCTAAGAAGGCCGACTCCTTCAAACTCAAAATTGGTTATCAGGGCGAAAGCAGTGGATGAATCGAAATGGGATGATCGGATGAAAATTGAGATGACTCTCGAGGCAGATGGGATTCTATGTGCGGAAGGCAAGGGACTTTTTGTTGCAGTTAAAGAGGGCCATCCGGCATTTCACAGATGGTCTTGATTGAAAATAGATGTCTCATACATTCGGCATCCTTTAGCGCCCTGACTTGAAGCATGGTCACAATGGAAGTTGGTTCGCAGGCCAGAGTTCGCTCTCTCGGCATCGATAGCAGACTGGCTGATTCGATTGAGAATGTACTCGGGATAGATTCTCTTTACCCCCCTCAAGAGAAAGCCCTCAGGCATGGCCTGACAGGCAGGAATCTGATGCTATCAATTCCTACGGCAAGTGGGAAATCTCTAGTTGCACACATATGCATGCTTCAGAAGGTAATTTCAAGCGAGGGGGGAAGGGGCATCTATGTGGTTCCGCTGAAGGCATTGGCTAGCGAAAAACACGAAGAGATACATGCGCTATGCGAAGGAGTTGGACTCAAAGCAAGTCTTGCTCTTGGGGATAGAGGAGAGGAGATGGGTTCTCTACATGACTGGGATGTTCTTGTCTGTACTAGTGAGCGTCTTGATTCTCTAATCCGAACCCGTCCAAATTTTCTGGATAATGTGGAAGCGGTCGTGATTGACGAGTTCCACCTTCTTGATGACCCTGGTAGAGGTCCTACACTCGAGATCATAATTGCCAGGATAAGGCATGAGAGGCCTGGATGTCAAATCATAGCCCTGTCTGCTACTGTTGGAAATTCAGATTCAGTGGCGAATTGGCTCAAAGCTGATCTGGTAAAATCTGAATGGCGTCCCGTAGAGCTTCAATCGGGTACTGTGAATGGGCTAGATTTGAAGATTCACAGAATAGATGGGATGGTTGAGAGAGATCTGCCCTCACCTAGAGAAATATCTGGCAACCCCAATCAGAATCTTAGGGCATTGGTACTCGATGCGATGGAGACAGGGGGGCAAACTCTCATATTCGTAAATTCAAGGGCTTCAGCACAAAAAGAAGCTCGAGAATTATCTAAGCATATCAGGCGTATTTCCGAAAGAGAAGGAAATGAAGGTATACGATCTCGAATAGAAAATTGGGAGAGTATTTCGAAGTCGATCACTGGTGCTAGCGAGGGGACTACTATGAGCAAGGCATTAGCTGAATCTGTTTCAAGAGGAATTGGATTTCATCACGCGGGACTTTCCTCTCGACAGAGGAGAATCATAGAAGATTCATTCAGAATGGGTAATTTGACGGCACTTGTGGCCACTCCGACCTTAGCACAAGGAGTGAATCTACCTTCAAGAAGGGTCGTGATAAGGGATCATAGGAGATGGAATTCCGCTGCAGGGGGATCTATGCCGATCAGAGCAATCGAGGTTCGTCAGATGCTAGGGAGAGCTGGTAGACCCGGTTATGACCCTCATGGCGAAGGCATGATATTAGCCAAGAATTCGGATGAGGAGCAGTTTATCGTGGATCGATATTTACTTGGAGGAATTGAGCCGATAGTCTCCAAACTTGCAAATCCTAATTCATCCATCGCTGAGGAAGACCCGGCTCTATTGACCCATCTGTTGGCATTGATAGCGACAGGGGGTTTGAATGACAGATTCGCACTTGGCTCATTCCTAGCTCAAACATTTCTTGCAGATTCCCTGGATAAAGAGGAGATGGAATCGAGGATCGACCGGTCAATCGTATGGTTGGCAGACAATGGCATGATAGAAAGAGCTGGGGAAGATCGTAAAGTCGCTGAGAGAATATCTGAGATTGAATTTTCAGAGGAGCCGGAAGAAGATTGGGGAGATGATCTGCCGGATTGGGCAAAGGTCGCAGGAGGATTGGTAAGAGTTGAGAATATCCAACGAGAATCGCTGGAAAGACGTGTGATAAGTCCGAGAAAAGGGCCTGCTGTCTTCGGATTCAGTCGTGCGAGTGATGTTGAAAGGATATCTCTGGAGTCGCCTGAATCTCTGTCGATGACGTATCGAGCAACAGGGCTTGGAAGAACCGTGGCAAGGCTGTATCTTAACCCGATTTCAGGTCGGATAATATCTGATGGCCTGTCTAGAGCTGGCTCCATTCTCTCAGGTGTGGATGATGTAGGACAGCTTACTCCGTTCTCACTCATCCATCTAGCGATTTCAACGCCCGATTTTCAGAAGCTATGGGTAAAGCGGAGTGAGCTTGAGGATATGGAAATTCGATCAGGTGTCCATGATCGAGAGAGACTCATTGCGCTTGATGTTACTGAGGAGCTTGAACGAGTTAAATCTACTTCAATGCTATTAGATTGGATTGAGGAACGATCGATGGGTGAACTAGAGTCCTCGTGGGGAGTTCAACCAGGAGATATTAGATCTCGAGTAGATGGTGTGGAGTGGTTAATGCGGTCGTCAATCAGGATACTTGCAGAGTCTTCTGAGAGTATTGTGGATAGTGGTTCAATTGCTGATTCGTTGACTGAACTTCTTGGGGAGGTACAAATCAGAATCAGGCATGGGTGTAGATCTGACATAATTCAGCTAGTTTCAATTCGTGGAGTTGGTAGGTCAAGGGCTAGGGACATGGTTGAGAAGTTGTCTCTGGAGTCAGTTAGCGATGTTGCATCGATGACTGATTCGGATATCAACAAGCTATCTACGCTCCAGGGTTGGAGTGTCAAATTGGCCACCAATATCAGGAAAGAGGCGTCTTCAAAAATTAAAGGAATGAGTGGCAAGGCTTGATTTTGAGTGACGTTCTGGGACCGTCATGACTACCATGGTTCCATGGTTCCCAATATGGGGAATCCGCTTCCATGAACCTATTATCATCCATGACCTTCTTGGATCCCTGCATGAATGGAGGGCCAGTGAAAGGTGGGGTTTGATAGGCGATGGAGTCGTTGCCAGTGAGAATCATGCCTGGTCAGCATGGACGGCACTTAGGAGGCTGGAATCCCGTGGAGAAAGTGTGGCCAGAAGCCCTGAAACAGAATTTATGAGAATTGTTGGCGGGACAAGACAAATCACTGAAGGGATCAAGCGTTCGGGTTTAGGCGAGGGGGATTCACGTGCTTGGCTGTTCTATCTTCCTGAAGAGTCGGATGGTTCACCGCTGGCTGAAATGAATATCTCGCGGGAATACTACAACGATCTCAGCGACGATGCTGATCTATTGATTGGGCATCTAGGAGGGGTATTGATTCCTGAGCGTCCGATCCCAACACTCAGTGGCCTAAGGAAGATCAAGGGTTCTGTTGATGAGGGTGAGTTTGTATCTCTTGAGGAGGCATTCATAGTACATCTTTCTAATTCAGTCATTAACTGAATCAGTCAGTCTCATAGGTGAGTCTGTTCTGGGATGTACGATGTCCAGATTCCTTGGCTATGGGAAATGCTCTGTATGCAGTGTCGGTTGCACTCCTAGCAACTATGTTGATCACGCTGGAGTGCGCTATTGCTCCGCTTGCTGGATCGAAAAGGAGAATCCCGAACATCCAGACTTGGAAAAAATAAGAGAAACGGTTCAAGAAGCGGCCAGGAAATGGAAGCGTCAGAAGTATTCTAGAGAGGATGGTCCACTTCCGATCGGGCCCTACTCCCATCGCAATTGAGGAATGGAGATGTTTCCCCTCGCAGATGATTTCAATGCCACCTCGTGGAATGATTTGGAGCCTGTGGCGAGGAATCTTCTAGAGCGTCCGGTTGAAGATGCAGATGACTTGGAATCTCTTTTCAAAGATATATCCGACATGGCGGAGCATGTCTCGGAAGCCGGTGCAAAATTGTACATCGGGATGACTTGCGATACTGAAAACGAAGAGAAGCAATCTGCTTTCATGTCATTCGTAGAAAATGTACGCCCAAAAATGTCAGAGGTTTCCAATAAGATCGATTTGAAAATAGCAGGCCTTGACTTCCTAGGTAGCCTTCCGGAACGTTATGACCTAATTCTAAGAAGCATGCAGAACTCGATTGAGATATTCAGGGAAGAGAATATCCCCCTATCCGTAGAATGTACGAGACTATCCACGGAATATCAGAAGATTACTGGTGCGATGACTGTAGAATTCGACGGCATGGAGCGTACGATGCCTCAGATGAGAAAATTCCTGGAATCGAATGATCGTGATATTCGACGTTTGGCATGGACGAAAATCAGAGAGAGAAGAATGGTCGATTCGGAAAGAATATCTGAAATCATGGACGACTTAGTCCGCATAAGGCACAATATAGCCATTAATTCAGGATTTGAAAACTATGTTGACTATGCATTCCGTTCCATGGAGAGGTTTGATTATACTCCGAAAGATTGTCTAGCGTTTCATGAGGCTGTAGAGATTCATTGTATGCCTTTGATTCACAGCATAAATGAAGAACGTCGAAATGGTTTCGAATACGATGAGTTGATGCCCTGGGACGTTAATGAGAAGTCAGGAGATTCTCCCGATATTTTTGGACGGCCCCCTCTACAGCCTTTCGAAGAAGTGGATGATTTGGTATCAATCACTCTGAAGGTCTTCCATTCGCTATCTCCTGAATTGGGTGAAATGTTCAATCGACTGATTGAGGGCGAAGTTCTGGATCTTGACAGCAGGAAGGGAAAGGCCCCGGGGGGATACCAGTATAATTTGGAAAAAACCGGACTCCCTTTCATTTTCATGAATGCATCGGGTCAGCAAGGGGATGTAGAGACCATGATTCATGAAGCTGGACATGCTTTCCATACGATGTACTGTAGTCATCATGACCTCATACAGGATCGTAACTATCCAATCGAGTTTGCAGAGGTTGCTTCGATGTCAATGGAACTTCTTACTCAGCCCTACTGGGGCGAGTTCTATGACTCGAAAGAAACTACAGATCGTGCGAGGAAGATGCATCTTGAGGCCATTATCGGACTTCTCGCATGGATATGTAGAATTGATGCATTTCAACACTGGATGTACTCAAATCCAAACCATACACGCGAGGAACGCTCGAAAGCATGGCTTGACCTTAGGGCGAAATATGGGCCCAAGACAAACTGGAATGGATTCGAAGAAGACGAGGCACTCTTTTGGCAAACTCAAGGCCACTTATTTGGGGCGCCTTTCTACTACATCGAATACGGCATAGCTCAACTTGGGGCTTTGCAAATATGGATGACTCAGCTTGATGATCCGGAGAAGGCTCTGAATGATTATGCGAATGCCATGAAACTCGGCAATACGCGTACGCTTCCTCATCTTTTTGAATCAGCAGACATCGAGTTGAGTTTCGACGAGGGGCATATTGGGAATCTCGTAAGTTCGGTCAGAAAATCGCTCTCTGAGCTTTCTGTTTAACCGGTTACTCTCTGATTCCTTCTGCTGTGACTGTGAATACAGCTTCGCCCTCTGGAAGATTTGGGCTATCAATTAGTCTGGCTATTCTCCTGCCGCCCTTTGACTTACGCAAGTAAAGCCTGAATGTGCTTGCATGACCCACAATATGTCCGCCAATCGCCTTAGTTGGATCTCCCCACATTGTCCCTGGATTCGACATCACCTGATTTGTGACAAGTACGAGTGCGTTGTTCACATCGGAAAGTTGCTTGAGTTCTTTGAGATGCTTGTTCAATTTCTGTTGTCTGTCTGCGAGCATGCCTCTCCCAACATACTCAGCTCGGAAATGGCTGGTCAGTGAATCTACAATGACCATCTTAACATCGATGCTTTTCGACATTCTCTTAATCTCGTCTACGAGTAGCATCTGATGGGCAGAGTTGTATGCTCTTGCAACATGTATTCTGTCCAATACAGCATTAGGATCTAGTCCCGCCCCTTCCGCCATCTGAGCAATTCTTTCGGGTCTGAATGTGTCTTCTGTGTCTATGTAGAATACTTCTCCATCAAATCCTCCTTGGGCAATTGGCAAGATCGTATTGACTGCGAGTTGGTGCCCTATCTGCGTCTTTCCACTGCCAAACTCTCCGAAGACCTCGACAATTGCCTGGGTCTCGAAACCACCTCCAAGGAGTTCATCGAGAGCGGCGGCTCCAGATGTCAATTTTTGGACTTGGGAACGGCGTTCGAGAAGAGAGACCCCGCTTACGAAACCACCGACATTTACCATCTTCTTAGCGCCTGCAATTATTTTGGATGCAACAGCTTCGCCTAATTCTGCTTGATCTCCGAGTTCTTTCGGACTCATGACTGCAATAGTCATGAGTTCGTCGAATCCTGCTTCTCTGAGTTTCTCTGCAGTTGCTGGCCCTACGCCCGGTAAATCTTCGATGCCTGGTTCTTCATCTTCAGCATCGATTACTATCTCTTCGTCTTCGATTTTCTGTGTGGTCTTCTTTGATGCCATATCCTTATCTCAGCAACGAGGGTATATGAAACACGCATTGACCCTTGTTTACTAGAATTGTATTTTTCAACATGAAGATGGCTCTGAGTCTATCGAATATTCACTTTCAACTCACGTTCACTTTGAAATGGATGTGGTAGCGGATGGTGGATTTGAACCACCGGTCTCCGGGTTATGAGCCCGACGAGATAACCTGACTACTCCAACCCGCTGCTTGTTCGCTGTGCCATCGCTTATTTGAAGCGAGCGGGGAGATAGAATGTTATTCCCATAATGAAAACAGTATTGTGATGGCTGCATTACGGTGACATTGGAACCACACATGACCGGCCATATGCTGATTCAAAATGCATCGTTAGTTTTGCCTGATGGAGTGACAAGGGGGGACCTTCGAGTTACTAATGGTTCAATCGCCACTATTGCGCCTGGCGGTGGTTTAGAGCCGCAAAATGGCGAGTATACTATCGATGCCACGGGATTACATCTACTTCCGGGCGTTATTGATCCACATGTGCACTTCCGGGAGCCTGGTCAGCCTGAAAAAGAAGATCTTCGGAGCGGGAGTCGCGCTGCTGCTGCCGGTGGTGTAACTTCATTCTTGGATATGCCAAATAACATACCCAATGCCACTAATCGGGCAACTCTCGAGGCAAAAATTGCCCTGGCTGCGAAGAAAACTGTGACTCACCATGGTTTCTTTGTCGGTGCGACTAAGGATAATGTGAGTGATTTGCAGGACGTAGAAGGGATGGATGGAGTTTGTGGAATCAAGGTTTTCATGGGGAGCAGCACAGGAGATTTGCTTGTCCATGAGCAAAGGCATCTGGAAAATATCTTCTCAAATACAGGAGGGATCATTGCAACCCATGCGGAAGATGAGGCTCGCCTCCAAACTCGAATAAGCGAGTATGCACGTCGCACGGATATTGCGGCCCATGCCGAATGTCGAGATGTGGAGTGTGCTTTCCTGGCGACGAAGCGCGCGGCTGGTCTGGCACGCGATTATGATCATCGATTACATATCGTGCATCTTACCAGCGCCACAGAAGCAGATTGGTTAGTAGGAAATAAAGGTGATTTAATCACAACCGAAGTTTGTACCCAGCACCTAACCTTTGACCAAGATGACGTTGAAAAACTAGGCGTTAGAGCCCTGATGAATCCCCCAATCAGGTACACAGAGGATAGGGAGACCCTCTGGAAGCGCCTCAAAGACGGCACCATAGATTGCATTGTGACAGACCATGCCCCGCATACATTGGAAGCCAAATCAGCTGGTTTCCCCAGAGCCCCGGCTGGAATGCCGGGGGTTGAAACATCGCTGCCTGTGATGCTCACTCACGCAGTAGGCGGGAAATGTAGTGTCACGGACGTAGTGAATTGGATGTGTGAAGGGCCAGCAAAGGTCTACGGAGTCGAGAAGAAAGGATCGATAATAGAAGGATACGATGCTGATTTGACACTGGTTGATCTGGAGACGCACCGGATCATCTCTGATGAAGATACATGGACAAAGGTAGGATGGACGCCCTATGCGGGAAGAGAGCTGACAGGGTGGCCGATATACACCATCGTAGATGGAGAAATAGTTCACAGACGAGAGGTCGGAGGATCTCTAAAAGGGATATCTGTGGCTGAACCTGGTTCTACTGGAAGGGTATTGAAGTTCAACCGACTCTAATCTTGGCAGGAATCTCCTTCAGAGCCATCTGGACATGGTTCATCTTCTCCCGAGGACCCGTTTGACTCCTGTTCAGACTCTTCTTCCCCTACATCTTCCACATAGGGCGATCCGGGGATTAGCATATCTTGCATATGAGTCAGGTCAGCGGTATTGTGGATTGTTACGCCCTGAGTGGAGAATGCATAGATGTAGTCTCCCATGAATATCGACCGGCGGATACTGGTGCTATAGATCCACCAATTCGGTCCATCGTCGTCGTTGTAGAACGATGAGTGGTCTATTTCGCCGTGTTCAGATAAGCTCAGATTTTCCGTATCTACATCAATCAACTTTAGCATCGAAATGTGTTCATAACCACCGTCATAGTAGTTTTCATCGTACACGTATCGATATGTGGATAGCGGTACTGCAAGCATATTTTCTGGTGCCCAATATGTGAATGCCTTGTGTTCGTATGTTGCTTCCGACCACGACCAAGACCACCCGCAGGTACGGATATTTTGGCAATCATCATCCGCGTAAACTGGCGATATCGGCAGAGAGTCGGCCAATGTCGGATTCGTAGGATCGCTGACGTCGAAGAGGGATATTTGAGTCATAGACCAATCGAGTCCAAGACCGTCATCACCCGGTCCAATTCCGATAGTCAGGAGGGTGTCCTCATCAACAGGATGGATGTATGTTGAGACCCCGGGGACCTCCAACTCACCCAGTATGATGGGGTTGACAGGATCAGACAGATCTAGAACCCAAAGAGGGTCTATGTTTTCAAATGTGACGAGATATGCTCTGTCTCCCATGAATCGGGCACTCCATATCCTCTCCCCATCAGCTATTCCCTCGATTATACCAATCTGATCTAAATCGCCAGATGAAGTTGGTTGTAGCATAGTGACTCTGTTGGATGGGCCAGTGAATACAGGTTCGTCGGTTTCCGAATTCATAGAATCCGATATCCACCAACGCCCCCACGCATCGGTAGTTGAGGCGACTCGTATGACTCCCTGAAACTCGGATATCGAAAACTGATCTTGGACGGTTCCAGATACTCTGCCAGACGCAACATAGGATGTTGTTCCTGGTTGGGAGATATCGAATACATGGATATTAGTTGCATCCTCATATTCATCATTGCCCCAAAACCACCACCAGTCATTTGCAGGTTCAGCGAAAACCAGCGCATCAGGTGAAGCGTACACGTGGGCCCATGATGATGCTATATGATCGACCTCCATGGATACATAATCATTTGATATGTCGAAAGTTGTAATCGATAAGAAGCCCCGTGCCACGCTGTCGGACGATGCCGCATACTCGTTGCATTCACTGACAGAATATGGCAGAGTGATTACATCGTTCCCATCCATTACATATCTTTGGGGGAGAAGATCTTCGAGTGTTAGCATCAGGATTCTATCACGATTATCGGACAATGTCTGTAGAAGAGAAGAATTCCAGACGTCCATTCGCTCATACACATCTTCAATGGACCAGTATTCGTCTGGAAGAGTAACATAATACTCCAGACCCCAGACATCCATCTGTGCATGGGTAATGCTTCGTACAGTGCCGTCCACCAAGCGAGCAGTGTTGTAGTTTCCTTCTAGGTACAGCTCATGCTGGATGGATGGAGAATTTCTATCGCTTATGTCGATGATTGAGTACTTAACCAAATTAGATCGATAATGTTTGTAGACATAATCAGAATTCGGATAGGTGTATTCCTTAGCGAGGATGGGCATCAAGGGATGGCCTTCTTCTAGCTGCCACCCATATATGGAGGAGGCGACCACCATGGTATCTCCTTCAATCATCATTGTCATCGGATTTCCTTCGATTTGCATCGTACTTAGGAGGTTGATCTGTCCGAATTCAGGTATTCCCATGATCAACAACAATTGACCATTGAGCATGTATGTGTGGAACCCATCTGTCTTCAGGAAATCCGCCTCATCTACACCAGATTCTTGGTTATTGGTTCCTGAATACTCGCCTTCCCTGGATGGAGATGATTCAGTTGTGCTGTCTAGAGCGGTGTCTGCTCCTTCCGCCATAGCATCGTCGAACCAGACCCCTCCGGCACGTAGTAGTGGGTTAGCCCAGTGCCAGTATGATTCTTGGTCGAGTCGTACGGCCATCTCATCGAGAAGGTTCTGTTGGAGTGTCTGTAGCAATGAGTCGCAGTCATTGAAATTTTGAAGGACGGCACTGGACCTGGATTTTTCTGATAGTTCGAGTCTAGGATAATCGCCATCAGAGGGCCATAATTCATCATCCGGATTCACCGATGCGAGGCATCCTTGCATCAGAAGAGCGAGTATCACAGCGATTGTCGAGATGCGCTTCATAGAGGCGACTAGGAACTTTGAGGATATGAACAACTTGGTATTATGATTTGATAAATTTAGTATATTTTGATACAGACGTTTTACCAAGGTCGACCGTGAGCCAGCGTTGTATCGGGGGTATTGCGAGCATGGCTGAATCAAGCGGAATAGATGTTAGTGAGGAAGACCTACTGATATCTGCGAGGACGGTAATCCATTCCTGCTTGGAGGTTAGAGAGCATGAGAACGTGCTTATCGTAACTGACACCAAGACTACAAAAATTGCAAGAGCGGTGTATGAGGCGTCTTCTGAAGTGACTTCAAGAGTACTAATGATGATGATGCCGGAACTCGAAGAGCAAGGGATTGAGCCGCCTTCCCCGGTATCCGATCTGATGAAGAGGCAGGACGTGATATTCCTCCTGACCACGAAGTCGATGACACACACAAGGGCGAGGGCTACGGCCTCAAGAGAGGGTGCAAGAATAGCATCAATTCCAGGGGTTGGAGTTGAGTCATTTGCCAGAGGCGGATTTACAGCAGACCATAACGCAATGGCGACTGAAATCGCGAGTATGGGATCCAGGCTTCGAAGAGCGCGTGAAGTCAGAGTCACAAGTTCTCTTGGAACTGATTTACGCTTCCAAGCGGGAAGTAGATGGATATTGGAGGATACTGGCATCTGCACTCGCCCGGGGCAAGTCACGAATCTGCCTGCTGGGAGGGTATTTGTCATGCCCAAGGAGGGCACTGCTCAAGGAAGGCTCATTCTCGATGGGTCATGGGAAGGCAGTGAGCTTGGGAAGCCACTTCAGATTACGGTCAAAGACGGGTTGTTATCATCTGCAACGGGCGATTCTATTTCTGCAGACATTGAATCAGAATTCGAATTGGCCTCGGAGGGAATGCGATCGGGGAAGGGGCATCTTGTCAGAACCTTCTCAGAGTTCAGTTTCGGCATGAATCCAAGAGCCAAAAGAGGTCTCGGTCTTCTTGAAGATCAATGCTGGAGGGGGGGCGCCATGTTTGCGTTTGGCAACAATGTGGGTCTTGGTGGCTCTGCAAATGTTTCAACCAATGTCAGGGGGCTCCTCATCAAACCAACGATCGAAATTGATGGCAAGGCCCTCGTCATAGATGGAAAATACATGTCGAGGTCTAGGTAATGCGCGCTGTATTGTGGCTTAACTCGAATGGGCCAACCGCGGATATCCAGAGATCGATCATCTCTGAAGCCGACCTGATAGTGGGAATCGACGGAGGCAGTGATCGAGCACAAAGAGCTGGCGTCCAAGTTGACCTTATTCTCGGCGATCTGGACTCGACTGAAAATTCACATGAAGGAGTCGAGAAAATTCAACTTGGAAATCAGGAATCCAGTGATCTTTCGAAGGCTATTCGATACCTGTACAAGAAAGGATATGACCAGATGGATGTGATTGGGATAGAGGGTGGATGCGAGGGGCATCAACTAGGGATATGGGGTTCAGTCGTTGAGGCCCCTGATGAAGTCACAATGAGGCTTCACTCCAGTCAAACTGTGAGTTACAGAGTTGCTCCTGGTTGTGTTGATTTTTTGATCGATATTGAACCTGGAAAGGACTTCTCAGTTTTTGCTCTTGAGCCTTGTGAATCTGTTACACTAAAAGGTGGGAGATGGTCGATTGAAGACGAGTTTTTCTCACTCTCAACAAGAGGATTGCACAATGTCTCAGAATCGTCACTACTCAGAGTCTCGACTGATGGAAACCTAATCGTTGTCGTCCACAGATGATGGCGGATTTCTCGATAGCATAATTGCAATTGGGAGTGTGCGCTCATCCGACTCGAGCAAGATCTTCATTATGACTGCCAGAGGTACGCCGAGAATCATTCCCGTGAGGCCCCACGCCCAATACCAGAAAGCCACCAAGGACAGGAGGACTATGGGTGACATATCCAACCTCTGCCCGGCTAACTGGGGTTCGACGATGCTTCCCCAAAGCTGTTGATTTGCAACCAGAATGAATACAACTGCGAGGAATCCGGCTGGTTCCAGTATGATGAATGCGAGAATGACCGGGGGTATGAATGAGAGAAGCGCTCCGAGATAGGGGATGAAATCTAGAAGGAAAACCAAGAAAGCCCAGATGAATGCCCCCGGTATGTCGAATAAAGTCAGTGCGATACCTGCAATGACTGCCTGCCCGAGAGCAACAGTTGCCTTTGTTTTGATGTATACGTTGATGTTTCGCTCCGCCTTACTGGCGATATTGTCGAAGCGTGCTGATTCATCGGGAAAGGCGGCTATGATTCTTCTTGGAAGGGATTCAGCTTCTAGAATGATGAAAGCCAAGAATATCAGAACAGTTAGGAGATTGGCAGTGAATGAGGCTAGAGAGCCTATGAACTCAGTGACTAGACGATTAATCTCTTCGATCGATACCACTGTTTTCAAGCCAGCAAGATCAATGCTATACCCGTAAAATTCCATCCCCTCCACCTGCTCGATTCGTTCGTTGAATATGGGCGATAGATTGTCAACTTCGCTTGAGAATTCAGATAGGCTAGAGTATAGTATCTGGCTAACAAGAAGTATACCGCCGAGGAAAGTGACCAAGATTGCGCTATACGACAACAATGGATGCCCGAATTTATCTTCAAGCCATGATGCAGGGGGGCGTATTGCGAAAAATAGGAATACAGCTACAACCATTGGCTGGATGATTGTTGAAAGTTCCTTGATGGCGATTATTACGACGAACAGCAAGACAGCCAAATTGGTCGCAGTACGTAATCTGAGTCCGCTTGTACCTAGCCGCGTGTTGTCACTCATACCACTCACTCAAGACGTAGAGAAATGAAGTGTTCGCCGGCATGAGCGTCACCACTAGTCGTTAAGTGGGAGAAATCAGTGGAAAGGGTATGGGCGGCGACAGTGTAGACGTGCGCGTCGATGTTGTAATACCGACAAGAAACGAAGAGGCGGCCATTGTTGATACAATCAAATCAGTACCTACTGGAAAATGGTGCCGTGAGCTTGGATTCATAGTTGTAGATGGAAACTCAAAGGACAAGACAAGAGAGCTGGCAGAGAATGTGGGTGCGAGAGTTCACTTAGAAGAAAGGAAAGGATATGGGCGGGCCTACAGAACAGGATTCGCTCTCTCTGATGCGGATATAATTGTGACAATGGATGCTGACTGCACGTACCCAGGAGAAGAGATTCCTTCTCTAGTCAAGATGCTGATTGACGAAGATTTGGATTTTATCACGTGCGACAGACTCTCAAAGGCAGAAGATGGCTCTATGTCAATGCTCCACAGTCTTGGGAATAAGACTCTAACCTTCTTTACGAGGCTTCTCTTCTTCGCACCCATTTCAGATTCACAGAGCGGCATGTGGGTCTTCAGACGTAGTATTCTTGATCGCAAGGATCTCCGACCCAAGCATGATGGAATGGCGATGTCTCAAGAGTTCAAGATTCGATGTATGACGAAATTAGCAAGTAGCCGCAGAAGGGAGATTAGCGTACCATACAGATCGAGAGTTGGCGATGCTGAAATTAACACATGGAGAGACGGGCTTGGGAACCTTCTGTCACTATTCACCCTTAGAATGGGGCTAACCAGAGAAAGAACGCCATGGGGCCTTGATGATAACTGACTATTCGAACGCTTCCTCATCTGGATCGGAATTAAATCCGCGCCATGACTCGATCATTTCTATATCTGCTATCGTAGAAGCTCGTCTCGAACGAGCGACGGCTAAGCCGATTATCCCAAGAAGGGCTACTGCCGTCGCACCCCATGTCAGAATGCTCTGAATTATTTCTGAATCCGAATCATCATCCTCTATCGGGATTGTAACGGTGAGCGTCGGACTTACGGTGTCGCCATCTCTGGCCCATACGTCGATTCTCATCCAATCACTATCGTCCGGCGACACCTGGACATTCCTTGTCCACACCCCATCGCCGGGTACTGAATCTCCAAATGCCCCGTCATCGTTCAATTCGACCAATGTAGGATTCCCTGAAACTGTTATGACAGCCGATACCTGCTCAGATGTTCCATCAAGATCGACCAGAGATACTTGTATCTTTATCGTCTGGGCCTGTTTACTGTTCAGACTGTCAGGAGATACTGAAAGGGAAGAGAGGAATGGGGCACTCGAACCCACCATTATTGAGATGGAGTCTTGGTCAAATGTTCCTCTAGAGTCTTTCGCGGTTAGTACGATAATATGCTGCCCTGGCGGTAGATTGGCCTCTATAATTGAGTTGGAACCAAGAGTTGTGCCATCAGCAAGAGTCCATTCCAGTAGCAATAGATCGCCATCATAGTCTACAGTTCCCGTGGAGTCAAGGAGTACTCGATCACCAGGGGGAAAGAAGCGTCCATCTTGAGGGGATGCTATCGTTACAACGGGGGCGCTTGGAAGAATTTGTAACGATATTTCACTAATTCTTGAGAGTCCTGTGGAGTCCTCAAGGATGATTGTGATATTATGCTGTCCCGTTGAGAGATGTCTTTCATGAATTTGATTGGGATTTACACCTTGCAATATCGGTGCCTCGTGTACATCAGAATAAATCGTCATAGAGAAGGAGTTTCCATCTGTATCAAACGAGTTACGAAGATCGAAGACCACTTTCTCATTTGATTTTGAGGATGTGCCGTCTTCTGGACTATCTATCACAATAATAGGGGCGGAGGGGGAAACAGTGACATTAACAAATGAATATGCAGGATTTCCCAATCCATCATCCACTGTGAGGGTCAGGATATGACTTCCTTCTGGAAGCCGCGACTGGAAACTCCATTCGGTTGAAAGCGGTTCCAATTGATCATTGAGATTCCACACGACACTGACTAAATCATTTGAAGACTCTCTTGGGGAACATAGTAAGCCCCACCCCTCTTGAGGAAGTTCCAAACAGTGTAAATCCTGATCTCCTGAACCGGTTGCACTGAATTCAATCAGATTTGAAGAGTCTGTCGTATAACCCTCATGAGGAAAGGCAATTACGGATCTTGGATCTGAATTGGTGACTTCAATTTCTACCTGATCATACGATTTTCGACCCGTATTCTCCGGACTATTGTCCCATGCACTCAACGTTAGCAGATGCGATCCCTTCGAAAGTCGTCCTTGCCACGAGTTGCCATCAGATTCCTCAATTCCAGACCATATGATTCCATCCAAATCAGATTCAATTGCAAGATGCAGAGTATCTCCTTCGGGATCGAAGGTTCCTTCGAAGCTTATGTCCAGCATATCTTCTGATGTTGTTCCTAATCGAGTAATTGAGTGATTTATCTCAGGTAACTCATTGAAATGATCGACGGTAAAGGTCCATGAAACTGGCTGATTTGAGCCATCATACACAGATACTGTTGCGGTGAATGCATCTTCTGATGGGTCAAAGCCAACCGAGAAGATCGTATTGCATGGCGGACTGAGAGACGTGTTCGTGCCGTAGCTGGTTCGGATCCAACACTGGAGAGAGTCATCTTCTGGATCATAAGTCCCAGACAAGTCAACAGTCGCATTTCTTGTCATTCCGAGACTCATGACCCCGAACGGAGAGATTTGAGGTGAAGCTTCGACGGATACAGAGGGCGGGAGGTTGAGTAATTCAATCGAGCGTTGTTCGGTTGAACATAGGCCTGTCGAGTCACAGACCTCGAGGGTGATGTCATGTTGACCGTCACTTAGATTTGGAGCAGCCTCATGTCCACTATTTGCTATTACATACGATGATCCAGTGGATGGTCCCGCTAGGATGCCATCGATCGAACTTGTCCACAAGTATGTGAGTGAGTCATCATCCATATCCCATGAATGAGTGGCATTCAGAATGACCCTGTCTGAACTCCCGAATACCGACCCATCTCTTGGTGATTCCCAGACGATGAATGGGGGTTGATTGGGTAAATCAATTTCACATACCATCGAAATATCTTGATTCAGGAGCATGATATCCGTTGAGTTGCTGTAGCCACCATAAGAGCAAACGCCTTGTACGCTGGCTATGGAAGACCAGCCTGCACTGTTATTCCAGGTTTGGCCCACATATGGGCCGATATTTGACCTACCAGAATAGGGCAGAATCTGAATCTGGTCTTGCTGAAGTGAATCAAATGAGAGGTTCAATTCTGCATATGGTATTCCATATCCGTTTTGATTGACTGCCTCTGCTTGAATCATCCATGAGATGTTTAGCAGATCGTCATTATCATCTGATGATGGCTCGGTGATCGGCGAGGAAGATATCCAATTTACGATACTTCCTGATGAGAGATTTAGAGAGGATGGGCCGATTAATTCGACATCACTGAGTGATGCGTTTGATGAGTGGAATGAAGGCGGATTTTGAGTGGTGCAATTAAAGATTACATTCTCGATGACCATGGAATGGAATCCTGAGAATGAGGCACATCCGCTGATTCCTGTGATCTGGCTGTTGACCATGCTCGATTCTGATGAGCCAGAAGGAGACCACTCTAGCCCTCCAGATATTCCGGATATCGACACATCAAGAAGATGGGCGTCGATCGACTGCATTACGACAGCAGGACTGATTGAATCTGTCTGCAAGTCTGCTCCATGGATTAAAACTGGACCATTTCTCTGAAGGTTGGTCCCATCTCCAGATATTGCAAGCCCGGATAATGGGGAAACAGAGCTAATACCAATCAACTGCAGATCTATGCTATCGACTATGGAAAAACCCACTTTATCTCCATTGGATGTGCAGTTGACACAACTCACATTTTTACCCGAACTGATAAAATCGTTTGAGCGGACAAAAGAAAACCCTGCGCCCTCTGAATTTATCGTCGCCATGGCGCCATTTCCGGAAGTAAGAGCATTCTCTATCCAAACATTAGATGAGTCCATGATTCGTACACCAGAGAGCTGATTCATCGAAGATGCGAGTCCTACTACCTCTGGATGGAACTCTCTGACATCGATGCCCACGCCTCCATTCTGAGTGGTTGTCCAATTGTATCCAGCTGCTCCTCCCTTCCAGAGTAGGATTCCGGAGCCTTGCGCGCCCGTCACGCTAACGTCTTCCAAGGTTACAGGCCAGCTAGCACTTCTGAGATAGATGCCGGCCTTTTCCCCTGGGCCGGATCCGGCATTTCTTGAGCCGTCATCGGAAGATGCGATGTCTCTGAATACAGATGTGCCATCAATCATGTATGCCTTGAGTCCTGTGGCGTAATTCGAAATCAGATTTAAGCCTTCGATAAATGCGCCACTGGTGTTAAGTTCAACAGCAGCAATAGCGAGGCCCTGTGTTTCTGAGGCAGGCCCTCCTGTTCCCGAAACAGTAGCATTCCTGATAATTGCATTCACATTCAAATCATTCCACTTGGATCGATTGTACTGTTCAATCATGATCCCACGATACTTCGAATTGGAGATGGAGATATTCTCCAGAGTGGGGCGTGTCGTGAATCCCTCGGATATATGGCGTACGAAAATCCCATTATCCGATTTCTCTATCTCTGTATCTGATATCAACAAAACGGAGTCTTCGACCCATATTCCTGAAGAAACGGCAAGAGTTGCTCCACTGACATTAGTGATTGATAAATCGCTGATTACCCCTCCAGAACCGCCCCATACATTGAGTGCTCGAGTGACTAGGCTGTCAGCCACTAAGCCGTCTACTATTGGAGCGCTTCCACTCCCCAATGATAGGCCGATACCATATCGCCATGTTCCAGATATCCCATGTACGTCTTGTCCGCCTCCCTGCATAGTCAGATTGGTGATCTGTGGATTCGCAGATGAGAATAGATCAACTGCCACGAAATCAGCATTTAGAACTGTGATATTGTTCATTATCGGGTCGGAATCAACGATTATTATTCCTCGTGAAGCATTTTCAATTATTAGATGAGAAATTGAGGACCCGAGACCTCGGCTAGCAGGGTCGAAATGAATACCATCATGCTTACCATCAATTGAATTTACAATTACTTGCTCGTTTTCTGTTCCTAAAACTGAGAGCCTGCCCTCAATTTCAATCGATTCCCCCTCTCCGATTCTTATTTCCGTTCCCGGTTGTACTTGGACCACTTGATCGCCATCAATCACCGCTCCGTCGGGTAAATTTACAATTCCAGACCATACGATAACTGTAGTTGAAGAAGTGACTGGCGGGGCCAAAGAAAGTACCATTATCGCCACAATGAAGAGGGCCCATCGAGGGGTCCGATTCGCCTTCGCTCGCACCCTCACTACTCGATTACAGCATGGTATCGTTGTATGCTTTGCCATGATATGTGCGCTGTACAAATTGTAGGGAGGCATGATAAACGGACTTTCATCCCGATGGTTTGAGGGGATTTTTATCGAGACTGCGTTTGTTCTAATCAAAGCCCTTCCGATGAAAGAGAGAGACGTTTATGCGAGTCTCCTTCAGATGGAATCGGTTGTAGAAACCCACTCCGTTTATGGCGAGTATGATCTCGTTGCAAGGGTTGATTTTGAAGATTCTCGGGCCATGACTAGATTTCTGATTGAAGAAATGCGTGCGATACCAGGCGTGCTAAAGACTGAAACTCTGATCTCTGCTGAGGTGTGACTATGTCTGTAGGTTTCGTGCTCATAACTACTGAACCCGGTAGTGAGATTTCCGTTAGGAATGCGTTGGACTCAATAAACGGTGTATCCGGTCGATGGGTTGTCTTTGGAAGTCACGATCTCCTAGTCAAAGTAGAAGCGGGTGATGAATCTAAAATTACAAAGATAGTCATCGGAGATATTCGGGCAATTGAGGGGATTACTGATACACGAACGCTCATCGGCGCCGAGATCTGATCTCCGTGTGGATTTCATCCAGAAGTTCTGAAGCAGCTTTCACACAACCTGCCGATCTGAGTCTTCGCGTTGCTTCTGCCCATAGCCGTATCCGATCATCTGGATGGATAGCCCCGCTCCAATACCATGCGAATGCATCGATCCTCCTATGCTCAGGTCTATTCTTATTCTCCTCGATTTTAAATTCAGCATCATGAGCGTTGATGAGCCATTGAGGTATCTCGAGGGAAGATGAGTCGAGCCCCCAGTGAATCTTCTTGAGTCGCGAGTATCTCCCAGTTGTGCTCTGAATAGATTCGAAGAGCCTCGATTCTGCAATATCGTTCCAAGGACGTAATGTGATTTTCAAATCTATCTCTTCTAATCGAGGATGGTCCTCACCAAGAATTTCGACTATTGATGATCTGAGGGAGGCTGCTTGGATTACGTCACTAGAACCTGAAGCGATGATATATCGAAGAATCAACCTTGAAGCCATAAGGGAAGAGCTCATTTCAGATGATATATCCTCTGTTTGATCTAGTCTTTTAGTCAGCCTGATTGCTAACTCTGAATCTAGCGGTCCGGGTAAGCGATCATCATGCATTGCTATCGCCCCCCTGACCAATATGCTTGCTCTTTCAGAGTCGGGGAGCCGATCAAGAAGTAATTCCTCGATTCTGGAACACTCGTTGTCGTCTCCGCTCATACGGGCGCATTCAAGTTCTATTTTCCAACGATCTGGACCCTTCTCAATATCGCTTGCTATTTTTCTTGCTGTATTCGTTTCTCCTCTTGAGATCGCTACAGTTGCAGCGAGTATGCGTAAATCGTCCCTATCCTCTCTTTCTAAAGCGTCGCTGAGTAATGTCGCGGCTATGGCAGATTCAGATTCTTCACAGACAAGATTTGCAAGTTCCGAGTCAAGGCTTTGCCCTGAAGCAATTCTGTGATGCATTTCAAACGCCCGTGCTTCATGACCTTGGATGGTAGACCAATGAGCAGCCAGATTGGCGTGTATTGAATCTCTTGTCATCTCATCCATGGCGGCTGAATGTACATTTCTGATGAGATGGTGTGCTTCGAAACCTGACTCGCCCCATTTCAGGATAGCTGCCTCATCCAGGTCATCAACAGTTTGATCGGAAAGGGAATGGTTTCTCCGAATTGGGAATGGTTCCAAGGATAATTTGTCAAGACCTTGCACGGAGGATGTACTCAATCTACTCAGCACAGTAGAAGTCACAAACTCAGCAATTGGAGTTTCGGGCGTCGGGAGGTCATCGCCCTCCCTCCACATCTCGATTGCCAGAGGGTGCCCTCCGAGGGCGATGGCTATCTGTGTTGCACGTTTCTTTTCCAAATGAGGGGATATTTTGGACGCGGCCTCGATATCTACTCCTTCCAATGGATATCTGGTAGCAGAAGGAATCGTTGAGAAGATACTGGGAGTTCTCGTTATGACCAATATAGTCGCTTGAGATGCATTCTGAATCATAGATTTGATTGATTCCGCATGTCTTTGATGTATCTCCTGTGCCTCATCGAGAACATAGATGAAATCCTCTTCAAGTCTTGATGCGGAGAGCTTCGGGGACTCATTGAAGGAAAATTTTGTCCACGACTTCATTATCAGATCGAGATCAGTTGCCGCGTTAGCCGTGCACCACCCGAATCTCCTGCCTTCTTTCTCAAGACCGTATGTAACAGCTCGTGCAAGAGTTGTCTTGCCGATTCCCGGTAGTCCAGTAAGAGTTACAATTCCAGACTCGGAGAGCATGCTCTGAAGAGCCTCGATATCGCTCAATCTTCCGAATGCAGCTGGGGCACTTTGGCCGCTGTCATTTAGGACGCCCATGTCGTTTGCTAATTCTAGTCCTTTTTTGGTCAGCAAGAGGACCGTTCTTCTCCTTGTGGCTCCAATCACATTGCTCTTGATTGATTGGATCAATCCCTTTGACTCGAGGGCAGCCGCCGGCACGTGAAGAGCCGATCGGACCACTCCCAGTTCCATTGCTAAGGCCGGCAATGAGAGTGCGGGGGGGAAGTCGCGACGTAGATTTCTATCTACCTCTATACTTGCAAGAGCGGTCAACAACCTCTCCTCGGGCCCTGTCAGCACATAGCGGGGGTCAAGCCATCACTTCATGGCCCTTGGCCTAGGAGGGGGTATCGAAGATGCCACTCGAACCTCGCGATCTCGATCTTCCAGAAGCTCCTGGTGTCTATCTTTTCAGGACTGATTCAGGCAGGGTTCTCTATGTTGGCAAGGCAACGAGTATCAAGAGTAGGGTTCGCTCATATTTCTCGCCAAATCCAGACAGAGCAATGATTCCACAATTGGTCTCAAGTTCTGATGACGTTGATTTCATCGTGACAGAGAGTCCTAGTGAGGCCCTTGTGCTTGAGAAGCAGTTGATCAGGAAGCACAAACCGAGATACAATTCAATGTTCAAGGATGACAAGTCATATCCATTTATCGCAATCACAAAACACGAATATCCTCGTATCATTTACACAAGGAGACCGCCGAAAGGGTCGAAGATATGGGGTCCTTTTCCAGATGCTGGTGCAGCTAAGAGAGTCATAAAACTGCTCAGAAGGCAATTCGGCATACGGGATGAGCGGGACAATATACCGTTTGGTTATGATGATCACGGAGGACTCGAAGGCTACATCGGCAGGGTCAGAGTGGTAGAAAGTGTTCTTGATGGCGATGCTGCCTCTATAATCAAAGGTCTTCAAAGAAATATGGATATCGCTTCAGAGGCCATGCAGTATGAGAAAGCTGCAAGTTTCAGAGATATGATAGCAGTCATCCAAAAAACAATTTCAGATCAAATCATACGCAGCCGATTCTATACCGAGGTACACGCAATAGGATTCGCATCAAGAGGAGATTTTGGCAATGCAGTGATCATACAAGCCGATGAAGGAGTAATCCAGGGGCAGGTTACCTACCCGATGATCCACAGAGGAGACATCGGGGAGTCGGTTTCATTACTTGTTGCAGAGCATTATTCGAGCCAGAGGCCCCCAAAGATTCTCCTTACACCGAAGAATCTCGGCGAGGACCTCAAAGAATGGTTGCGTCAAAGGCGTGGTGCTACCGTGGAGGTTCGTGTTCCAGAAAGGGGGAAGCTTGCAAAACTCAGACGTTTGGCTGATCGGAATGCTGAGATGCATGTTGAGCGTGCGAAGAGCAGATCTTCAGGAAAGATAGAACATCAAGCCGCCGAGGATGCAGCAAAATTACTTGGAATGAGCAGCTTGAATCATGTTGTATGCTTCGACATGGCGCAGCTTCTTGGGGAGTCACGAGTAGGGGCGTCCGTCGTATTCAGGAATGGTCGTCCTGAAAAGTCAGAATATCGAACCTATCGTGTGAAAGACGAAGCTGCGGATGACCTTCGAATGATGACCGGCGTTGTAGAACGTTGGTTGAAACATCAGAATGAATGGCCAGATTTGGTTATCTTGGATGGTGGAAAGACACACTTGTCTGCAGTACTGAGAATGCTCGATTCTCATGGTCTGGCTGGCGTTTTCTCTGTAATCGCTCTGGCGAAGAGAGAAGAGACAGTATTCACAGAAGACGGCAGGGAATTCATCCTGGATAGAAAGGGTCGGATGATTGTTCATGCGAGAGATGAGGCACATCGATTCGTTAATTCCTATCATCGGAAAAAGAGATCGAAAGGAAGTCTGAGAAATCCACTAGAGAACGTTGAGGGGCTGGGAGCAAAGAAAATTCAGACTCTTCTGAGGCATTTCGGCGGGATTCAAGGCATAGAGCATGCCAGTGTGGAGGAGTTGAAAGCCATCCAAGGAATAGGAAAAGAGCTTGCTAGAAGAATTCGTGAGTCATTCAGCAAATACTAGCTCGCTAAGCGACCGAGTCAATCCATTCCATGGTTGCTTTCTCAAGCGCATCCGCTTTCTTTCTTCGCTTCATTATACGCTTTACACGCCTCCTCCAAATGAGTAAACCAAGGATTACTGAAATCCCAATTAGATAGGGGACGGCCTCTGTTAGAACTAGTGACCAAGATATCATGATTGAGAGTTCTACGGTGTCTTTCTTCGTCTCACATGGAGGTTGTTCTTCCGCATCTTCGCAGTCGAAGACCGGGGTCAGATAGACAAGAGTCGTATGCTCTCCTGATTTTTCTATGAATGCTCTTTGCATACTGCTCTCAAAAACAAGGACTTCTATCGATTTAGGGAGTTTGATGCGTTCGATTACTACTGGCCTGATTGTTCCTAATTCAGTTTCCTCGTCCAAGGGGAGGACATTGACTGCTCCTGAGAATGGTCCGATACCGTCCATGCTTATCTCTGGTGAGATGGAATTTCTGATTGTGGATATGAACGTCCCAAATGCGGTCTGCTCAGCCACCCTGATTCCGAGTTCATCATCATTGAGCGAAATTCTGACTTGAGCGTCGGACATGGAGCCGCCGATTCGAAGTGGTTGTCGATCAGACAGTTCTGGCGACTGCAATGATTCGAATCTATCCACGAAGAGAGCAAGGGGAGCGTCTGAGAGATCGATTATTGGAGTGACAGAACCTAGAGTTCCTAATTCAATTTCAGAGCTCTCTTCTTTGCTCAATTCAATCATCTGCAAGCGGATTCTGTTTGTCATCTCGTCTGCTAGGTCCTGCAAGCCCTCATTGGATATGTCGAGATCTATTGGGTGATTGTCATTGGGAAACGGGGAGTCGATTCGCTTGAATTCAGTTCCATTCAATATGCCGCCCTCAGCCCTGTCTCCTACGCTAACGACGTGTCTCATCAGATCAGAAGGCATTGGAGAAATTTCTACACCCTCTATCCCGAAGTCCACATCGATTCTGTAGAGGTCTATGGTGAAGTGAAGGTCAAAGTCAACTATTGCTGAGGAAGACAGTTCTCGAATGGATATGCTTTCTATGCTGAAGTCAATAGTTGCCGCGACACATGTGGACTGCGAGGATTTGCAGATCACGTCTTGGCTATCGTCCGTACAGGGGGTTGAATTCATGCATATCGCATGCCTCCAATCGAATTGTCTAGTTCCTTCAACGCTAATTTGTTGGATGGCGTCTCCCTCAGAGACATCGAGAATGAGGTTTGACGGATTTCCACTGGTCGATCTGACCCAGCTTGGAAGATCTATGCGTATCTGCAAATCTGAATCGGGGAGTATGTCTGGAAGGCTTCCCGCTATCCAACCGACATCATGAGAGAGATCAACTGATAGCACCGACATCATCCTTGCAAGATCTTCGTCTGTGAATGCAGAAATGTCAATCTGTGCAACGTCCATGCCACTATTCTCTAGAAGACGTTCGAAAGTCTTCGAGAGTTCGATTGGAGCGGGGTTACTGTATGCGGATATTAGGATTGGATATGTCGTGCCCATCGAATTGGGCCCAGCTAGGCAATAGCGAGAAGGGGACGTCTCTGAACAAGTTGAGCCCGGCGTATGGATGAATTCAAGTCCGCCAGTTTCATTGGTCTGAGAAAAGAATGGTGTCTCCAGTTGTATATCATTTCCAAGAACTTCGCTGAGAGATTCGGATATCTCATCCATCGGTATGCCGTTTATGACTTGGTTCAACCCCACGTCTGTTTCCTCATCTAGAAGTCGAAGTCCATCAGCAGTGACCCATGGAACATCGACCCCGTCCTGCTCAATATCGATTGACCATGCCTCTAAAGTTGAAGAATCCAAGTGGTGTAGGGCGATATCTAAGCCGAATCTGGCTCTAGATGTATCAACTGCATCAACGACTAGGTTGATGGATAGCCCTGGTTCGTCGGTCTGGCTCAAATCAACAGTAGGCGTTTCGTCGGGAAGGTGTTGAATTGTTGCATCCAATGTCAAAGGAGATGCTGGTTGGAGCGGGTTTTCTCCGATTCTGTCCTCATCGATGACAGCAAATCTTTGTGTTCTGAAATTAGCGATATCTTGGCTTACAATAGATGTGCCTTGTCTTGCCGAAGTTGCTTCAGCATATGTGGGTGGAATGAGAGACATCTCTAGGGACTGGCCCGGCTCGACTAGAAGATCGAATTCGAGATCTACCGAGGCGCCCATTATCAAGAGGCCGAGCAAGGTTCTATCGAGATTCCCCCTAGTGTCGTCCATGCCGATTGAGGAGGCATTGATTGTCACCGAGAGTGCTGATCTAACACATATGGGAGGCCAGAATGGGTCGTTATCCCTGAATTCGTCTTCATCAGCAGAATCGATTGATGAATCTGCGGTACATTGCAGATTCGAGGAAAGTGTTCTAGGTACAAAGCTGACTGTGTTCGTAACTGGCTGACCTATAGATTCGAAATTCTCACCGAGGACATTTGCGACCATTCGATCTACCTCGTCGAACATCCTGTCACTTACAGTTCTCCCATCGCCTGTTTCTTCGTCGAAGAAATTTCTGATATGATCGGCGGGAATTCCGTCCTCAGGCCCTGAGTCGCCTTCGAGATCTACTTCTTGTAGACCGAGTTGTGTTCTGCTTACCTCGTGCATTGCAACAAATATCTCTATCTCAATCTCACTCGCACTTTCCATGGACAGCTGAACTGCGATTTGTGACCAATCTGGGCCAATGCTTCCATCCAGATTTGAGTCATAGTCGTCGCAAATTCCCCCAGGGGTTGCATTGGTGTCACAAATTGAATTCTGGACCTCCGGCGAACCGGGCGGGGGATCTGCACTGACCGTCGATATGGCCATTATGACGACGAGGAAAACAGAAGTGGATTTCGCCCTCATAGTACTGTTCAGAGGGGTGACCGTCTTTATCATCGCGCCTTCCCGATCGCTCATGGCTCGTTTCGACCCTCACTCTAATTTGGAGGAAGGTCTCAGGGATCTATTGATTCAAAGTGGATTTTCAGAGGACGTTCCTCTTCCATCTGACGTTCCCAAGAAATGGGAGCGTTTCGATGACGTCGTGATTCTCCCGCCCTCGGCCTTCGTCAGCGAATTCTGGGATTGCGTTTCTGAGGCGTCTCTCTGGGTTTGCGTTGCTAGATGCCTAGGGGCGGAGAGGGTCTTCCGTAAGGGGGAGGTCGATGGTCCGATGAGGAAGCCTATGATTGAGCCTCTGCTGATGAGCTCGAGAGGGGGATGGGCTGTACGAAAGGAAAATGGCATTCGCTATGGCTACGATATCCTACAATGCATGTGGAGTGCAGGAAACGTCAATGAGAGGCGAAGGATGCGTGAAATAGGCAAAAGGGGAGAGAGGATTTTGGATATGTTCGCGGGAATTGGTTACTACACCCTTCCATCCCTCATGGCAGACCCCAGCATCACAGTGTGGTCCTGTGAATGGAATGATGCCGCGATAGAAGCACTGAGATGGAATCTTAAGGAGAATAACGTTGAATCTCAATGTACTATTTTGGAAGGAGATTGTAGAGAGACGGTGACGTCGAGTGATCTAGAAGTCGATCGAATCATCCTAGGGCTTCTTCCCGATGCTACGTCTGCTGTTGATGCTGCTATTGGGGCCATGTCTGAAAAAGGGGGCATGATTCATCTGCATGGATTAGCAGCCTCAGGAGAGTATGATCACTATTCGAGTAATTGGATATCGGAAATTCAGATTGCTTCGAATGATTATGATATCCGTCCAGCGGCACTGCATCGAGTCAAGAGTTATGCGCCAAGGTGGGATCATGTGGTGCTAGATCTAAATCTAATTCCTCATCACGACTATGAATGAGGGGGATGTGGGTTGAATGATGCGTGAGGCGATTCCTGATTGGCTGTTTACTGCAGCTCAGAGGTACAACCTAACGTCCCTTGAAAATCGAGATGCATATGCTGGCCTGATGGCTATCCCGATGAATTCACTATCTGAGATACTCGATTGGACGTTCAGATCGCTTCCAGATGAGATCTTAGTGGGATTGGATGTCGATACCGAGAAAATGGATTATTCAGGAGAATTGGCTCGTTACATGGGTTCATCGGATGAGCCTGGTCTATTTGCGGGCCAGGGGATGTTGGTTGGGAGGCCGCATCTTGTGAATCGTGGCGATTCCTATGAGGTTCATCATGTTCCAGAAGAGTGGGTCGATGGTTTATTCTCAGAAGACAGGGGGCCTCGCGGAGGGAGGTTTACGCACTGGCTGCACACACATCCGAATGCTCCAGCGGTTCCAAGCGGGGCTGATGCTGAGGCTGCCCAATTCACCGAGGGGGTAGACCTGATTCTTGGGGTCTGGTTTTCCCCTGAGGGAGCAGCTCCTTGGTTCGATGATGTAGAAGGTGTGAGAAGACCTCTTACTGAGCTGCCCGACGAAGAGGATCGGCCGGTGATCGGACGGGCTGTAACTGGACACAGGATACATGGGGTGGAGTTGATTGCCTTTCACAGGCGTGGCTTAGCCATAAATGTGGTATTGACTGATTCAGACGGCAAGCCGATTGAATGAGGAGTATCGGCCTAATCTGCATCATATTTTGAAAACCGAATCCCTGTAATACTGCAATTCGCTTATTGAGCCTCTTATGTCCTCCAGAGCCTTGTGGTTAGGGGGCTTCGTATGTCTGGGAAGATCTGGCGCCCATCTCCTGATGACCTCTTTGAATGACGACACGTCGACAATCCGGTAAGAGAGAAACTCGTCCAAAGCTGGCATCTCCTTTCTTATGAATCGACGATCATGATGAACTGAAGAGCCTGCTAGTGGAAGCCCCGGTGGGCAGTGCTCCTTAAGGAAAGATAGAGTTGCGGATTCTGCCTCTGAAATATCGACGCCTTCCCTCCTTATCCTCTCTACTAATCCAGAAGACGTGTGAGTCTTCGTATTCCATTCGTCCATGGAATCGAGACGGCTCAGATCGCCCGGGGCTACTGCAAGTACTGGGCCCTCTGCGACTAGCGATAGGTCCCCCTCCGTGACTATCGTGGCGATTTCTATTATGCAGTCCCCTTCATCCGGGTGTAAGCCGGTCATCTCTAGGTCGATCCACACCAAACGCCGCTCGCGCATATTGTGAGTTGCCATGCTGAAAACACATAGCAATTGGCTTGATGCATTAGATGATAACCTGCTCCTTCCGGCTTACGCTGTGACAAGCATAGGGTACGTGGAACTACTTCGGAAGAATCGTCCGTTCAGGAGGCTCTTTGCTGCGAATATGATATCATTCGTCGGAGATTGGTTCACAATAATCTCGATGTTCCTGCTAGCAGGTGAGGTCTCGGACGGTTCCCCGCTCGCCATAGCTGGCGTGATGGCTGTTCGCAGTTTGACACATGCCCCCCTGGAGCCGCTGACCGGGATGTTTGCTGACAAGTATTCCCGAAGAGGCCTGATGGTTCTTGCCAATGGTTCGTCATTCGTGGTTCTCACGACATTTCTAGCATTTGACCTGCTAGGCAGTCTCTGGTCAGTCTACGCCCTGACCTCGACACTGGTTCTCGCCAGAGTCCTATTCGATCCTGCTGAATACGCGTATCTTCCAAACATATGCGATGAGGAAGAGCTACTGACGGCGAATGCTATGGGGAGCGCAGGGTGGTCTGCATCTCTTGGCATAGGTGCAGGCCTAGGGGGGTTGACAATCTCCCAGTTGGGCATCGAGATGGCGCTCTGGATCGACACACTAACATTCCTGATTTCCGCACTGATGTTCGCCAGTCTGCCATTTGGAGGTCCGAGCAAAGAAGAACGGGGCGAAGGCGGAATACTCACCGGTCTTGTGGAAATAGTGGATGGTTGGAAGCACATAAGGTCGAATCCGCCCATACGGAGAGTTGTTTTCGCCAAGGCGATGTGGGCTGCTGGCGGTGGTGCTCAGGTATTCCTGCTCATACTCATCGGCATGGAGGCAGGATTCGGATCAGTCGCTGCTGGATCGATAGGAATACTGTATATGGCTCGTGGGTTTGGATCTGGAACTGGACCCGTGGTAGGTAGGAGACTCATGCAATCTGATAGGTTGAGACCTTCTCTTCTTGGGTGGTCAATTCTGATTGCAGGTACATTCTATCTCGCTATATCGGCCGTTGAGTGGACATGGGCGATCCTAGTGCTGGTTTTCATATCTCACGGAAGTAGCGGGATAAACTGGGTTCTCAGCACTACTCTGCTTCAGGAGAGGACGGAGGATGAATGGCGTGGTCGTGTCGCAGGCACTGATTACTTCCTCTTGACGGGGATGATGGGCTTCTCTGCACTTGGTGCCGGTCTGGTTATGGAATATGATGTTCTCAGCCTTCGAGAAACCATCGCTGTTACTGCATTGATTCAGATAGCAATGGGAATAATTTGGCTGACCTTGGTGACTCCCTCAGAGCGATCGATGACGGAATTAGCTAACGCTTCCTAATGAGGTTACTTCAATCGAGCCGCCCATATTGCTATGATTTTGACAGTAGTAAAACAAATCATCAGGTGCATCGAGAGGGACTGTGAATGACAGAATCTGGTTGGTTGTGCTTGTCCCAGATGTATATTGGCCCCCCTCAGCGAGTGTTCCTAAAGTGAATGGGTGAATTGACAACGTAGATGAGGATAGATCAAAATTGTATGTAAATCCCCTATAGAGAACTATGTCTGCTTGTTGTATTCCATTGACGTAATACTTCATTCCTGAAACCGTGATTGTCATTTCCATCACAACTGGCATTGTTCCAGGTGCGCCATCGGCTCCGTCGGCT
>DATW01000035.1 GCA_002504845.1 Euryarchaeota archaeon UBA250 | reverse complement strand
CGCGTAATGCTTCCAGCCATCACTGCATATGCACTGGTATGTTTACCGCCCATTCTCTTGATTATCGTGCCTGCTGTACTCCATTCTAGATTCCACGGATGGAAGGACGGTAACGAGTCCAAGGAAGAATATGGCAGATCGATGCCCCTTGTAGAGGGAGACGCAGGAGACGAGTGGTCTCGGAAAGATGAGTCCTACGAGGTTGCTCAGGAGTAGCCGAGCATCTCCCATGCGCCTGTTAGTTCGACTGTGTTTATTCTACCTGAAGAAGTCAATTTTGGACCCACTTCACTCGTTGTGTAGACCATCGAGATACCGATAGCTGGTGCGTGTATCCTCGTCCAGTCACCTGCCTCTCCGAGCCCCATGATCGTGTAGTCGAAGTCTTCGCCCTTGAGTGCCCATGCAGCCTCGAACAGCTTCAATGCTGATCGTTTTCCTGATGTTTCGTAGCAAGCCTTGACTAAATCGCCATGGCTCGCCATATCCCTAACTTTCTCAATGACCTCATCGGAGTCATCAGGGGCTCTGTCAAAGTGAACAGAGGCGATGATACTGGTTTTCTTCCCTGCCAATTTAATCAAATCGCTACGGATCTTGGTCTCTATATCTGTCTCGAGATCGACCCAAGAAACTCCTGATTCGATGGCCTTCCTCAGAATTGCACATCGCTCCTCTTCAGTGCCCGGGAAATACCCGCCCTGCCTCATTGGCCTGCAAGTCAGCACCACTGGTAGTTCGATTCCTGCCTCTAGGAGAGAAAGGGCTTCATCGATATTTATGTCAGGATCGTTCCTGGGAGTCAGTACGGTTTCTGGATGTCTGAATCTTGAATTCTGATCATTATTGTTCGAATCTGAAGGCACTGGAGTTTCCTCCATGTAGAGCATGTCAAGTCGCGCTTCGACCATATCTGCTCCAGCAACAGTGGCCAGAGAAGCATCTGCGAGCATCTCCTCAACCGTTGTTCCGGTTAGAGTCGCGCAGATCTTTGGTGTATCCACGAGTCTGGGGGTTGAATTCGTGTGTATAATCGTGACTCCCCTTGGAAATATTCGAGACGACCCAAATATGCCCTTAATTGCTGCAATTCGTCGATTATGACGGGATGTTTCATATACCGCCGACGTGGACTTTTAACGTTAGTAATCGAAGGTTCCCTACGGGAACCTTCGCAGGATGGGAAAATTTCATGCCAGAGACCTATGATGCATCGAATATCCAAGTCTTAGAAGGACTGGAAGCAGTGAGAAAAAGACCTGGGATGTACCTGGGCGACCCCCATGATGGTTCGGCCCTACATCACTGCATATGGGAAGTAGTCGACAACTCTGTGGATGAGCATCTTGCAGGGCACACGGCTTCTATAGAGATCACCATGCATGAGAATGGTTCGCTTTCTGTCAGGGACTTTGGCAGGGGCATCCCTGTCGATACTCATGAGGAGTATGGGATATCGGCTGCTGAGGTAATTATGACCAAGTTGCACGCAGGGGGTAAATTCGACAATAGCTCCTACAAGGTGTCTGGAGGGCTCCATGGAGTCGGTGTTTCGGCGGTCAATGCTGTATCCGAGTGGATGGAGATGACCATTTACAGAGGGGGAACGATTTACTTCCAGAGATACGAGGCTGGCGTCCCAGTTGAGGCGCTAAAGGAGATAGGCGAGTGCTCCGATACAGGAACAAAAATCTCGTTCAAGCCGGATCTCTCCATATTCACTGAAGTGGTAGATTTTGATTTTGAAGAAGTGGATACGCGAGTTAGTGAAACTGCTTTCCTAAATGCTGGACTTAAGATGACAATTTTGGACGAGAGGGGGGAAGAGCCCCATGTCTCAGAGCATCTGTACGAAGGGGGTCTTTCGGAATATGTGGGCCAACTCAATGAAAGAAGAGAGGTCCTTCATGCAGAGGTCATCAAGATAAGGGGTGAAAAAGAAATCGAAAAGGGGAGTGTTGAGGTCGAACTAGCGCTGCAGTGGTCTGATGCCTTCAGCGAGTCCATTCGCTGCTATACCAACATCATACGAAACAAGGATGGTGGCACCCATATGTCTGGTCTGAGAACTGCACTCACCAGCTCTGTTAATTCATACGCCAAGAAAAGAAAATTGCTGAAAGGGGATGCACTATCTGGAGACGATGTGCGGGAGGGGCTGGCTGCAGTAGTCAGTGTGAAGCACCCGGATCCCTCTTTCTCCTCACAGACAAAAGACAAGTTGGTCAGCAGCGAAGTGACTGGCATAGTCCAGACCATTGTTTATGACAAACTAGGAGAGTTCTTCGAAGAGAACCCCTCTGTTGCAAAGCAGATAGTCGAGAAGGCGCTTCTAGCCTCCAAGGCTAGAGAAGCAGCTCGCAAGGCACGGGACCTAACTCGCAGAAAGGGAGTTCTAGAAGGAGGAGGTCTTCCAGGGAAACTTGCAGATTGTCAATCCAGGGACCCGAGTGAGTGCGAGGTATACCTTGTGGAGGGCGATTCCGCCGGGGGTTCTGCGAAGACGGGGAGGGATCGTCGGATTCAAGCAATTCTCCCTCTGCGCGGAAAAATTCTCAATGTGGAAAGGCAAAAACACAATGCTGCAAAGGTATTTCAGAATCAGGAAATTCAAACCATGATCCGGGCTCTTGGGGCTGGAGTCGGCAATAACAGCGAGGAAGAAGGGTCATTTGACTCTGATAAACTAAGATATTCGAAGATAATCATAATGTGCGACGCAGACATCGATGGCGCCCATATCAGGACACTGATGCTGACGTTCCTCTGGAGATTCATGAGGCCTGCAATAGTAGATGGGCACGTGTACATCGCTCAACCGCCACTGTACCAACTATCAAAAGGTCGAGTAAGCAGATACGTATTCTCAGATGAAGAAAGGGACAAGGTGATGTTGGAATTGCAGGGTGACAACCCTAACACGAAAATCGGCGTTCAGAGGTACAAAGGTCTCGGTGAAATGAATCCCGAGCAACTATGGGATACCACCATGAATCCGATGACTCGGACCATGCTAAAAGTCACGGTCCAAGACGCTGAGGAGTCAGACAGGCTATTCGAGATATTGATGGGGGAGGATGTTCCCGATCGAAGGGCATTCATCGAAAAGCATGCTAAGGAGGTGACGAATCTTGACATCTGAAGAGAATGCAGATACCGACCCACCAGTCAGCAACGAGAACATCCTGAACCATTCTCTCGATAAGGAGATGAAGACGTCATACATCAACTACGCAATGTCCGTGATTATTGGCAGGGCTTTACCCGATGTGAGAGATGGCCTCAAGCCAGTTCACCGACGTGTGCTCTATGGCATGCACGAAGGAGGACATACGTCCGAGAAGAAATACAGCAAGTCAGCACGTTCAGTCGGCGAGGTCATGGGTAAATACCACCCTCATGGCGATCAATCGATCTATGATACGATGGTCAGGATGGCACAGGAGTTCTCGCTGAGGTACCCTCTTGTAGACGGACAGGGCAACTTCGGATCCATAGATGGCGACCCCCCGGCTGCGATGAGGTACACTGAGAGCAGGCTGGACAAGATTTCCAAGCATATGCTAGAGGACATAGAGAAGAAAACGGTAGATTTCCAGCCTAATTTCGATGATTCCGACATGGAGCCCACAGTCCTTCCAGCAAGGCTGCCAAACTTACTCCTGAATGGAAGCGACGGCATCGCTGTAGGAATGGCAACAAGAATTCCCCCTCACAACATCAATGAAGTGGCTGGGGCAATCAGATTGCACGTTGGAGCGATACTTGAGGAAGGCGTGGAAAATCAGCAAATGCCGAGCATCGCGATCGAGGATTACATGGAGCACGTCAAGGGCCCCGATTTCCCAACAGGGGCGACAATTCACGGGTTAGACGGCATTCTCGACATGTACTCTACCGGAAAGGGGAGGTTCCATGTCCGCTCAAAGTGCGACGTTCATGATGACTCCAAGGGGAAGAGGATTGTCGTCCATGAAATACCGTACCAGGTAAAGAAATCAGATATGCTTGTCCACATAGCGGATTTAGTTTCCAAGGGATCTGTGGTCGGAATAAGAGACATTCGCGATGAGTCGTCCAAGGAGGGGATCCGCGTAGTGATTGAGGTCAAGAACAACGCCGACCCTCATGCAGTTCTAAACCAGCTCTTCAAATCAAGTAGATTGCAGGAATCGTATTCAGCCAACATGATGGGCATATTGGATGGAAGACCAGTCCTCCTAACCCTCCCAGTAATGCTGCATACGTATGTCGAACATCGGGAGTCAGTCGTTGAGAGGAGGGCCAAATTTGAGCTGGAAAAGGCCGAGGCTCGAGCGCATATCCTAGAAGGCCTCGTCAAAGCCCAGGACAGAATTAGCGATGTGATCAAAGTCGGCAGGTCTAGTTCAAGCAGAGATCAATTTGAAGCAGTGCTCCAAGGTAAAGAAGAGATATCTGGAGTTGCTCCATTCGATTTCACAGAGCCTCAGTCCAAGGCCATCGCAGAGCGTCGCCTGTACCAACTCAGTCGCCTAGATGTGGAGAAAGTCAAGAGCGAATTTGAAGACTTGAAAGTCAAAATCGAAGACCTCTCGGATATAATCGCCTCCAGAGCGAGGCGTCTCAGCATCTTAATCGGGGAGTTGGATGAGATGATGGAGAGACACGGGGACGAAAGGAGATCCGTGATTGACCCCATGCCGCTCTCCATGGACAGAGAGGACCTGATTGAAGAGAAGGCAATTGTAATTTCACTGACTCAAGAGGATTACATACGTCATCTTCCTGTCGAGGCATTCCGCCTGCAGAATCGGGGAGGAAAAGGGCTCAAAGGTGTCGCCACCAAGGAGGAAGACGCTCCTGCGGCGATTGTGACTTGCTTCTCCAAGGACAGGCTACTCATTTTCACGAATCAGGGCCGAGTTTACGGACTGCGCGCATGGGAGACGCCTTCTGCCAGCAGATATGGGAGAGGTACGCACATACGCAATCTTCTGGAGGGTTTCAGAGATGATGAGAAAGTCATCTCGATACTTCCTATGGACAGGGATTTGATTGAGAATCCGGAGGGACACTATCTCATCTTCGCCACGAGCCAGGGCAGAATAAAGAGAAGTCATCTTTCGGAATATGTGAAGATCAATAGAAACGGAAAGTATGCCCTGAAATTTGCAACGCAGAATGACTCTCTGGTCCAAGTCAGACCTGCTACTGAAGCAGATCATGTGGTCTTGGTATCCTCCGGGGGATACGCCTGTCGATTCTTGCCATCTGAAGTCAAGACGAGGGACGACCCGTCAACAGGAGAAGTCCACATGACCCACACGGTCAGAGTGCAGGGCAGAGTCAGCCAAGGGGTAGGAGGGATGAAGCTGCAATCCGGCGATAGTGTGGTGGGCATGATCGTTACTGATGACTTCGATACGAGCGTCCTTACAATTTCCAAGTATGGCATGGCAAAGCGTAGTCGATTGGGCTCTGGGGAGATGATTCAAGCTATCAGCGAAGATGGCACCCCACTCTTCGACGATGAGGGTGAGCCGCGGATGGACAGGGACGGGTACAGGAAAACCAACAGAGGCACAAAGGGGGTTCGGACGATGGCCCTGTCCGATGCAGACTCGATTGTCGGCGTCAGACAAATCCCGGACCTCTCCGATCAGCTGTTCATGCTGACCGAGAAGGGCATGATGATCCGCATGCCTGCGACTCAGACCAAGGAGACTCTGGGCAAGGTTACCAAGGGCACCAGAATAATGGAGCTGCGCGACGCCAAGAAGAAGTCGCACATTGACGAGGTTATCTTCGTAGCACGCCTCCCAGCTGAACTCATCGACGGAGATGACGAGGATTCTGAAGGCAACGCAGAGGAAGAATGATTCCAACCGCTCGCCTTAAGCCGGAATCTTGGGTCGCCGGAACATTGCGGCAGTCGCATAGCCTGGCCATTGCGCTGGATTGCTAATCCAGTGGTGTCTCACCTCGGGAGTTCGAATCTCCCCTGCCGCGCCACATCGTATCGAGGGAGGGTTCATGCGTTCGACGGCCTCCATAGGGTACTGATGGAAGGCGGTGCATCAAGCGGATCAGTTGCTGTTGGTTTTGCTTGGCCAGTTCTATTAGCGGCTGGATTGGCATTATCATTCCTGATTTGGCTAATACTGAGGCATCTCAGCCTCAGACCATCAAACGACAGATCATGGGTCAACGACAATGAGAGGATGGCAACTGCAGATTTCAATGGTGATGAGGTTACTATTCGCAACGTCAGAGATTTCAATTGGAGGAGCACCAGGGACTTCGATGAAAGATGGATCGATGTCAAAATAAACCTCGATACAATATCGAAGATATGGTTCGTTTTAGAGTACTTTGATCCCTCCAAAAGACAGATGGCTCATACGATAATGAGCTTCGAGACTGAAGACGGGGAGAGACTCGCCTGTTCCATCGAGGTTCGAAGAGAGAAGGGGGAGCGTTACCACCCCATCAAGGGGATGTTTCGCCAATACGAGCTAATCTACGTCTGGGCAACTGAGAGAGATGTTATCGGAGTCAGGACAAGATGCAGGAAGAAGTCGGTGACCCATCTCTTCGAAGCCGTCGTTCTAGGACCGGGTAACGAGCGGAGGATGCTCGAATCCTATCTGAGGAGGACCAACAAACTTAGCGAACACCCTGAATGGTACAATACGATCACCAATACCTGCACTACAAACATAGTTGGTCACGTGAATGAGGTATACCCAGGAAGGGTGCCGAGGGCCATCTCCATACTACTGCCCGGATTGAGCCCAAAATTGCTACACAGAAACAATCTGGTCAAAATGACGGGGACCCTGGAAGAGACTCTGGAAATGAGCATCATTGACGAGAGGGCCGATTCGTGGGACGGATTGAGCGACTTCGGGGACTGGATTAGAAGCGAGGGTTCAATCGGCTCATCCCCGTGAGCATGTCGTGATCGAGATACCCGGGTCCAATATTGATGAGGGCATTACATGGCCTCTTCCGGCTTCTAAGAGCCATATCATAAGGTGGCTAATGTTGGCCTCGCAGTCTCAAAGCAAAATGGAAATCTGTCACCAGGGGGAAATCGGAGAGGATGTCAGAAGTGTTGTTTCCAGTTTGAATAGGCTAGGTGCCAAAATACAGATGATTGATGGTAAAATACTGGTTGGCGTTTCCGATGTCGGATTCCCGATTCATACTAGTGAGGGGCTTGATCTCGGGAATTCAGGAACCGGCCTAAGGATGCTGATGTCGCTATGCTCATCGCTCTCGCTGGAGACTTCGATTACCGGGGACTCCTCGCTTAGATCTCGTCCATTCGACATTCTTTCCGATGCTCTTTCGTCGGTAGGTTGCGATTGTAAACGCTCGAATGACGGCTCTTTGTGGATATCTGGCCCTGCGAATTCCGGGGACATCGAACTAGATCTTTCAGAAGGAAGTCAGCCGCTCTCAGCACTTCTCATGGCAGCCCCGTCGATGAAGGCGGAATTAGCCGTACGTATCATCGGAAAGCCCGTGAGCAGAGGGTATCTGGATCTGAGTTACAAGATTGCAAAACTAACCGGATCGGAAAACGAATTTTCAGAGAATTCTCTCACCATCAAACCATGGGAGATTGTTTTGCCTGAAAGGGTGGATGTCCCCCCGGAGAGAAGCCTAGTTCCAGTAATTATGCTACTGGAAAGGCTGCATGGTGTCGATCTTGGGACCTCTATGCATGTGAAATCTGAACTTCTTGGGAATGCTGTAGAATCACTGCATAATAACAACGTGGATAGTCTGGATTTGTCTGATGCGAGTGACCTAATTACGCCTGCAGCAGCACTGCTTGCGATAGGCGAGGGGGGGACAATAACAGGCATAGGGCATGTTGGTCGTAAGGAATCGCACAGAATTAGGACTACGGTAGGACTTCTCTCATCTTTCGGGATGACTGCCTATTCGAAAGACGGGGGCATCATGGAGATACCGGGCAGGCAGACTTTGATTCGCCCTGAAACCAAGATAGAGACTCACAGCGACCATCGCGTGGCCATGACAGCCCTCGCATTGGCAAGTCGTGTTGGAGGAGTGATTCTGGGACATGAGTGCGTCGGAGCCACTCACCCTAACTTCACGATTTCTCTGCTAAAATTATTGCAACAGTAGGATGATGCGATGTTCAGCAGGGACGGGCTCAACGTGCACTTCCTGATGGTTCTAGTTGCCATCATCTGGGGAGGTTCATGGGCCATCGGGCGCATGCTTGCATTGTCCTTGCCTCCGGCCACAGGGGCATGGATGAGATACATCGTCTGCATGTTAGCGTTCTACCTGTGGTTCTTCTACAGATCAACCAAGGGCGATCAAGTACGCTGGTTACCTGACTCGAAAGATGCATGGGTGCGTATTGTCCTCATTGCGGTTTTTGCAGTAATGGGGTATCAGCTCCTGTTCATGCATGGGATGAAGTTCACCGCCGCGGGAGATGCCTCGCTGATAATCACGATGAATCCCATATTCACGGTACTTCTCGCATCGCCGTTCCTCGGTCAGAGAATCACTGTAAGGATGGTCTATGGCCTCATCCTGGCATTCATCGGAGTCGCAGTGGTAACGGGATGGAGCCCTAACACCGATATCCCTCTGCATGACAGGCTGAAAGGCGACTTCATGATAATGCTCGCAGCACTGTGCTGGGCCACTGCGACCAATCTGACCAGGATAATGCTCGAGACCGAGGGGGACTATGGTGCCAGTTCCTCGGAAATCGTAGTCTGGTACTCCCTCGTCGGAACAGTCCTGCTCACGCCATGGTGGCTGGCGGATGTTTACTCAGGAGGCTTTGAAACTCCCAACAACGAGGATCTCGTGGCCATCTTGTACCTAAGCATACTATCCACGGTTCTGGCTTACATATGGTTCGTCATCGGTGTCGAGAAGATCGGTGCGACCTCCGCCTCGTCCTATGTGTTTCTCGTACCGCCATTCGGGGTACTCGGCGGTTGGCTGCTTCTCGATGAGCGGCTGGGTGCCTCACTCCTGTTGGGATTCACACTCATCGTAGTTGGCGTGAGAGTCGTCCAGAGGGAGAGCGAGGCAGTGGGAAGAGCAGGGAGAAGCCCCCTTCAGGATTAAATACGAACGTCCGGTCGCGGCGGACTGAGGGATTAGGATGGCACGCAAGCCAGCGAAGATGTATCGCCGGATCAAAGGCCCTGCCTATACCCGCAGAAAGTACACTGGCGGTGTACCCAACAACAGGATTCTCAGATACCACATGGGAAACAGAACAGTTGCTGAAGCAGATGGCTTCGAGGTGATTCTGACTCTAACCGCTGACGACTCCTGCCAAATCCGCCACACCGCGCTTGAAGCCTCTCGGCAAATCTCAAATGCCACAATTCGTAATGCAGCCACTGAGACTGGCTATGCTCTGCGTGTTCACAAGTATCCTCATCACGTGATTCGTGAGAACAAGCAGGCTACAGGTGCTGGTGCGGATCGTGTTTCACAGGGAATGAGACTGTCATTTGGGAAGAATGTGGGAACAGCAGCCAGAGTGAAGCGCGGAGAAGTTGTGATTTCCATACACACGAGACCCGAGTTCTACTTGCAGGCTCGCGACGCATTGCGAAAGGCCAGTATGAAGCTACCAACTCCTTGCACGATAAAGGTCGTAAAGGGTGCCGAGACATTGAAGGGTCTAGTCTGAGACCGTGTCATATGAGCAGCCCACTCAGCCCGATGGGAGTTTTGGAAGAATCTCTGAAAGGTGCGCCCATCATCTGGAAGGGGGACTACCCCTACTTCATCCACCCAATATCGGATGGCATACCCCGAATGGATCCAGAAGTCCTGAAAGCGGTTTCAACCCTTATCGTGGAATCCACCGATTGGGAAGGTGTTGATCTGATAGCAAGTGTGGAGGCGATGGGGCTTCCACTTCTAGCAGCCGTGGGAGAGGCCACGGGCATTCCGACTGTTGTGATTAGGAAGAGGTCCTATGGCATGGAGGGGGAGGTCGCTGTCGATGTTTCAACTGGGTACTCCAGCTCAACAATATACATCAACGACATAGCCCCTGGAGAGAGAATCGTAATCGTTGATGATGTGATATCTACAGGAGGAACCCTCGAGCCACTTCTCGAGAAGCTTGAGGAAATGGGGGTAATTCTCCGCGATATCGTAATTGCAATCGAGAAAGGAGAAGGCCGGGCAAGGCTGAATCGAGAGCGCCCTGAATGGCCAATACGGTCTCTGGCTCGTATTGAGATTGTCGATGGCAGAGTAAGGATGGCTGATTAAGCATTACAATATCCTAAGTAGAACCTTCACACCAAAGTAACATGGATTTCCAACTCGGGCTTGGCACATTTGGCGATGTGACTGTAGATGAAGATGGTCGATTATTGGAACATCATGAGGTGCTCAGGAACGTTGTGGAAGAAGCGAAATTAGCCGACAGGCTTGGAATCGACTTTTTTGGCGTGGGTGAGCATCATAGAGAGGATTTCGCCGTAACCGCGCCAGAAGTCGTGTTGGCTGCTATAGCCTCAGAGACCAGAAACATACGAATTGGCTCCGCGGTGACGGTCTTGAGTTCGGACGATCCGGTCAGGGTCTACCAACGCTTTGCGACGCTGGACGCAATATCTGAAGGGCGTGCAGAAGTGATTCTAGGAAGAGGGTCATTCACAGAATCATTCCCCCTTTTTGGTTATGCGCTGAATGAATATGGTAGATTATTTGAAGAGAAGGCATCCCTATTCACTGAGCTGAGAAATGAGAAACCAATCACTTGGAGAGGGACTACTCGGCCCCCTCTCAGCAACCAGATGGTTTACCCTAAGACCAAGGGCGGATCGATAGTAACTTGGATTGGCGTAGGTGGAAGTCCAGATTCAGTTATTCGAGCGGCGAGAAACAGTGCTGGATTGATGCTAGCGATAATCGGAGGACAGCCGTCCAGATTCGCCCCTCTTGTCGAACTGTACTTCAAGACCCTTGATGAGATGGGTCAAGATAGGCTCCCGGTTGGAGTTCATAGCCCTGGTCACGTTGCTGATTCAGATGAGCAGGCGATAGAGGAAGTCTGGCCGCACCATCAAGCATTATTCAGCAAAATAGGAAGGGAGAGGGGTTGGCCTCCGATTTCAAGAGCTCAATTCGAACATGGTGTCGGACCCGATGGTGCACTGTATGTAGGTTCACCAGAAACGGTAGCCAGAAAGATTGTCAAAAATTCAAAATTACTCAATCTCTCAAGATTCGATATGAAATACAGTAATGGGACATTACCTCATTCGAAATTGATGAAGAGCATCGAGTTATATGCGACAAAAGTGGCGCCATTAGTCCTCGAAGCTATGAGATAGAGAGCATGATGAGGCTGTGAAGAGAGTCATGTATTGACATATTACGCGTACTGGATGATGCAACCGATGAAATAGGCGTCCACAGCCCCCATGAATGGCTGTCACCATGGATCTTGATCGTCATGACTTCGAATTGGACGACCTGGTGGCCAGGATAAAGGAGAATGACCACCGGCTCGTGGCTCTCCAAGTTCCTGAAGGTCTCAAGATGCAGGCTCTTGAAATGATGGATAAAATTGAGACTGAAACCTCAGCTCGAGTAGTTCTTTCTGCTGATCCTTGCTA
>DATW01000013.1:23320-30196 GCA_002504845.1 Euryarchaeota archaeon UBA250 | reverse complement strand
TATCCATACCATCCGACCGTAGGATGGCTGCACTCTTTGAATCATTCAGGAGAGGGTGGGACATAGAGAGGGTTAGAGAAATTTCTGGGGGAATAACCAGGTGGTTCCTGCACAGATTCTCGACAATGGCTTCAATCGAAGCAGAGATTATCGAGGCCGGCATCTCTTCAGATATAGAAAAAATCGAAGAAGACTCAATCAGGCGATGGAAAGGATACGGCTTTTCAGACGCACATATCGTCGATGCGATGAATGGGTTCAAGCCACAGCTAGATGCCTCCGTCGTTTCCGAGATGACGAAGCACAGGCACTCGTTAGGAATACACCCGGTATTCAGGATGGTCGACTCATGTGCTGCTGAGTTCGCTGCAGTAACTCCCTACTATTATTCGACATATGAGGGTGGCAATGCCTCAAGAGGAATAGACAGGGTCCAAACAGAATCCCCGAAAGAAGTCAGGAGAATGGTGGTGATAGGATCGGGGCCAATTAGGATAGGCCAGGGAATTGAATTCGATTATGGCTGTGTCCATGCAGTAGGCGCGATACGGGATATGGGGCATGAGGCCATTATAATCAATAATAATCCTGAAACAGTATCAACTGACTTCGACACCAGCGATCGTCTTTATTTCGACCCCTTAACTCTTGAATCAGTTATCGAAATACTCCTTAGGGAAAGGGCAGATGGCATAATTTTGCAATTCGGCGGACAGACAGCAATCAACCTTGCATTGCCGATACAAAGCCAGCTTGACCATTTGCATTCCATGGGAGTAGAATTGAAGATGGCTGGAACATCTCCTGATGCAGTCGATGAAGCGAGCGACAGGCATCGTTTCGAGGAGTTCGCCGCTAGGAATGAATTGAGGATGCCGAGAGGCATTACGGCAAAAGATCCCCTCGCAGTTAGGAATGGTGCTGCTGAGATAGGATTTCCTGTTTTGATCAGACCGTCCTATGTGTTGGGTGGCAGAGGGATGGAGGTACTCGCGGACTCAAAGCAACTAGATGCATACATGTCTGAGGCCTACGTCGCCCCTGAGAAACCCCTGCTCGTTGACGAATATCTCGGCAATGCCATAGAGTTGGATGTAGATGCCGTGTGCGATGGCCACGAGGTGCTGATAGGCGCAGTAATGGAGCACCTAGAAGAGGCAGGGATACATTCTGGCGATTCAACGTGCTTCATCCCCACTCAGAATGTATCAGACGCTATCCTTGAGGAGGTCGAAGAGTGGACAAAACGAATAGGACTCAAACTGGGCGTGATTGGATGTTACAACATACAGTTTGCGATAAAGGGCGATACACTATTTGTGCTTGAGGTCAATCCGAGGGGCTCCAGGACATTCCCCTTCGTCGCGAAATCAACAGGCATCCCTCTCGCAAGAATAGCTGCAAGAATCACAATGGGCGACCGTCTAGAGGACTTGGACATACCTGAGAGACAGATTGACGCAGTCGCAGTCAAGGCGCCAGTTTTCCCATTCATAAAGCTCAGAGGGCTAGACCCGGCGCCCGGGCCAGAGATGAAATCTACAGGAGAGGTGATGGGCTCACACAAATCTCCTGCCGCTGCCTATCTGAAAGCAAGGATGGCTACAGAGATACCAGTCCCAACCCATGGAGGCGTGTACATTACAGTGAAGGATGCAGACAAACATTCGATCATACCCCTCGCTGAGGAGCTGCATTCAATGGGGTTCGTCATACACGCAACGCATGGAACTGCCTCTGTACTTCGGGAGTCCGGGGGCCTGCCCACTAATACCGCCTACAGGATAGCTGAACAGGGTTCGCCAGACGCGTTAGACTTGATGCGCCAAGGAAAGATCCAACTGATTATCAATACGCCTACTGGTTCCGGGGGCGCGATACTCGATGGAAATATGATGAGAAGACTCGCCGTCGAACTAAACATCCCCTTTGTAACAACACTTTCAGGTGCAAAGATGGAAGTTAAGGCGATATCTGAATTGATCAAGGGAGTACCTGAGCCGAGGAGTCTGACAATTGGGACTGTCTAAGCCAGGAAAAATAACTCTGACAACTCTTTACGATCACATTCTACCATTAATGTGGAGGCCTTGGGCCCGTTGCTTCTTCCGATCAGTATCGAATATATGGCCAAATAACCCTCCCTTGCTCCTATGTCGCATATGTTCATGGAATCAGCAATCAAAGATCCTATGCTTGAATCGCTCCATTCACATTCTTTGAGTTGACTCCCAAGATGCCTTATGAAAGCAATTTGTGCACTATCAAGTGAATCTACCATTGCGCGATCTGCAATTTTCGATATCTCTATGCGGCTTTCTTCGGGAAAGTGCTTTCCATTAATCCAAGCCCGCATCTTTGATAGACGTAATTTCAAAGCCTCAGAAGGGTATCCTGAAAGATGCCCGGATTTTCGTAATGATTCCCACACAAGTTCGTCCTCGGATCTGATTTGCGCTAAAAGTGAAAGGTGTCTGAATGGAACCTGTCCTGCCTCAATAGGCACATCTCTCGCAATTTGGCTCAGTCTGAGTGCGCCACGTGCCGTAGCCGCTGCCACTTGCTTCCGTCGAGGTTCGTCATCTCGAACAACGGGAGGGGATTTCACAAGTCTTTCATATTCATCTGCTGTTTCGAACAGCATATTCCCCGTATTGAAGTCGATGTGCTTGGACATCTTCGTTCTGGCAATCATGTACCTTACAATCTCTGGAGGGACGATTTCTAGAGTTTCCATTGGACCAATCGTATTGCCGCTGGAACTGGACATGGGTCCCATGCCTTTGATCTGTATCCATTCATAGACCATTTTACTGGGAGGCTCATGGCCCAAGAGACGTGATATCGGTATTCCTGTGTCATATGAGCCGCCTGCTGAGCCGTGGTCCTTGCCAGCCGGCTCACAGGTTATGCCATGAAGGCCCCACCGAGCAGCCCAATCAACCCTCCAAGGCATCTTTCCGTCTGCTTTCCTTATGTCTGACTTTCCTTCCACGCCGTGCCTATCCTTCCAAAGGACATATGGCCGATCATACCCTGTCACCTTGACTCCATCGAGGCTACCATCGGATCCAAGAGGATTGTATGGGAACCAATATTCATCGAGATCCCTGCCGGATATGGTTTCTATGATGCCCCTTATCTCATCACGCTTCTCGATAGCGGAATGTATTCTGTTCTCCAAGGCTCCCGATGCGTATACTTCGTGGTTTAGAACCACTTCTGGTACTACGCCTATGGCTTCTAGAGACTTCAGGAAGGGATCTAGAAAATGGTCAGCATAGCTTCCTAGCGAAGCATCTGGCTTCCCATCAACCCCTGGGGCTGGTATGAATGCAAGAGGATGACCGATATACTGCTCATAAGAATCATCGAGAAATGAATACACTCTCCTCAACGGATCCATGCTGTCTACGATGAATATGTATCTCGATTCGACGCCTCTGTCTAGGCAGCCTCGATGTATCATTTCCGCCGAAAGAATCTCTCTCAGATGGCCTATGTGGAAACTTCCAGATGGAGTTATCCCCGATGCCACCGTCTGTGGTCCACCTCTCTCTGAGAGGACTCTTGCAGCATGATCCGCCCAGTGCATGTGTGCCTTCCTCAGATTCTAGCGGCGCGAACAAGGGCTCTCAGGGGGACGCCATCGATCTCATCCATCCAAGTCTTGTTCACTAGTACAAGACAGAGTACAACTTCAGCACCAGCATTAGTGAGGTGTTCGATGGTCTTACGCATTGTCAAACCCGACGAAACAACGTCGTCTATAACAACGACTCTTTTGCCTTCTACGCCTGCAAAAACTTCTGACAGGTGCCCACCTTCCTCTTCGCTGATACTACGAGCCACACTAAATTCAAGATCCATCCCAGAAGCTATGCATGTGGCAAATGGTATGCCGTTGATGGAAATACCAACTATTGAGTCAACCTCGTCCCCTATTTCTTCCACCATTATGTCTGCGAATATTTCCGAGACAGCTTCGATCCTCTCGCCCTTGACAGCTATCGATCTCCATCCGACTCTGATGTCCGCAGGATGATCTTCAACTGGCTGCTGACTGGACGATAACCATTGGATCGTTGTCTGGGACAAAGAGAGCTCATCAGCGATTTGTTGAGAGTTAAGCCCCTTTGCTTTCATTGTGGCAACTGCTGAGCGGAGCTCATCGATGGACTGAGGTGGCATGGCTTGAAGCCCACCCCGAGTAACAAGAATGCTTCGGACATAGTTTACGTTTTGAACTCAGAAACGCCCTGTTGAGCCAAAACCGCCTTCCCCTCTTTCCGTGTCGCCTAGAGACTCCAGATCCACCTCAGTAAACTCGCTCGGTGGGATGGGCGCTATCACCATCTGTGCAATGCGTTCTCCTTTCTCTATGGTGTATGAACTCCCTTCTCCAATCCATGTCATGAGTACGAACAACTCTCCTCGATAATCGGCATCAATCGTTCCAATGCTGTGTGGAAGAATGAGCCCCTTTCGACCAAGAGACGATCTTGCACGTATCTGCCCCTCGTACCCCACTGGAATGGCAACTTTCAATCCGGTCGGAACCATGGTTGAACTTCTGAATTCTACGATGGTCTGTTCGACGGCTCTTATGTCCCATCCGGCTGCGTATTCCGAGCCTCTCACGGGTAATGCAGCATCAGGGTGCGTGCGTACCACCTTCACTTCGATGGGAGCGACCATGTCCTTTGCTAGGGCTATGTGCCCATATCCTCTCCGGTGAGGTGAAAAGGGACGGGTGGTTCAGCAGCCACATGGGAGAGTTCGATTACGAGTCGCTGTTGGACAGGGCCAGAGACCGTATTCCAAAGGATATCAGCGAACGTGCTCGCTGGACAATGCCTGAGCCAGAAATCCTTCTGGAAGGAAATCAGACCATACTTCGAAACTTCTCCTCGATAGTCGACTCAATGGATCGCGATGCCAACCATGTCTATCAATTCCTAATCAATGAGCTGGGTACTTCTGGCACCCAGGAATCTACTCGGATATTGCTCAAAGGAAGAGTGCCTCCGAAGAGAATCAAGGAGAAGATAGTAGCCTATGTCAAGACATTCATTCTTTGCGGGCAGTGTAAAGCACCAGATACCAGATTCATCAAAGAAGATCGTACTTATCTGCTGAAATGTCAGGCATGTGGCGCTACTAGGCCCGTACGTCTATGATCTTGCTATAGCAGCCACAAAGGATATGCACGATGCATTCCGAGATTTCGGCATGGGGTCGGAGAAAAATGCATTACTAGCAATATCGCTGGTCGGCTTCGCCCCCACCCTTTCGATATTGATGACTCTCTCAGTGATAGACGGCGAATTGGCGTCCCAGGCATTCTTCATCTTGTGTAAGGCATGGATATTATTCATTCCAACATACTGGTTCTTGCGGGTCGAGGGAAACCCCCTCTCATGGTCGCCTTCGGATAAAAACGGAATATTCGAGGGGGTCGTCACAGGCGTGGCTATGAGCGCGATAATATTCGTAGTATGGGTGGTCCTTGGGGATTCCATAGATACTGAATCCATGGTCGAGCAGCTGCAAAACACTGGTCTGACCAGTATTGAAGTCTACGTGGCTGGGATGTTTTACTGGATATTCCTCAATAGCATGCTTGAGGAGTATGTTTTCCGTTGGTTCATAACCGTGAAGGGAATTGAACTCACAGGAAGTGAACTCGGGGGAATCATCGTATCTGCCTTGATGTTCACACTCCATCACGCCCTAGCGCTTCATCTGTTCGGATTCGAATGGTGGCAGACTGGAATAGCATGTTTCGGCTTGATCTCAGCAGCTGCAATTTGGTCATGGCTGTACATACGCCACAGGTCGATATGGGTCTGCTGGATATCCCACGCCATTTGTGACGTAGCTGTATTCTCGATAGGATACCAACTGGTGTTCAATTGAATTCATCATTGGGTGAAGAATATCTTCTTTCACGAAGGTCGTTATGGTATTTGAGACCTAAACTAGCGCCATTTTCTGAAATCCATTCGCTGAACATTAATTTCCCGAGAGGCTCTTCTTCAGAAGCCATCAGACCCTGCATCAGACCCCTTATCTCAGCCATTGTTATGACATCATCTTTCAGGAAAATCCCGAATAATCTGCCAGCCAACCAGCCAATAGCCGGAGGAACTGGGATGATCAGCCTGCTGACCCCCATCCCCCTCGCTATCGCCCTAACGAATTCTTTGTAGGTGTATGTCTCAGGGCCCGCAACATCCATTGTGATGTCTTCATTCTTCATGCCGGCGCCTATCGCCACACGAGCGACATCTTCGACGTGAACCGGCTGTATGGGGTAGTTCCCCCGTCCGAATAACCCAAAGACAGGGAAGCTTCTGATCAGCCACGCCATATTGTTGACCAGTACGTTCCTTCTTCCTCCAAAAAGAAGAGTTGGCCTGATAATCGCATAGGAGTTTCCAGATTCTCTCAATGCCCGCTCCGCTTCCACTTTGCCTTGGAAGTATGTCCATCCGGGAGCATCTTCGGGGCGAGACACGCTGAAATGTACCACTCTGCCCACTCCCGCTTCCAATGCTGCATCAAATAATATTGAGCAGTTTCTTGCAGCCAGAGAATGATCGTAACCCTCTGTTTTTTTGTTATACCTGACCCAGTAGGTATTGTACAAAACCTCTGCACCACGCAGGGATTCTACGAGAGAATCTGTATTTTCAAAATCAATAGGCATTACTTCGACACGCCCATCAAATGGGTCATCTCTCCCAATGGCATTGGTCAGAGTTTTGACTCGTATCCCCTGATCTAGAAGCAATTTGGCGATCCATCTTCCTGAATAGCCGAATGCCCCTGTGACCACGTGGAAACCATCAGCCATACCGGGCCATGAGGGGG
>DATW01000013.1:18504-22938 GCA_002504845.1 Euryarchaeota archaeon UBA250 | reverse complement strand
GTTCTCGATTCGATGGATTCACAAGGGTCCTTCGGAGCGTAATGTCATGGCAGTTGATGATTCAATTGAAGAGCCAACCTCGGGGGTACAGAAGAAACGCGTCCCGGAAAGGACCGTTAACGGCTTACCAACAATGTACTGCTTCGAAACCTGCCCCTTCTGCTTCAAGGTGAAGGCACTTCTTGGTTCGAGGGATATCAAGTACTCGAAAGTAGAGGTAGATCCCACTTTCAAGACCCAGCTGAAGTGGTCTGATTGGGGCAAGGTGCCGATTTTTGTGGATGTAGACGGGACTCAGGTGAATGACTCTAACCATATCCTCCACTATATCGACTCAACCGGTGCTAACTCCTTCCCTAGGGCAGGGGAAGATCCAGAACAAGATCGTTGGATGGATTTCTCCAATCAGGTTCTCGGCAAGTCGATAGTCGCAGTGATTTATACCTCGTACAGAACTTCTGTCCAAGCTCTTGATTATGTCACAAAGGTGGACAATTTCTCTTTCGGTAGCCGCCTGATAAACAAGTGGATTGGAGGCTTCATAATGCGCATGGTGGGGAAGAGTAGGGCGAAGATGTTCGAATTGCCCCCTCGTGAAAATCTCCAATACCAGCTAGATGTCATGTCAGAAGGTATCCAGGGAAAATTCTTCGGAAAGCAAGAACCCAATGGCGCAGATTATGCGAATTTTGGCATACTTCGTTCCATGCAAGGGCTGTATGGATTCGATATAGTGCAGAACCACCCGATAATATCTGGATGGTACAATGGCATGCAAGATCACTCCGGCGTCTGATCTGACTCATGATCGCCCTCCATCAAGATCGCCGGAATAATCGGCTACGAATGGTGTAGCAACAGACATCTAGGAGAGGCTTGCATAGGGTAACTGTACATGCGCAATCTTGGACACAGACTCGGCGCATCCGGAACTAAACTTGAGAACACCATACAGGGCTTGCACGATTCTTTGGAAATTGTCTCGAACTCCAAGTTCAGATACTGGGAATTCGATGTAAGGGAATCCGCCGATGGCACCTTATTCGTCTTTCATGATGACGATATATGTTTGAAAGGGAAACGCATCGAGACTCGCCTTTTGGAGATGGATGAAATCATCTCGGCAGGCGAGGAAATCGACATAAGCATACCAACCCTTGAGCAGGTGATATCCGAGTTGGAACAAAGAGAGGAGCCCGTGATGATCGAGATAAAGGAACTGATATCCGACGAATGTAGGGTCGAAATAATCGATTTAGTTGCCGGTAGAAAGAGTTGGAAGCTGATGGCGACCCCTGAGAGATTTGACAGATCATTCCCAGTCCAGGGTCGTGATCGATGGAGGGAGATGGCCAACCGGAAAGACGTGAAATTGGTAAGGGTTGGGAGGCACAGAGCCCAACTTTTCAGATTTTCAGATTCCGTCCTCGGAAGGCTTTACTTGTATCCCAAGTGGCTATTCGGCCTTTAGCACGACCACACATCAGCAAATCATCCAAGTAAGACCAAGCTCATTTGCATAACTGATGATCCGAATAATATTCCTACAATCATATGTTTGGGCCTATTCTGTCTAATTGCCTGGGGTATCAACTCCCTACAACTAACCACCGTCATTATGCCGCCAACGAACGCTAAGGAGATGCCAACCATCAATGGAGTCAGAAAAGATCCTAGAACCAACAGAGCAAATAAAGCGCCAAGGGGCTCAGTTAAACCAGTAAGCATAGCAATGCCCGTAGCCTTCATTTTCCCACCATTACCTGCCTGAATAGGCGCTGCGACAGCTATCCCCTCGGGGATATTGTGGAGTGCTATTGCTATCATAAGGACAAATCCGTATTGAGCAGATTCAAGCACTGCCACGCCCATAGCCAATCCCTCGGGGAAGTTATGGACGCCCAACGCGATAGCTGTTAGAATACCGGATTTGTACAGCTTCCTTTCATCAGTCATGTCCTCCTCATCTCCCTTGGTCAGAAGGTAGCTTGCGAGGAAAACTGTGAATGCTCCTATCGCGAAAGAGACAGATATCGAAAGATACCCGAACTCATTGGCTTGCTCAAACCACAGATCAACAATCGAAATCAGTAACATGACCCCTCCTGCCATACCTAGCATGAAAGCCATCAACTCAGATGTAATTTCTCTGAGGAACATGACGATGATGCCGCCTATACCAGTTGCCAATCCCGCGCACAGGGCTATCGTGAAGGGAAATACCCATGATTCAGATTTACCCTCTAACCCCTCAATCTGTATGATGGGTCCTCCTTCGTATCCTGACTCAATTGAAATGAATTGAAGTACCATATCGGGTACTAGCGCAACACTGTCTTGGTTTATTACGCTGAACTGGTCAGAAGGGAGATGGTATTCCGGATATTTCCATCCGTAAAAACCGACAGTGGAGAAACCAGCAGAATTGAACGATTTGTGATCGCTACCACCGCCTCCCTCATTTGTAAAAATCTCTGCTTCATATCCATCCCAATCACTTCCAAAAACAATATCTCGGGCTTTGAAAAGATCCTGCGATAGGCTCTGTTCTGTTGTCTCAATACCCAGAGTGCCCAATCCGACTGAGGGATTCAAATTGGTCGAATCAAGATTTATGTAGAAATCCAAATCTTCCATATCTTCCACATTTTCTTCAATAAATGCCTGACTCCCCAACAGCCCAAGTTCTTCGCCCCCCCAGCTAGAAAATTGGAAAGTTGGCCCCATCTGTCGTTCTACAAGCTGACTTGCAATTTCGATCATCTGGGAAACCCCAATCGCATTGTCGACAGCACCAGGACCAAGATATGTAGAATCGTGATGGGCACCGATCATAATATTTCGATCATCCCCAGGAATTTCGCCTGTGACCACGTAGATTGTTCTCGTACCTGTCTTGACCGCCTCCCAATTACCATCAAGAATTGCATATTTTGTACTATCGCCCGCAGCCTCATCAATGTAATCGATGAAAATTCCAGCAGTACTTTCGGATATGTGCAAGAATGGAATCAATAAATCAGAATATTGACCCCCATAAGCTTCCGGGAAAGGGACATTGATGCCATCTTCTTCTACAGTAACCGTTCGAAATGGCGGTTCTTCGACTCCTTCCTGGTAGATCATCAGCACCGCAGCATTGCCGTCAATGGCGTCTTTGTAGATGTCCGCTAATGCCCGGCTTCCGTCATAATGAACTACCACGGCACTATCGGTCAGATCTCCTGATGATCCAAAGTCGCTGGTCGAACCAAATCCTAGATCAAGCAATTGGCTGTCATGCTTATGGTAGCCGCCTGAATACCCTAGGAAGCTGAATGATTCGATGTGATTCAAGTCGCCTGTCGATTCTATCTGAATCCTCCCGGTACCTGCAGACCCATCCGGAAAACCCGGAATATTGGGGGAACCCTGTTCTATCTGGGCATGCATATGAGTTGGTTCTTCATCGGTATCCGGAGATTCAAACCAAGCCCCCATTATCTGGTATTCTCGAATCTCAATATTTTGAAGCCCAACATCTTCAAATCTCTGACTTATGTATTCTGATGCTCGTTGCTCGGCTTCAGAACCTGACACTCTCGGACCAAATGAAGTTAGATTCTCAATATCATGGAGCATTGAATCATCATCAATAACGAACTCCGGGTGGCTGCTCCCTAAAATCGAGCCCATGGCAAAGCTGGACACCAATATTGAGGCACATATAACGCCCATAGCGTTCAACAAGCCATCTTTTGTGATAGTGACCACGTTCGAGCGAAAGAGCACTATTATTTTATTTTAGGCAAGCCTAAATTTTATTTCTATCCTACTCCCGGGTAGGCTCATGGATGTAAACGACGTAACCAGCTGGGCCCAGGCAAACAAAGCAATATCAATCTCAATTTTGCTGCTTCTCGGAGGGGGTTTCTATCTTCTCATGTACGAGCCTGACTACGATCCGTGCGATGAAGGGAAGAACTGTTTGACGATTGCATATCAGGTTCAGGAAGACTACCAGGTTTGGGACAATAACCCGCAGCATCTGGCCGATAAGATGAGCAGCTTGATGGGGGATGATTGGGATGTTGAGATTTACCCAGTTAGCGACTCAGGACCTTTGATCGAGGCCATAGACAAGGGTAATGCGGATATCGGTTTTGTTGACGGAGCGGCTGCCTGGTTGGCATGGGAAGTATACGATCTGGACGTCCTTGCTGCTGAGACAAAAGGGGATGGCAGGACTTACTACAATGCTGCTGCATGGGTCAGGGCTGATTCCGACATAGCCGCAGCACATCTGGACGATGATCCTGATACCGATCCGTTCGCCCTGATGGAGGGCCAGAGATCATGCCACACTGGTTGGTTGAAGAGTGCAGGGATGTTGATACCGATGGGGTATCTGATTGGTAATGGATACGCCGAAGTTAAAGGCGATCCTAATGATAT
>DATW01000013.1:0-18101 GCA_002504845.1 Euryarchaeota archaeon UBA250 | reverse complement strand
TACAAAGGCGCCATGAGGTGCATGATGGATGGGACGGGAGATGTCGCACTGATCAAGGATACCGTGTACGACACATACTGCACTGGATCCGATGCTTATGACTGGTGCCTAGATCGGGACGAGGTAGTCATGCTAGAGCCATTCGGCCAGGCACCCAGCCACCCGACGCTTTACAACCCAGAAAATATGGATGCTGATACTGTGGCGCTTGTACAAGCCGCTCTCGGTGCGCTGAGTGATGATGAAGAAGGGAAAGAGATACTGTGGGATACCCTCTATACTGAGGACATGATACCCACCACTGCCGAAGATCATCTTGGCACATATGGTGCAGCGGTTTCAAACGTGCCGGGCATACAAGCCTACTTTGGGTGAGGTACCTGATGAGGGGTTTGTTAGTCGCTTTGATTCTCGTTTTATCGACAGTGTCAAGCGGCTGCATGTCTGAATCTGAAGAAGGATTCGAATGGCCAGAACCCGTCTCCTGGGACTGCAATCTGGATGCGTCTTACGGTTTGGATTGTGACCTCTTTCTAGAAGCATTTGACATACCGCATCAGTCGCTTATCAATCCAGTGAGTGGCGAATTATGGATTGTATATCTGAGTGGCTACATCAAATCTTGGGACGGCGATAATTTGGAATTAGTCGCAGACTTGAGCGAAGTCGTAAACAGGTGTCATATGGAGCAAGGCCTTCTCGGCGTAGCCTTTGAGGACGATTTTGCGACGAATGGCACTGTTCTGATATCATATGTCGCTGAAGGGTCATGTGAAGGCCCAAATCAATCGAATCTCACATTGGCAACTATTTCCATCGACAGCCAGGGGTCACTGGATCCATCTTCAATCTCGATATTGAAGGAGATCGAACAGCCGTACAGGAACCACAATGGCGGCTATCTCCTACCGGTCGGTGACAATCAGTATCTGTGGGGAGTCGGTGATGGAGGTGGCAGCGACGATCCACATCAGAATGGCCAAAATAACTCAACACCACTGGGGTCCATCCTCATGTTCGCATATGAACAAGGCGATATTAGCCCCGTAGTGCAAAATCAAACTGGGAATCAATATGTCCTTCATAGCGGCTTGAGAAATCCTTGGAGGTTTGATATTGACAGCTATGATAGGTTATGGATAGCCGATGTAGGGCAGAATTGCTACGAGGAGGTCAATCTGGTCCCACTCATGGAAAGTGCTAATTTCGGCTGGTCGGAGAGGGAGGGTGAGCACAGATTCTACCCCAATGGTTTCACGAATGAGGACGGCACTTGTAATCCAGATGAAGATGGGTCGCCATTACCGGCGGGGATGACTGATCCAGTTGGATTCTACCCTCACGAAAATGGGAATTGTTCCATCACAGGCGGATTCTGGATGGACTGGGGCCCAGAAAATCTTCGAGACGGGTATCTTTACGGCGATTTTTGTTCGGGATCATTATGGGTTATGCGTGAAGAATCAGGAATGTGGTCTGAGGATTATCTCGGATCGTCTGGGGGGATGATAGTTGGTTTCGGAGAAACCTCTGATGGAGAACTTTTGGTGTTCCATTGGACCGGTGAAGTTGTAGTGATCGGATGATTCTAGGGGAGATATTCCCTGATTTCAGCAATCGACTTTTTTTCCCTTTGAGGAATCGCCGCTGGATAGCCCGCCTTCAAAAATCCGACAATCTTCTCTTTCACCGGTGATATCTCAAGTGCCTTATAGACGAAATCAGATCTTGTTATGCCTCCAGTAGACCATTGGGTACCAATACCCTGGTCCCAAAGTGAGAGGACGAGATTCTGCACCGAACATGCCGTTGCGGCGTAATCCTCCATCTCTCTGAAATCATCTTCAGGGGTGACAGCGGATGTGACTGCTATTAGTACAGGAGGGGACAAAATCTTAGATATCGCCTTCTGAATACCCTCTTGGACCTCATTCTCGCCTTTCCCTGCAGCTTTTTCCACGGCTAGTCTTTCGACCTCAGGGATCATTGAGCTACGAGCTTCTTTTCCAAGGACATAGAATTTCCACGGATGGGTCTGCTTGTGGCAGGGAGCATGTCTAGCAGCTTCGAAAGCAGTTTCGAGGCAGGCCATTTCAACAGGACTTTCTTCAAATCTGTAGATCGAGCGTCTGGATATTATGTTGTCCTGCACCCTGCTCATCATGCCACCTTTCAGAGTTGATCGAATTTGGCCGCGAGTACAAAGTCTGATTCAGTCAAGCCATCGATTTTATGGGTCCAAATCTTTGCCTCAACACGCCCCCAACCAATTTCGAAATCAGCATGATGCCCTTCTTGCTCGCAGATAGCACCTGCTGAATTTAGGAACTCAAGAGCCATCAAGAAGTTCGGAAATGCCCATACTCTCCTAAGATGGTGCCCATCCACTATGGACCATCCCTTGTCTATGCCAGAGATAAAATCCTCACATTCATATTCCTTGAGCGGCGGAACACCGCCTTCACACGGCTTGCATCGCTTGCTTGCGAGATCAGACAACAGAATCAGCCCCATACGTGTGAATCATCATGACCATCAGCTTTCCTTTCCGCTTGCTCGCTAACGCTAGTTCGGCGACGCATGTCCTCTCTTTCGAAGAATAACAACTCATCGTCATCTATGTACTGGGGTCTCATGTGTGCAACCAGTCGAATTTCAACAATCACGTCTCGAGAGAAAGAGCGAAACTGGTCATTCTCATCCAGGATGTCTATTGAACTCCTGCCTGTCGAGATTAGCATGCCTCTGATGATATTCGCTTCTCCAGATTTTACTGATCGCGCGTCAATCACCATTTCAACAAGATCATCCTTCCTCAGGCCCGATTTACGGCCGATCAGCGGACCGACGTAAACATCCCCGCGCGTAGATAGATCTGGCGAACCGTATGCGTAATACATCGTTTCGGCCCAGTCGGGGAGGTCTCGCCCCTGCTCTCCATCGGTGCTCGGCATGATGCCTATTGTCAATCCGAGATACATAAGGAAGACGCAGAGATGCCGACTTTAACGCCCACGCAATTCAAGACCGTCACACGAGACCGTCACCGCAGGGATTGCCATGGTGTCGGTGGAATGGAGGAGGATACCCACTGTATTGCTGCCTCAGGAAATCGTCGATAAGGCGTTCAGAAAAGCAAGTAAGATGGCAGCATTAGTCGAAGATCCAGATAAGTATCACAGAGTCAGGAAGCAGATGAATAGGATGGTGCAGTCATCATCCGACACCATAGCAACCACGTTGCTCGACTGGGTTGACAGGTGGCCTAGCCTGAATGCCCTCTCACCCTTCGACCAAGCCCTCATTGATGCTTCAGTTGGTGCTGACGATTATCGCAAGAATCTCGGAGGCATACAATGGGGCGCTGAGCAGGTTCGTAGGATAGCAGGGCGAATCCAGTCTGAAATGCTGAGGATACGCGAAATAGCGGGTTTCCATGAGAGTCGAAGATCTGCCTACGGGCGTTTTGCTTCAGTTCTCAATCAGCTCGAGCCGCAGCTCGAATGGCTGAATAAGGCCCGCGACCGTCTCCGAGAACTCCCATCGATAGACCCTGCAAATCCGTGTATCGTAGTCGCAGGAGCGCCAAATGTCGGCAAGTCAGCCCTCATCACCGCATTGTCATCCGGCGAGCCTGAAGTCGCAGCATATCCATTCACAACCAAGCGACTTCATTTGGGCCACTTCACCCACCGGAGAAGAAAATATCAGATGGTCGATACACCTGGCCTCCTAGACCGACCGAATATAGAAAGGAATGCAATTGAGATGCAGGCAATAGCTGCTTTGGAGAATGTCGGAGATATTGTATTATTTCTCATTGATCCATCTGAATCTGGCGGCACCCCTCTGGATGAGCAGTTGAGTTTGCTGGATGAGGTAAAGGGCCTAATAAGCGCCAGGAGATTCATCTTGGTACGTTCAAAGGCGGACATCGATGCCCCTGTGCTTCCCGAATCAATGCCTGTTAGCTCGATAGATGGCACTGGGTTAGAAGAACTTCGATCAGCTATTGTGACTTCGATAGCAGCAGACGTAGTAGAAGACCCCCTTAATCTTCCATCAGATTGGCATCGCGAAGATACAGGCATAGATCTGTGATTCACTCTACGCGCCAGGTGTGGCCGCAAACCTTGCAGTACAGATCATAACCGCCGTAGGAACTAGGCAAACCCTCGACCTTTACAGGGGCATTGCAATTCGCACAAATCTGTGACTTCATACCCTTGCCAAGGGGCACAGGTCCTTCAACAACTCGCAGAATCAGGAGTCAACAAAACGTTTCCAAAGCACCTCTACGGGGTAGATCATCTCGATAGCCCCAATCAATAGGATGGCCCCGATGACTAGCAAAAGCAATTCTAGTGCCGGCGCAATGCCCACTGACGGGCTAATTGTTACAAGTTGCTCATCCAGGTCCGCGCCTTCCTTCCCGGCTGATACAAACCGATACGAATCTGGTTGAAGATCAAGCTTGAAATTACCAGGAGAATCCGGGCCCCCAGAAATGAATTCAAAATCGTCTTTGGTGCATGCTGTCAATCCGTCTCCATCAGGAGGACATGAATCAGCATATGATGCATCAACAACCCCTATCCAACTTTTAGATGGCTCACTCCATTCGATAGTCAGTTCTATGTCCATCAAAAGAAAGCCATTTGGAACCTCCAGATCGGACCCGGTCATTCCCACCAGACATCCTTCATCCGACACTTCTGTGCACGGTACAACTGGGATTTGAACACGTTCAGTGTCTAAATCGATGCCATAAACGCTGATCCCCCCTATTAGCAGGCAGAGTACTCCCACCGCACCGGGTAGGACAGACAGTACACGCACCACCCGCATAAGGGGCTGCAGACGGCATGCCGCAATGACGCTTACGCTTGCATGGCGGATAAAACAGCCAGAACCAAGGCTATAGCAGGAAACAGGTAAAGCATCACTGTGAAACGCTTTCTGGAAGCTTCTCTCTTGGAGTGGGTGACAGAACAACCCTCATCCCTGCATATCGGCGGATCTCTGTCGAGAGGTATCGGAGCCCAGCATACCGTGCAGTGTCTGTGCGGCGTCATGGCGGTTCGCTGCCTCTTTGTCTGGCTCATTCACTCACTCTCCTCGTATGCTAGTTCCATTGAAAGGCAGTCCTGAAAGAGCAGACTCAAGGGCTGCAAGATCTTTCCCATCAACAACATCAAGATTTAGATTGAATTCTCGTGCATGCATTGCCCCGACGGGATCGACTACGGTTCTGCCACCTGCCTTATGTTCCGAGGCCTCCCCCACTATGGCTCTGAGTTCTTCATGACTCATCCGCATTATTTTGGTAGCCTCGGAGTCCGTGGATGGGTCAGAACTGTAGACGTGAGATACATTCGTCGCGATCAAACAGGATTCAGCATTCATCCCTATTGCCAACTCTATCGCCACACAGTCGGTAGTATGGCCCGGCACTGTGCCGCCCATTACAACCACCCCGTTACCCATGGATGCCACAGCCTCTTCTATCGATAATGGCGCTATTTCAGACACACGGACTCCGGCCCCGGATAACCCTTCTCTGATCATGGAGGCATTGAGTCGAGTAGCAGCTATGCCGATACGATCCAGTGCATCTCTATCGCTAGTCAATGACGAGGCGGCATCTATGCCGCGCCTAGCGGCTGCACCGCCACCAACAACTATTGCAGTGGCGGAACCTTCTGAATCACGCCGCTCAAGAATCAGCGCAAGCCCCTTAATCCAACCATGAATTTCATCAGAATCAGCGCTCAAGAGACTGCCTCCGAGTGCCACCACGCGAGCATCCACGGTACACCCTAGTTCTCGACTGTCTATCAACAACTCGTCTGAGATGCCCACAGGCTTCATGAATATGGCCCCGCGGGTTAAGACGAGGTTCCAGCGATGAGCGACGACACTGAGCAGCAGTATCGACGTCTCCGCCTCAAGAAAGCGCTGGAGGATTTACGGGGCATGAAGGGCATGGGAACTGAGTTAGTTTCAGTAGTCATACCACCTGATCGAAAAATCCACGATGTGAGGCAACAACTTTCTCAAGAGGCTGGACAGGCTGCCAACATAAAGTCAAAGTCGACAAAGAAACACGTCCAGGACGCAATCGAATCCGCGATTGCGACACTCAACCGACACACTACTCCGGGAGAAAGGGGCATTGCGTTATTTGTAGGGCATGTCATCGTAGGAAACAACAAGACAAGGCTGATTTCAGTGGTCGTTGACGACCCTCCTGAACCTCTGCAGTCATACAGATACAGATGCGATTCAACATTCGAGATATCTCAATTAGAAGAGATGCTGATAGACAGGACGTCCTACGGATTATTCGTAATTGATCGCGGGGAAGCAGCATATGGAATTGCAACAGGTAAGAGAATTCACTGTCAAGAGGAACTCCAAAGCAACATAATGGGCAAGCACAGGCAAGGCGGACAATCTGCACAGCGATTCGAGCGTTTGATCGAGGAGGCGGCTCACAATTTCTTCAAGAGAGCGACTGAGCATGCATGTTCATACTGGCTGCCCAATATTGAGAACATCAGCGGCATCATCGTCGGAGGCCCCGGAGGAACCAAGGATTTCGTAATGAAGAATGATTACCTCCATCATGAGATTAAGAAACTGATAAGAGAGCCGTATTTCGATGTCGGCTACTCAAATGAAAGTGGCTTAAGGGAACTCGTGCAGAGAGCAGGCTCTTTGATGGACAAGATCGATTTAGATGCAGAAAGAGAACTTGTCGATCGTTTTCTTCGTGAAGTGATGCAGGCACACCCCAAAGCCACCTATGGCGAGGTCATGGTCCGTGCAGCCCTGGAGCAAGGCGCTGTCGATACGCTCCTACTCTCGGAGGGACTACGGGTTCGTCGTGTTGGCTGGCGTTGCAAATCCTGTAGTCATGAGTGGGACTCTTCTCAACAATCTAGGACGGAAATCCCCGATTGTCCGTCATGTGGCTCTGAGTCTCCCGTGGAAGACCCTGAGAGGACAATGGATCTCGTGGATGAGCTTAGCCGACTAGCATTGAGGACATCAGCCAATGTATCTCTCATTTCTCTTGATTCCGAGGAAGGCTCCACTTTGGCAAGCAGTTTTGGAGGAATCGCTGCAGTGCTAAGGTACCCGTGGAGCTGATAATTTGCGTGATCTGATAAAACCCGTATCAGAGGTTCTCGAACCAGTCCTGATCGAGATGGGGCTAGCAGATTTCGATTCAAAATCAATCATCGGGCCAGCCACAGATAAGTCACACGGAGATCTTGCAATACCATGCCATCAATTCGCACGAATTCTCAAAAAATCACCAGTTGAAATTGCCGATGAAGCGGCTGAAAAAATGAATGAACACCTCAAGGGGATCGCCTCGGCATCCTCTGTAGCAGGCTTCCTCAACATAACGGCCGAGAGCCGCTGGTTAGCAGATCGCCTCTCAGAACTTGTTGAGCACCCCACGAATGGGGTAGAAAGAAACTCCACAAGAACTGTGGTGGTAGATTACTCATCTCCGAACATCGCCAAAGAGATGCACGTCGGACATCTCAGATCCACTGTGATAGGAGATTCACTTGTCAGAATTCTTGAAATGAAAGGCAACACGGTAATCCGTGAAAATCACGTCGGGGACTGGGGCACACCGTTCGGTATGCTGATTGAGAGACTCGAAGATTTAGAATCTGAAGGAATTCAACCTTCAGACGCACTTGCAGACCTCGGCATATTTTATCGAGATGCACGATCTTCATTCGATTCGGATGAAAATTTCCGTGAACGAGCAAGGAGGAGGGTAGTAGCCCTTCAGTCCGGGGATGAAGCGACAATGGCACGTTGGAGACAACTGGTCGACCTATCCTTCTCATATTTCGACGAGGTCTACGAGCTGCTCGGAGTTTTGTTGACAAAAGATGATGTGAGGGGAGAGTCATTTTACGACCCATTACTAGCAAGTGTCGTAGAAAGACTCGATGAAAGAGGCCTTCTGAGCAATAATTCGGGCGCAGAGGTCATGTATCCAGGTGACTGGCTTAACCGGGAGGGAAACCCCCTCCCTCTCATCATAAGAAAGGGCGATGGAGGTTACAACTACGCCACTTCGGACCTAGCCTGCATAATCGATAGAACAGAGAGGCTCGGGGCGCACGATTTAGTCTATGTAGTGGGCGCTGAGCAGAAACAGCACTTTCAGATGGTATTCGCTGCTGCAAGAATCGCAGGGTTTCTTCACGAGGAGCACACTTCAAAACATGTTCCATTTGGACTTGTCCTGGGCTCTGATGGAGGGAAACTCAAGAGCAGGAGCGGAGGAGCGATCCGACTACTTGACCTCCTTCGAGAGGCAATACAGAGGGCATCTGCAGCAGTCTTGAATCGTAATCCTGACATGACCCCCTCCGAAATAGAGTCAATCGCCAAGAGTATCGGTATAGGCGCTGTAAAGTACTCTGACCTAAAGGCAGATCGGACGAAAGACTACGTGTTCGACTGGGAGAGGATGCTGAGTTTCGAGGGCGAAACTGGCCCATATTTACAGTATGCGCATGCTAGAATTAGAAGTATAATTGCTAAGTCCGGGGGCGGAGCATCTGTGGAGAACCCAGCGAGATACACCTTGCCTTCAAACGAGGAAACTCGCCTGGCAAGGGAAATCCTAGCCTTTCCAGATGCCGTCGATACTGCAGCTTCCGAGTTGGCGCCGCATAGGATTTGTAAGCAGTTGCACAGGATTTCACAGGCATTCGGCTCATTCTACGAGCATTGCCCGGTACTGATTGAAGACGACTCTCTGCGAGTTGAAAGAATATCTCTGTGCGCCCTCACGGGCGATATACTGAAGACCGGTTTGGAACTACTTGGCATAGATGCCCCCTCCAGAATGTAATCACCGGAGCATTGGTGTACCTTACACCATTACGGTCGCACATGCTTACAGTCGGAGACACTGCCCCAACCTTCACCCTAACTGCCCAAGATAAGTCGACATTCTCGAGTGAGGAACATTCTGGGGCGAGGATGTTGGTGGTATTCTATCCTGCTGCATTCACCGGCGTCTGCACAGAGGAGATGTGCTCATTCAATGACCTGATGGGCGACTTGGAAAAAGCAGGTTGCATCGTAGTTGGCATTTCTGTGGATGCACCCTTCTCAAATGCAGCCTTTGCAGAATCAAATGATATAGGATTCCCACTTCTCTCCGATGTCCATAGGTCTGTGATTAATGATTTCGGAGTCGCCTATCATGATTTTTCGATCAAAGGCTACACGGTTGCAACAAGGTCGGTCTTCGTCATAGAGCCCGACGGCACCGTGGGTTATGCGTGGGCCGCTGAGAATCCAGGCATACAGCCGGATTACGCGGAAGTCATATCTTACTGCTTGAAGAATTAATCAAAAGATCATTCTTCGCCCGAGCGAGCCCCGCTCATGCCTCTCGCACCAATGAATATCAGATAGAAGGCAACGAGGTATAGTGCCACGGCCACGAAGTCTGCAATGTCATCGGTGCTTCCATCGGCACCAGTGCCGAAGTCAGTCCAGAACATCAATCCCTGATTGTCAATCACCGCTGAAACGAAGCTTTCAGCATCATCATCAGAAATCTCCGATGCAGTGTGTATCTCGAACACAGGGTGTGTATCCACACCAATCACGGGATCCATCATCCCTGGCCCTCTCAGGTCTAGGTGGAACGTGGAAGTGCTCTTTCCATACATCGCAATTCCCGTTATCTCCTCGAAATATATGTCCACATTGGATTCGAAGTACACTGGAAGCGCTCCAGGGAGAACATCCACAACGGTCCCAGACCCAATCAGCTTGGCCTGTATCTGGTTCGCCGTGGGATCCAAGGCGACTGAATGGTGCACCATGGGGATGCCCTTGAATTCGAGATTGCCCTCTACGGTCGTATCAGAAATCGCATATCCGACGAGGTTGATCTTCTGGATCTCGTCAGCGTCAGTGGCCATGCCTCCGAAGGCATCACTCTGATCGGTTGCGTCGTTTCCGACGTGCGCGCTCAGTAGTCCGAACGTTGCAGTCTCTGAGGCCGGTGATCTCCAGGGCATGTGCTCGCTCATGGCATACACCTCGCCAGTTTCTGAGTCTAGGTATCCCTCGGCGATTCTTAGCCCAGGCGTGTCGCCCTGTGTCGTAGTGGTATCCTCGTAAACGCTGTAGTCGCCTGTAGAGAGTCCATTGCTTCCATAGTAGGTCATATTGGTCTCTAGGCTGACCCAGCTGTTTTCAGCACCGTATAGGCCGACAAGTACCGGGTCCGACCATCCATACAGCCAATTGCTCACTGATTGTGTCGTGAGCGGCCCTGCCCCATACTGGAAATTTAGTAGGAGCCCGACAACGGATCCGAACATCAAGTCGTTAACCCATGATCTGAGAAGCGACGCGTCACTTTCGGATATGCCATACATGCCTGCCACATACGCATCGTTCCAGTCCATCTGAACTCCTCCTTCACCGGGCCCAGTGGCAGTCATAGGGAAGGATTTCCCCGATAGTTCGCCGTACATGAACATCGTTGCGATGTCCGAGTTTGTGAGAGCATATGGCCCATCATACAGGATCTCATCGACCTTATCGAGGGAAAGCGATGCCCCCTCGCCTGCTGCCAATGCTCTGTTGAGACCAACTGCGATGTTGCCTCCTAGGAGGGGCTCTTCGCCTCCGAAGGACATCTTCCACCAGGTATCTGCATCCATGGTCCCAGCAGCTGCTGGATTGACAACGCGCATTGGGAAATGCGATTCTGCCAGTTGCCAGCCAGATGACCAGCCTGCAACACCTTGCATGGTTAGGATGCCTGGGATGTTGTATTCCTGGATGTAGCCCATGTAATCTGGCGGATTTGCGGTCAAGGGCAATAATGACAGCACTACTCCATAGAGTGGGATGCCGCTCAGATCCTGCTCGGCTAGCATGCCTGCCGGGTAACCGCTGGCTTCATTCGTACCGAAGAGGAAATACTCCAGGTCATCCGCTGGGAAAGAGTATCCCGTGAGAAGCTCGACTCTGTGGGCATTGTCTGTTGCAAGCTCTGGCGGGACTCCTGCGCCATTGGTCTGCATCATGGATGCAGCACCTGCGTATACGGCCCAGTCCATGAGTGCCATCTCGGCTGCATCGGTCGTGCCGTATCCTAGAAGGTCCGCTCGTAGTGGTGTTATCACCGAGCTGGGCTCGCCCCATGCGGCGACCATCCATGGGCCGTAGTCGCACGTAAGGGCCATGCAGACCCCGCTCGTCGAGTCAACAGCGCTGTTCATTATCGAACCCGCCGCAGAGCTGAAGTCAGGCGACATAACATCGGCCCCTAAAGCGGCTCTCTGCATATCGTTCAAACTCGCGTTCCAGCTTGCGAAGAAACCGTCCATGACCATCGCATCTGCCATGCCTGCAACAGTCACTGCGTCCAACGCCCCGCCTGTCTGGGCATTGATCGCGGCCTCTGCGCCTGAGGAAAGTGCTGAGATCTGATCTGCTGTATCCATGCTCGGTGCGAGATACATCATGTCGTACGTCATCATGCTCTTGGTGAATCCGGCCTTGGCGAACTGCTCGCCGTACTCGATTCCTGTTGAGATGCCCGCTATCCTCTGAGTGTTCCAGAGAATATTCACGTTGGTTATCTGGGTGTCGCCTGAGACTGAAGCCGCTCCCTCGTGTGTGCATGTTTCGCACCACTCGAAGACATCGTAGGAGGAGTATGTCATTGTTCCAATATCTTCGTCCCACTCGAGAAGATCGTTGTGAGTTGTGACATTGTAGATGAATGGCCCCAACTTCTCGAACTGGGGTGCAGCAGTGCCGTCAGCCACCTCTACTGGATTCGTTATGCTGTGTGCGAAGTAAGCACGCTCGCTTGTAGATGTGCCCCATGAATCATCATCCTCGAAGTCGGAGGCCTCGTCGTAACCCGATTCCACTGCTTCAGCCACCGTATCCAGGGTCGCCTGGGAAACGTATGGCGCAAAGGCAAGGGCATTCATTCCGATTAGGATTATTCCGACAATCAAGTAGGTTGTAGAGCGGTTGCTAGACATGCTATCGGCCTTTGCTGGCGGTGCCCTCCGCATAAGTGTTCCAGTCCACACCAGATGTAGGGCCAGTCACCTCAGATGAATCCGAAGCCGTCTAGAGTCTGCGCAAATGTGTAGACCATGATGGGGACGAGAATGATTCCCATCGCATGACTGCGTCTTATTCCGATGCGAGGGGGCATCAATCCTATTCCAGTACCTATGACCAGAGTACCCACCCCGACCCAGCCGGTTGAGAAGTAAACGAGTATGGTGACGAAAATCGTAACTGCAAGAACGAGGGATCTGAGGGGTATCAATTCGTGAAGACGGAGCATGCCTCTTCCAACCGTTCCCATCATGGGCACCGCAAGAAGGCCAGCTGCTATCGTTATCCCCAGCAAACGTACGAAGTCAGCGGGAGGTTCCACGGCCCCCCATATGTCGATAGGATACATCATGTTGAGCGCTAAGGCAGCACCAGATCGAGGCCTTCCGACCATGTACAGGAAACCTAGTACCATCACTGTCACAGCGGTGTTAACTGAGGAAAGTATGGCGATAATCTCGAGATCCCTCTTGGGGTCGTTGTATCTGAGATCTAGATCGGGGGTTGTCTCGATCTCGCCGAAGGCTGCTTTGAGCAAATCTCTGTCCTCGTCGCTCAAGTCCTCATCATCAACTTCTATGTCGACTGATTTAGCATTCCCTATAGGCTGGTCGATAATGCCATGTTCGAAGTCCGCAGGCACGTAATTAGGATCAGTCAATCTCCCCCAGAAGTTTCGCATAGACATTACCACCACAGTTGCCTGTGCTGCTGTCATTCCCGGGAGTATGGCCATTACGCTCGAAACAACCGCTGATAGAAATGTTGGAACAGCCAATGGGCGCATGGGAGGCAACTCCCAATCAGGCTCCTGAGGGGGTATCTCGGATGATGTTACGTAGATATCAATTAAGTTGGCTATACCGAAAAGTCCAGCCAATCCTGGAAACAATAGTGTTGCAGACGGCATACCAACCGGCGATCTTGCTGGCAACTCGAAAACAGCCCAACCATAGAATCCTGTTAGCAGGAAGTATGCTGTCGCCACCAAGATGCCCGCACTCCTCGACGAGTCCGTCAGTCGAAAGTCGAATGCGCGCATCTTCATGTTGAAACGACGCTTTCCGACTGGAAGGGTAATTCCTATCGGGCGAGAGAACTCATACCTCAGCCCCTTAGTCAACTTCTGAAAAGGCTCAGGCCAGGGTAAACGAGTAGTCTCAGTAAGTATCAGGAATATGGAGATCACAAGAAGTAGCCACGGAAGTATGTCTCTGCTTGTTTCATAGAGGCCTAGCCCAGGATTCTCCCCAAATAGCAACCTTGCGACAATTAGGAGAGGTATCGACATCAGTAGGCCCATTTGCGACCCTCTTGCAGAGTATGCGACGCCCTGTGCAGCCTGCCCAGATATGAGCATCCTGTGGCCAGGGAGCAGTGCTAGGGCCATGTTATCGTCAGGAGCGCCCACCAATGCGCTGGGAATGTAGTTCAGGAATGTGTGGACCGTCCCGCATGCGACAATAATCCCCGCTACAGCATCAAGTGGTATGCCTATGCCAACTGCCACAGGAGAAAGTGAAAGGGCAATAAGAGCCACATTATTCACGTGGAATCCGGGAATCAGTCCTGTCAGACTGCCTAGCATGACCCCTATTACAAACGACCCAATGAGCCATGCGAAGTCAACTAGGAGAGGATCCATGCAAAGTACCCCTCAGAGAACGTTAAGACAGAATCTCATCTCATTTTCTACAAAGTTCTCAGTCGTCTCCAGCCTTCCAATCCATTCAATTGGTTCGCCAACAGCCGCTTGTTGACTGGTTTCAGAACCATCGCCAAGTAAGCACAGACGCTCATCAGAACCAGAACGTTCCACCCACTGATCCCCTGAATCATCCATGACGACGATTCCCATTATGGATACTCTATTGCCGATTTCCCATTTCCATGAGTTGTATCCATCGCCCCAGTTTATCTGTGAGGGATATGGAGTCCCGCCAAGCGTCCAAGAGCGTGCTTCGAGAACTACGCGCCCTTCACTCTGAGACCATATCACAGTCGCATTGAATCGAATGCTCTGGCCGGTTTCGATATATTCTGCATGTTCCCCTACCAGTTGTATGCGAAGTTGAGTGGTCCTGTCGAAGTATGTCGCCGCATCACCGACATATCCTTTGTCGTAGTCGGGGGATATGGTGCTTGTAACCCAACCTTCGAAAGTATAGGCCCCGCCTTCGTAAGTGAATGGATTTGAAGCTACGGACCTCAAAGGAAGCACTCCTGCGGAATTTTCTATCGGGTTGCGCACCGAGGCATCGTGCCCCCTGTCCAAACAAATGGTCCCCTCGTCAGTAGACCACAAAAGACGACCAGTCCACGTCTCTGAAGTATCGGTAGTTCCATTCTCAATATCCGAAGGAGATGGGAGCATGCATATCTTGTCGCCGATATTGGGCCCATTCAGGGTCCAGCTTGTCTCGCCTGTCTCGGCGATCCCTTCAATCTGAACCAACTTTCCAACTTCGTATGTAAGGGACTGCGGGTCTAGATTCCAGTCAAGCATTACTGTAGGCCCTACATTCAGAACTTCAACAGCACGGGCTTGGACAAGGAGTCGATATCTCAGCGAACGCTGATCGTATTGAATCCATCCAGTAACCTCGACGTGACTGCCAGACTCAATCCATTCAACAGGTCTACCTTCAACTTGCATGTATAGCAGGTGATCAGCATTCCCATACGCTGGATTGTCCATGAGCGACAGTGAATGATATGTTACGTCTGGGGCGATCGCCTCACTAAGATACCCATCTACCCTGACCGATGAATTAACCCATTTTGCAGGATCCATGGCAACTTCGACTAGTTGCAGGCTTTCATACTCAATATTCGTGCACCCACCTGCTCCGTCTCCTTCTTTGCATTGTATCGCACCATACCCGTTAGAAGAGAGCCATATCCTGCCGCTCCATTCGCTCACTTCGCCCTCAACTGTTACGACCGTTCCCACGGGAGGGACTTGGTGGTCCCTGTCCACAAACCACCGTACCTCTACAACCGAGTGCCCATCTAACTCGCGAACTTGAAGATCTATCCTGTCCGCCTGTTCCCCGTAGGGATCAACCACGAAGCTGGTCAAGACACCCTCCACCTTCACAGTCTCGCGAGGATACTCGTGAATGTCATCTATGTCTATGAGGTCAGGATCCCTAACCACTGCATAGAAATTCATCGCGGATACCAGTAAAAGGGACGTGAAAAACATCACCCACATCTTCGCCATGCGACACCTGTGGAGCCGAAGACGCTTGAACCTTGACTACCAATACGTGCCATTCATCATCGCGAAGGTCCAAATCTAATTCCCGTTACCGACGATGCAGGACCCGTAGCTCAGTTGGTTAGAGCGCCCGGCTCATAACCGGGTGGTCATCGGTTCAAATCCGGTCGGGTCCACCAAAATAATGACCCCGACCGTCCAACTGTGTTAACTGAATAAAAGACGCATTAAGCGTTCATGTCTGAAGAACCGCTAAATACGGCTTGTCGGGAACTACTCGCCATGTCACGGCGAAGGTCAGCAAGAGGAGCCATCATGATCCTCGTTGTGTACGTACTCAGTACGTGGGCCGGAGCGGCTGCTGTTCAAGCACAGGGAGCCGTTCCAGACATCACCCTGACCTGTAACCAACCTTCGGCCATAGATGTAGAGCCAGGGGCACCACGTTCGACAATAGTGAACTGTAACTTGGAAAACCCCTCGATACACCAGGTGAAGGTGGAAATTCGTATACAGGCTGGAAACTTGGCATACTCCGGACCTGCTAGCGTAACTGTCGGAAATGGGCTATCTGCATCGTTCCAGGTCACGCTCAGGGCAGATCTCAGGGCACCAGAGGGCTCTCAGACCGTCGCAATAACCGCCGAGGTCACACAGGCAAATGGCGTTCCAGTCACAAGCTCACCTTCCACTTACACGGTGTTGGCAATCATCCGTCAGTTCAGCCGACTTCGCGTCGAAAGCGATGTGGCATTCATCCAACTGAGGCCCAAAGTCGATACTAATCTGGTGTTTGCCGTCCACAACGACGGTAACGCGATGGATAGATTTGCAATTGGAATAGACAATCGAGAAGAACTCAATGATGAGGGCTTCCAACTGAGTATACCCCTTGTTTCCGTTGAGATAGAGTCCTTGGCTCCTCCTCAGAAGATATACGTTCAGATGAGGACGCCCAAGAACCAAGGTTGGACCGATAAGTACTACAATCTGAATTTCAAGGCAGTCAGCGATTATTCGATCAAGACTGTCGGCGTTCCGGATTATCAGATCCAAACTATGACGATATACATACGAGGGATCTATCTCCCCGGATTTGAGTTGGTTGGCACAATGATGATTTCCGCATTAGCCGCAGCCGCCTTGGCAGGGAGGCGACAAGATCGGGGTGATGCCGAAGCCATCGACGAGGATGGCAACGTAATCCCGCTCGAGGCCTCTATTCTCTGAAAGCCCTCGACCGAAGTCTTCTCGGCGACTGTTTCATAACCGTCTCTTCGACGTCTATGTTCAGCATGACGAGCGGCGGACTTCTACAAAAGGCAGCAGAACAGCAGACCGGAGAGTCGAATTTGACTCCCAGCAGCACCCCTTCCGGCGAGCGCGGGTCCCTCGAACACGGCCAAACACAGTCGCTATCTAGGACATTTGGTTTGATTGCGGGCGGAATGGTAGTCCCATTCTTCATCGTTATGTGGTTCGGAGGCGTCTTCCTTGGCGAGAATGCGGGATATCTGTCAGCAGCAGTTCTGCTTCTCTCTGCTGGAGCCATCTGGTTCTTCATTGGAAGGCCGGCACCCGCATCAGCATCTGCCATCGCGATTGGGATTTCCTTCCTCTTGCTCCTGTCTAGTAATTTCGCTATCGCCATCCTTCTCACGGGAGAAATGTCGCTCGGAGAGATCGATCTCGATGAGGATGACGATATGATCGTAGTCAAGATAAGGCAGAACGGAGGTTCCGGCTCATACGAGGCATCGGTGAGCATAACCCACGGAGGCACCAATGCATATGCTTCTACGTTGGATTTCTCCATAGACAGGGAAGACGGTCAAGGGGACTATGGGTGGCTGAAGATCCCTGTCTCCGATTTCTACAGCGGCAATGCGCTCCCGTCCACGGATTACGTCATGTCGCTAGAGGTCGATGGCAAATCATGGACCAGGACTCTCGACGCGAATCACTTGACGCGCACCTTAACTGGCGTCGACGTCTCTGCAGCCCCTTCATTCTCCACACAGGACTGCGAGGGCGCAAAGGACCGATGCCTGAGAGGCGTCGCTTTGAGTGTCGCTGCAGGCTTGCTAGGCGCATCTCAGGAATACATAGCCCCAATGCCATTGGCCGATTTCGACCTCAAGGTCACAATGACTTACGAGGGCTCAGTCGCCATAGACTACCCTGGCGTGAGCGTGGAGCATACGGTCGCCGCATGGGATTCATCTGGGGGCGCATATGGGTCTGGAAGTTCGTACATCGGATTGGATGCGGCAACGATGAAGCTTGGCGGCAGTATCGAAGCTTCTGACGTATCCGCTTCGATCATCCTCAAGGAAGACTGGGAGGATGCCGGCTATGGCTGTTATGAACTCGAGATAGAGGGATCAAACACGTCCCCTTGGTCCAATAGTGTCGTTGACCATACGGCCTACTACGTGTACGAAGAGACAAACAGGGACGACTCAGGCCAATATACGTCTGAGAGCTGGACGGAAGCAAGCTCCTGCTGATTACAGGCGCCTCACGAGGAACCAGCCAACCCCGACCACGCCCATCCCAAGCGCCACGAGTATCGGTATCACACTCCCAGCAACCTCTTCTTCCACGGATTCGAATGAGATGTACGGGGTCGTCACCGAACCTCCGCCCCACGCTTCCTCAGATACGAGTTGGCTTGGAGTCATGATGGAGCATACCAACGCCCAGTCCCCCTCTTCCG
>DATW01000014.1:8418-8723 GCA_002504845.1 Euryarchaeota archaeon UBA250 | reverse complement strand
GCCCCTCCTGTATTTTCACCTGAAATACTTGTAGCCGATATCGAAGGACGCATGGGCAGATCACTAATATCAAGAATCATCCCTGATGAATTTCTTGTAATTGGTAGAATACAAGATAACAAAAATAACCAATCCGTATTCCCTCTGGAGGCACTGGACAATTGGATACGTTTAGCTCATCCAAGAACAAATCCTTCCGAACTCCGTCGAAGATCACACGCCTTGAAAGATAGAATATCATTCAGAAGAAGATCACGTGTCCCCGAAGAGACTCTAAGACGATTCAGACTAGACTGGGGAGACTC
>DATW01000014.1:0-8045 GCA_002504845.1 Euryarchaeota archaeon UBA250 | reverse complement strand
CCTAGAGCAAGACATTCCTTGATTGAGTGGGCCCTTCACTCAGATACTCAGATTCCGATGCTGGTTGAAATCGAAGAAGATCTCCCAGAACATCTAATTCATGATTGCATGAGAAATTTGGGTAGAGGCATCATACTAACTCATCCCTCAGCCAATATCCCAGGGGTAGCCAGATTGAGTGCCGATCCTACGAGGCCACTCCCTTGGACAAGATATTGCGATCCCGCCGGATTATCATCTCCTGTCCGTATCGACGATGGGAAGCCAAATCGATTTTCCACGACCCCAATGGATGAGATAGATTCAATTCAATCAAAGTTGGATGTTCAATTAGACTCTTCAGAGTCTTTAGACCCCATTATTGTAAAATCAATAACTGAGATGCTTGGCCGAAATGAGGATTGGGCCAACTCTATTGAAGCGGAGCACCCGGAAGCATCTCTGATAGCCACGCCCCCAAGTCTCAGGTGGCATAGGTGGAAACGAATCGGGAATAGAGTACATGTCAAATGGCTAGCAATGATTCGCCTTGAGGATATGCCTGAATACGAAGTCCATGAGCTGATGAATCAAACCACCGTTGATCTCCAAACAGCATATTCGGAACAATTCAGCGAAATAATATCTGAAAATCCAAATTTCGCCTTCGACGTGCGACCAATGACTCCTCCGGAATCTTCGCCCCAGGGGTCATCATGGGTCGCTTCGCGCCTGCTAACCTTTGCAAATCATCTTCCAAGAGACATGATTGAAGATCTCAAAAGTTGGGCCATCCCTGCATGGCTTCAGAATCCTCCAAACATATCTGTTGACACACTTTCCGCTGCGATGAAATTACAAGATCTGGAAAATCTGGATGAATTCTTCAATGAGGTGCATAAGTCAGCGAGCAAACATCCAAATTCGGATCTGAGCACATGGTCAAGATTCATCCGCATAACACAGGGAAGAGGTAGATTGACCCCCTCATTCTCCAGTGTTGTAATCCAGCATCTTCCCATGGAGTGGTATGCACCATTATCTGAACAATTATTGTTGAATATCATCAAAACGGAAGACTGGTGGAATCAACCAAAGATATCTTCAATTCCATGGGCTGCATTAATACTCAGGCCCAAGGGCGAATACCATCCTCTTCCTGGGACAGATGGATTAGAACACCCGGGTCCGAGTAATGACTTACTTCGAAGGCTAGAAGATGCAATACAATCTGAAATGGACTTAGAATCTCTTGAGAATCTACAATTGATTCACATCTCCGATCTCTTAATGGCCCTAGAAAAGGCCTCATCGGAATCACCTCCAGTAGATGGAAAGAGTCACAAGATGGTTGGATGGCTAGCCCAACCCTTCGATAAATGGCCCGATATGGCGCATATAGAAACCATGCAGGGCAACCCTGTGGTTACGGCCAGATTACTCATGGGCAGGAGCAGATATGCTATCGATATACGCCCCGACTCGTAATTCCATGACTTGATATCTGCAACATTCTCCCGGTATGATGCCCGTCCGGCAACACCGCGTCGACGAAGCCCCCACGCCGGAGGCTTAGGATGAACCGCGGTACCACGGTTCGGGCCACCGGACGACGAAGACCGCCGTGACCTTTTGGGATGATCTGCGGAGCAATCGTACGGATGGAGGATGATGGGTCCCCAGATGACTACGGAATGACTCATGGGACAACCCCATCCTCCTACAGACGTCCCGGGGTGGGTCAGGGCCCGGAGCCATCGCGATGATGGCGCCCGTTACGCCCCGGGGCACATTATCCGCAGCCCTAAAGTTCGAGACTCAAGATGGAGGTACATGTTCCGACGCGGCCTTCTCGGCGGAACCTTCGATCGTGTGCATGAGGGCCACGCTTGGCTAATCAACCAAGCATTGGAGCATTGCACTCATCTGGAGATATGGATTACTAGCGATGATGTTGCAAAGACGAAAGATAAGAGGTGCTGGGATTGGAGTAGGCGACGTTCAGAAATTGAGATGATCATCGAACCAAATTCTAGGAGTAGGGTATCATTCGATGTGCTTCACGATTCCTTTGGACCTGCCATTGAACATCCGAATGCAGATGCCATAATATGTACGAATGAGACTCTAACCGGTTGTGAAGAAATAAACAGAATTCGAATGGAGAATCAAATGAAATCCCTTGAAATCATTGTGATGGAGCATGCCAGAGGGTCTGATGGTCAAGTAATCTCAAGCTCGCGTATTCGTAATGGTACAATAGACCAGTCAGGAGAATTATTTGTCCATGAATCCGATTTCAAAGGTACAAGAATTCTCACGTCCGAGGTTGAGTTGATGTTGAAAACCCCTTTCGGTACATTACATGAGGGCCCAGAATCCGATCATGCCATAGCTCTAACCAAGGCTCTCGAATCCATTCAAAGCGACTCGAACATTGTCGCAGTTGGAGACGTAACTGTTTTCGGACTCCTCAAACTTTCATGCACTCCTGATATTGCACTAATAGATGGGATGACAAAACGAGATAATTGGCCTAATACAAAACTCATCGACCGGTCAAAATTTGACATAGTTTCCGCTGCTCGGAATCCCGCAGGAAAATTAACTCCACAGTTATTCGAAACTTGCAAGAGTGCTGTCAATTCACTCAACCATCGATTAAAGTCGCTGATTGTAGTTGAGGGAGAAGAAGATCTTTCACCAATAGTACTTCATTTGCTGCTCCCTGTTGACTCAGTGATAATTTATGGACAACCTGGTAGAGGGGTTGTAACTCGGGTGACTGATTTGGAGACCAAGAAAAACTGCAGGTCGATTCTCAAATCAATGGCTATTGATAACTCATGATTGAGGAATAGCCCATTATTCATGTATGGCTTCAATGCCTAGGCCACTAGCAATCATAACTATGGAAACTGAATAAACACCGGGATCAACCCACGTGGTATTAATTGTGGACCAGATTACGTAGAATACAATTCCGCCGACTACCATCCAGTTTGCCACGATAAGGGATAAATCACCTTCAGAACTCATCATTTGACGAGGTCTTTGTATTATTGAATATAGGAATGTGCGCAATCCAGAGGAAGATTCTATGCCCCTTGCTCCGATTACAATTAGAATCCCTGCAAGAGCCAATGCAACAACATCACCAATGCCAATAGATATGGAAGAATGCGCTGAATAAGCCTCAGAGAGACTTGAGCCATCGATGAACCCTAGCCATTCGATTTTCTGCCCCGGGGCGAAAGCACCGAATGCTACGTTGATCAATGAGACAAAGGCAAGCCACGCCCCTATACAGAATGAAACAACCGACAAGAATCGACTAGGCTTGGTTACTTCATCCTTCCAAGAACTCTGTGCCATCGCTCGCGGCACCTTGGCCCTCTGTTTAACCATTACCGGGACAGATCATAACTCAGAGGGGCCTCTGAAGACGATACTTCCCCTTCGAAGCCTCTACAATAAGTGGCTCTGAGTCTCTCAATTCAGTCATAACGTCAAGAGACTCTGGTATTGCTGAATTGATCTGCTTGCTCCTTCCACCACGACCTTTGCTGACATTCCTTGCGATTATAATCCCAAGACTGTCTAATTCGTTTAGAAGCGATGATATTCTTCGAGGTGTGAGGGGTTCTATCATAATCCTGAGACATACTTCTGAATATGTTCTGAATATTTCGCCGGTAGAAATATTCCTGAGCCCGTTGTCCTCATTCATGCAGATTGAGAAGAGTAGAATTTTTTGTTGAAGGGGAAGAGTTCTGAGTACAGGCGTCAGTTGATCATGCTCAAGTTGACTTTGTGCAAGTCTGACGTGTCCCTTGTCCACCAAATCATGGCCCATTTTTTGTGCCTTCTTGATTGCGATTCTGAGAAGATCAAGAGCTCTCCGCGCATCGCCATGTTCCTGAGCAGCTAATGCAGAACACAGCCCGATCACACCACTCTCAAGAGCACCGGATCGAACTCCTCTCAGCACTCTATCTTCGAGAATATCATTTATCTGATTTGCACCATAGGGGTGGAAGACAAGATCAATCTGGGCAAGTCTCGACGCTACTTGAGGCGTCAGCATCTTGGTAAAGTAAAGATCGTTACTAATGCCGATGATACAGCACCTGGATGACTCCAATTCCAAATTGAGATTCGTAAGATTGTATATTATTGAGTCTCCAACTTTCGACACAAGATGATCTATTTCGTCAAGCACTATCACATGGATCCCGCCCCTTCTGTCCATCCTCCTTCGAAACTCTTCGAGAACTCTGTCAGTCGGCCATCCAGTGAAAGGAATCTTCACATCCTCGTCCCTCTCAAGACGATTCGCAAGAGCTTGAACAACTCGATATTTGGTATCCACGGTCCTGCAGTTTATCGTATACGCTTTGACAGCAGTCCCATTGGCCCTTCCTTTGGCTTTGAGCTGTTTTAGCACCGTCTTGGTAACAATCGTCTTCCCTGAGCCAGGGACTCCGTAAAGGAGCATATTTGATGGGATATGCCCCCTTAGGGCTTCAACAAGATTCTCCCCAAGAGCCCGAACTTCTTTCTCACGATGGGGGAGCTTTTGTGGCTCAAAACCATGCTCGAAAGCTCCACGATTCACAAAAAGAGAATCATTTTCGATAAGAGAATCGAAAATATTCTCACTCATTTTTTAACACCTTAATCTTCTAAATTGCGACACATGATTATCCCCGGTCAGGCCGGTGATGCTCAAATGCGCAGGACTCGACCGATGCACTCTTCGATAATAAACGTCCCCTAGAGTTCATTCACTGTGGAACCAGTTATTGCTCGTATTGCTGATATAAACGAACACCTTTATCGGGCCTGTTATAGCGATTTTATTAACAAAATAAAGCACCATGTAGATTAGAATTTATGCAATAGGCCGAGACACAAAATCAGAATCAAACAGTATGGAAGAAACCAATGATGAAAGGTATATGAAGAGAAGATGAGGCTCATTATTCATCATATATCGATCATCTCGATCTCACAGATAAATGCTGTAATAATGTTATAAAATATATAAATTAATTAACATAAAAAGAGCCGTCTTCATTCACTTGCAACCAATCGCCGTCTTCCAGTTGATGTACTGATTCAGGGAGTTCCGCCATTCTGAAACCTGATTCTACACCCTTGCCAGACGCGTAATTGTGGGTGACTAAAACTTTGACATCCGGATGCCTTTGAACGAATGAAATCACATCAGATGGCCGATGATGATAGGGAAACTCTCCAATGTCTGGAACCCCCATTTCAAGAATCACCACATCGGCTCCGACCGACCTCTTTTCAATCTCCTCACAAGGTCCAGAATCCCCACAATGCAGTAACCGGAAACCACTGTCGTGAATCAACTCGTATCCATTAGGATCTGTTTCAGGAGTATGATGCACTGGAAACCTCTCGTATACCCAACTTGTACCTCCAAGATGTCCGGATTCATCCGTATTCCAATCAACTGAGTTCTTCAGAGAATCTTCGAGACTTCCGGGGAAGGCCATATTGCAAAGTAAAGAGAAAAACTCCTCTCCACCCGGTCTCAAATATACTGTTAGATCATTATCGCCATTCGGATCTGATATGTATTTCCTATCTAGTAGAATAAATGGCATTCCAAATGTGTGATCGCCATGCCAGTGGGTTATGAGGATGTGGCGAATATTAGAGATATCTGTGCCATTCCTCCTAAGCTGAGCCATGATGGTTGGGGGCGTGTCAATCAAGATATTGCTGTCAATTGAAAGACATGCATGGAGCCTACCATCGGGAGCGAATGCATTTCCTGTACCGAGAAAGTCGATACGAGCCACAATCCACCCTGAGAGGTAGAGAACTTGACAACTTCGCTATTTTATCGAAGTCTCTAGACCCCATTACCCCCATTGACCTAATTTGAAGGCCATTGATGTCAGACATGAAAGATAATTGGCATTTTAATTCCATTGATTCATAAGTGAGTTACTAGACCGAAATATGGGTTTCGACATGGGTGAGCCTAGGTCTATTCTAATACTGTACGGGTCTCAGTCAGGTAACTGTGAAGATCTGGCAAATCAAGCAGGGAAAATATCTTCTCAAGCAGGGTTAAATCCAACGGTCAAAGCAATGGATGAAATAGAAATCAATGAGTTACTAAATCAACAAAGAATCATTGTTTGTTGTAGCACCTGGGGGGATGGCGAACAGCCCGACAATGCTGAAGACCTTTGGGAGGCAGCCAACAGCGGAACTATCGAAAAATTGGAAGGAGTGAATTTTTCCGTCCTCGCACTTGGAGACACTTCATACGATTTATTTTGTGAGTCTGGAAAGGAGTGGGATAAATGGTTTCATTCGAAAGGTGCAAATCGAGTCCATGAAAGAGTGGATTGCGACGTCGATTATGAGGAACCCGCTGAAGCATGGATGGCAACAGTGATCCCGAAAATGGCAGCAATAGAGGACGTTTTGATGGAAGCACCGGTGACAGCAGAGATTCAACCAGATGTAATCATTGCAGAGATGGACGAGACTGAATCAACTGAGAACAAGAAGCCACAGTGGTCAGCGAAAAACCCCTACACCTCCAATCTAGATCACAACTACGTTCTAAATGGCGAAGGATCGGGCAAAGAGACCAGACACATAGTATTCAATTTAGGCTCTTCCGAGTTGGAATACAAAGCAGGAGATGCTCTCGGAGTAATTCCAGTCGCCCCCCCTGATCTAGTTGAAGATCTGTTGACCGCCGCTGGATTTGATGGATCCGAGACTGTGGATACCCATCTAGGCGAAATGGAGCTGAGGCAAGCTTTGACGTCTGCTTACGAGATACACCGTCTTTCCAAGAAGTGGGTTCGAAATCTCGGCGACCGACTTGACACACCGGAAGAAATCAGCATCCGATTAGTTTCTAGAACTAGGACATCAATCAACGATGATGCTATACTCATGGAGTGGAGTGGTTCAGGTCTAGAGGGGGACGTCCCTACAGATTATTATGAAATTGGCTCTGCTGCAGATCCCGCATTAGATCTGTGGAATGGCATGGACAGCGATGATTCATTGCTTGAAGATTACATCTGGTCAAGGGACTACATCGATGCAATCTCTGACTTTGGACACATAATTTCTACTCCACAGCAACTTGTGGATGGCATGGACCGACTTAAGCCAAGACTGTATTCTATTGCGAGTAGCCCTGATCACGAGCCTGGGACCGTCCATCTCACTGTGGGAATCGTCCGATACACCCATCATGACAGAGATAGAACCGGATTAACCACCGGCTTCCTAGCAGACCGATGTGAGGTATCAGAGACTGATATTGGAATTTTTATGTCTCCCACTCGATCTTTCATTCTACCAAAAGATCTCAGTACAGACATAATCATGGTAGGACCTGGAACAGGAATAGCACCATTCAGAGCCTTCTTGCAGCAGAGAGACATCGACGGGGCAACTGGAAGAAATTGGCTATTCTTTGGTGATTGGACAGAGTCTGGTGAAAATTACTACAAGGAAGAAATGGATGATTGGAAGGAGAGGGGGATTCTGACCAAACATGACCTAGCCTGGTCCAGAGATGGCTCGGAGAAAGTGTATGTTCAGCATCTTATGAAAAAACACGGTGAAGAAATATGGGCATGGATAGACGGTGGTGCTTATTTCTACGTCTGCGGGGATAAGTCTAGAATGGCAAAAGACGTTCATAAGACGCTCATAGGAATTTGCGGTGAACATGGGGGTATGTCTGAAGAAGACGCTCATGAATTCGTTGAAAACCGAATGATGAGGGTCGAGAAAAGATATCTCAGAGATGTATATTGAGAACTGATGATTTCAGATGAACTCAAACGTTGCCCACCTGTCGTAGAGTCAATGGGATTCTCACGAGTGCTCATCGCAAATCGCGGTGAAATCGCATTGAGGATAATGAGATCCCTCAGAACTCTCGGCATTGAAGCTTCGATAATACATGGAAGAGAGGATAGAACGAGCCTACCTGTTCGCTGGTCTGACTCGGCAGTACAGATATATCGCGATGATCCTCTTGCGAG
>DATW01000064.1:2191-2803 GCA_002504845.1 Euryarchaeota archaeon UBA250 | reverse complement strand
ACAATTCAATTCTACATTCATCAGCCAATTCGCCATCGGAGTCGCAATCACGATCTGAGTTTGGAACAACTGGAACCTCATAGCACCCCTGGCTGCTCCCGAAGCTGCTACAATCCCTCACAGAGCCATGCCTCTCAGGAACCATATTCCATTCATCTATCGAAACACCATCTTCCACCCATGTAGCATTCCTCCAGTCCACCGCTGCCCCCCCGCGATGATGCTCGCCATCTCTAACGCCTACGCGGGTCATGGTGTACTCGACGCAGTCTGCTGCAACTGATCTGACGGCTTCGCGTTCGTCAGATGATAGCCAGCCATCGCCGCCACTGGGCACTAAACCATCTAGAAGATCATCCAAGAAAGTTCTGAAATCATCAGCCATTGTTCCATTTACCCATGCCATTGCATCGATCTGTGCAGTTCTCCAGTTGTCTGCCACCGTCACATTAAATTCTGCCCAGGTGTATGTGAATACGTCTTCAAACGAACTTTGCGAACATTGTGCCTCGAAAGTCCCCCCGCCACCAAACTGTTCCATGGTAATATTCTGCTTTCGAAGATCTCCGGGGTGATGGGATGGACATAAAGAAAGAGAGATCATCAGCACAA
>DATW01000064.1:0-1754 GCA_002504845.1 Euryarchaeota archaeon UBA250 | reverse complement strand
GCGAAATCACCGCCACAACGCGACCCACCACATCCAAATAATGGATTAGGGGCGCCTAAAATAATGCCAAGAGATCGAGAGAGCGATGTTATCGTCAAGCTCGATGGTGTAACTATTGGATATGATGAAAACAAACCCCTCGCAACTATTCCATCTTTGTTGATTAAAAAAGGAGAGATACTTGCTATAGCAGGTCCTTCAGGCATAGGCAAGTCAACACTACTCAAAACAATTGCAGGCCTAGTCAGCCCTTTGCAAGGAGCAGTACAGGTATGTGGCGAAATTCTCCCAAAGAGACCTTTCAGAGGCGATTTGGGCTATATCCCTCAGAGACTTGGTTTGATTCGACATGCCAGTGTCATGCATAATGTCCTAATCGGGTCTAGAGCATCTATGTGCGGACCCATGCAGTTTTTCACTCCGAAGGAAGCGAAGGAAAGTGCAAAGAACGCGATATGTCAGATGGGTCTCGAACAGAAAATGTGGGATCCCGTAAAGCGACTTTCAGGAGGCCAGCAGAGACGAGTCGCCACAGCCAGAACATTGGCCCAAGCACCCAAGGTAATCCTCGCTGATGAGTTTCTCAGTGAGCTCGATGATGAGACTATGTCGCATGTTGCTGAAACCGTGGTTCGATATGCGCGTGAGAATAATGCAGCGGTAATACTCGTTGAACACGACGTGTCCCGTGCACGTGAACTGGCGGATCGACTAGTCGTGATGGACGATGGAAGGCTGAATCCATTCATCTCATCGACGAAGACACTTGAGGTGAAGATATGAACTCAAAATTAAGGATTTATCCTGGGCATATTTTTGCAGCGCTCCTAATCCTCGCATTAGCCGTGATGGATAGATCAGTAAATGATTGGGGCACACTTTCGAATGGTTTTGGAAATCTAATCAGTTTCTTCCACGAATCTCTCTGGCCAGCTGACTGGAGTGTGCTTGAACCACGGGGGTGGCCGGAGTGCACTGCCCCAGATGCTCTTGATTTCACGTGTTCAACAGCATGGATTGGTATGGTAGAAACTCTTCAGATAGCCTTTGTATCAACAATACTTGCAATGACTATATCTCTCCCTATGGCGCTCTTAGCCGCGAGGAATATCGGCACATTTCGAACATCTGTCATAATCCGCCTCATCTTGGCTGCTTTCAGAAGCTTACCATCTCTAATCTGGGCAATATTCTTCGTAATACTCATCGGACTCGGCACCATTTCTGGAATATTTGCCATGACGATATACTCGGTAGGATATCTGGGCAAACTTCAGTACGAGGCCATAGAAGGCATGAACAGTCTCCCCCTGGAAGCCGCCGATGCAGCAGGCTTGAGCCGTTTTGAGAAGGCTATTCATGTCGCAATCCCTGAATCCGCGAATGATCTTATTTCACAGGCCATATTCATGTTCGAATACAATGTTAGACATGGCTCGATTATTGGAATTGTAGGTGCAGGAGGCATAGGATATTACATCGATAGATCTCTCCACTTTCTTGCCTATGACGAGGTTCTAGCGTACTTGATCATAATCTTCGTCGTCGTCATCGTGATAGATTTCATTTCAGCATACGCTCGCTCCTTCTTCAATGATGACAGAACTGCTGTAAAGAGGTCTTCGTGGAAGGCATTCTTCACAGGTAACGAGTAACGAGGAACCAAGTCACTGAATCGATTCAACCATTCTTCTCACCGACTCTTCGGCAGATATAGAACCATCAAGTAAATCGCATAAAGCATTCAGGAAGGG
>DATW01000054.1:2817-7481 GCA_002504845.1 Euryarchaeota archaeon UBA250 | reverse complement strand
TGGATGCACCATCTTGGGAGACATGCCGTCTCCTGTTTCTTGACAAGGGGTCAACTATGGCAGAATTGGAAGCATGGCAGGGATGTTTTTGAGAGGAAGCTGATAGATTCAGACTGGGCCCTGAACAATGGAAACTGGCTCTGGCTAGCAGGCGTTGCTCCCTTCTCCATGCCCTACTACAGAGTGTACAATCCATGTCCTGATGCTAGATCCAGTTTGAACGTTGAAACCCGTGATGCTGCCTTCATCCGTCATTGGGTCCCAGAACTCTCGTCATTCCCATCTAAGTACATATTCGAGCCACATCTAGCCCCAATCGAAATCCAACGCTCTTCAAAATGTATCATTGGAAAGGACTATCCGGAGCCCATAGTCGATAGGAAGGAGGCCAGAAAAAAGAATATGGCTCTATTCAAGGAGAGCCTGGAAAAGGCTCTTCGAAAGTAATCCAAACCTCAGATTATCCGATTTGAGACTCATGTAGAGAATCTCTCCAGCGTTATCTCAGTATCTCGTTCTGAATCCCAATGCCCTTACCACGCACCAACCAGCCTTCGCCTCGAAGATTGCAAAGGCTCCACCGATAACCATCGCCAGCACCCCAAGGGTCCCTATTGACTCGGGCACGGGTATTATCTCCAGCATTAAGATGAGGTAAGCGATGGCCCCGCCTAGTATGGCAAGAAGCCCGCTAACGAACCTCAATAGTCTGCCTTTGGAGTCTATATTACATTCTAGAGGCATGCCCAAACTAGGTCGCATTCAGATATTAACGGGTGTTCGCAACCCCAGTCATATTCTGCGCCAAATACTGTAGGTTGATGCATGCTCGTCATGCTCAGATGCAGCGTCTTCTCCGATTACATCTTCCACCCACTGGCTCCTATCCCAATCAGGGAACTTCGCGTCTCCATCCACTGACGTGTGTACCGTGGTGATGTGTATCTCCTCGCACCTCTGAATCATCAGACCGTATATTTCGGCCCCGCCGATCACCCACAACTCGTCACAACCCTCGGAGTAGCCGATTTCCACCGCTCTCCCGTCATAAAGAGCGACCTCCGCTCCGTCTATCTGGAGGCTAGAATCTCTGGATAGAACAATATTTGTTCTTTCTGGCAATGGCCGATATGAATCTGGGAGAGAGTCCCAGGTCTTCCTCCCCATGACCACTGCATTGAAGCCATCTCCTGAAGTGAGCCTTTTGAAACGCTTCAAATCTGAAGACATTCTCCATGGCAGGCCTCCGTCCTTTCCGATGAAACCGGATTCATCCATTGCCACGATCATTGCAATTTTCATGAATTGACCTCAGACGCTGATGGGGGCTGGAATATGCTCGTGATGGTTATAGTCCACTATCTTGATATCTTCAAACGAGAATCCATCAATCTCCTTTATGAGCGGATTGAGCTCGATTCTAGGAAGCTCGAGAGGCTTTCTCTTAATTTGGAGACGAGCTTGATCCGTATGATTGAGGTAAAGGTGACAATCGCCGCCTGTCCAAACGAATTCACCGGGAGAGAGATCGCATACCTGTGCCATCATACATGTGAGGAGGGCGTATGATGAGATATTGAACGGAACGCCGAGAAATGCATCCGCACTCCTTTGGTAGAGTTGGCAAGACAGCTTTCCATCTGCAACATAAAACTGGAAAAGAGCATGACAGGGCATTAGCGCCATCTCATCTAGCTCGCCTACATTCCACGCGGAAACGATTATCCTTCGACTTTCAGGGTTCTTACGTACCATCTCGACAGCGGATGAGAGTTGATCTAGTACTCTGCCATCAGATGCAGCCCATCTTCTCCATTGCTTGCCATATACGGGTCCGAGATCCCCATTTTCATCTGCCCACTCGTTCCATATTCTCACTTTGTTTTCTTTTAGATATGCGATATTCGTATCACCACTGATGAACCATAGAAGCTCATGTATTACCGACGGCCAGTGCACCCGCTTCGTTGTTATCGCTGGAAAGCCGGCTTCAAGGTTGAAGCGCATTTGATGACCAAAGACCGATATGGTGCCCGTGCCGGTACGGTCTTCCTTCCGAACTCCCTCATCGAGAATCCTGCGTAGCAGGTCGAGATACGCCTCCACCTTTAACGCACGACAGCACAAGTCCTTGAACGATGTGTTCATGGCGCGCCCATCGATCTTATGGTGGACATCAGCTGATCTGTGAAATTTCGGTACATTTTGCCCATTTTTATTTGGATTTCTCCAGACTCCTGTTCAAGAAGATTGAGTAACTCCGCCTCATCCAATGACCCTCCTCCAGGGGATCCAATCCATTCAGCGAATGAGATTGGTTTTCCGATTCTGACAGTAACGGGTGCAAATAGTCTGATGTTCATTTTTCCCGGTTGCATGAATTTTCTGGCGCCGATTATGGCGATAGGAACTATCTTCGCATGAGGAAACTTCGCTCCCAGGCGCGCGACACCTGTTTTTCCTTGTTGGAGGAATGGGGGCTCTTCACGTCTAGATCGGGTCCCTTCGGGAAATATCCCCATCCATCCGCCGTCCTTCAGAACATCAACTGCTTCAGCCAGAGCCCCCCCACCTCCTGCCTCACGATTCGTCTTGATCTGCCCTGTTGTTAGCATGGCTATTTTCGTAATGCCTCCATCGAAGTGTTCACTCTTGGCAAGATAACGAACAGGCTTCCTCGCACCCATGATCACTGCTATGGGGTCGATATGCGATGTATGGTTGCCGGCTAAGATGACGGCCCCATCCCTGGGCAGGTTGTGCAGCCCTTCGTATCGGACATTGGTCAGAGACCTGACCATGGGGGGAAATACCCTCATCAGTATTCTGTAGAAAAGTGGAGGAGGACGCTCTTCGCCAGTACCGCTGAGTCCTGTGAACTCTGCTAGACGCTCGAATACGTCGGTCATCACCCTCTCGCATCAGATAATCGATTTCATGCTTTTTGTATCACAAGCCTTCATCACGCCCATCGGTGCCGACAATATGTGGATGCGAGAAAGAGGCTACTCGCTGTCACGCTGGCAGTGATGCTTTCATCAGTTACCTCTCTGCCTGTGCAGGCAGAATATAAGGACGATACATGGCTTGGAAATGTAATCGGTCCCGAGCTCCTCGTGCTTGGCGATGAGTTCGGATGCCAAGGACTTGAGAATGTCGATCCAGAAGAGGATACTAATTCAGTAAGCGCATGCTCCCAATATTTGACGTCTAAAATAAACGCCTCGAGATGGGGTCAGAACCCTATCTCTTTCGGAACCCCTGAAGGCGAGATATCCGAGAATCTAACAGAAGCTCTCATCGAGGAGGGATTCAAGATCATCGGGGATATGTCTCATAGTGACGACCCAAGATTGAGAGTCATCTCCAGAAACGGCGGCTCGATAGAGTCCGGTCTGGCAGACAGGTCACTAATCGAAGGTAGTGAACCGGGGAAACTGGTCTCACTCTACTGGATTGCCAGAATCGACGATTTGAATATACGAAGGGACAGAGACGTAGTGGACTGGCTGTCCGAGCAACCATATTGGTTTACAACATGGGGCGAATGGGCGACTCACGAGGAATCCTCGTCGAGAATAACCGTACATTCCGCCAATGGAAGCACTGAGATAAGCAATCCTGGTAGCGTTGGATGGTCTACTCCTGGCACAGTCAAGATTACCGGATTGGTTGACAGACCAGATATGGATTGGTCTGACGGGGGATATGCTCCTCTGGATCCAGATGAAATCCGCCTTAGGGGAGGTCATAGGTATTCCAATGGCACGCTGATAATCACCATACCACAGGGAGAATCTGTGACTCTCGAGGGGATTCACGTTGATGATATCGAAGTTGAGGCCACTTTGTTCAACGATCTCGAGAAAGGAGTTGCTATCGCCGGTCACCACACGACAAATATGAGGGAGTGGAGCCAGGATTTCAGGGACACCCCCTTGAGGTTCACCTGGCTCATCGAGCGTTCCGAGATTCCTGAGAAGACATTGTTCCTCCCAATCCTAGCTCTGAGCGTACTGATCGCAACCCCAGTCGCAATAAGATGGGTTCTAGTCAGGGACAAAGAAGGACAATCATACATCCGGCCCGGTAATCTCGACACCGTGAGAGACCATCTCCCTGATGACTCTTGACAACACTTCATCGGACAGAACTTCAGGAGCATGTACTCCCGGAGGAAGCATTTTCGAATCCTCAATCCACGCTTCTGTGCATATCGCAGTAACGAGCCCGGTTGTCCTCGCCATCGAGTGTCCGTCATCACCGCCATAGTCTTGAACAGTCCATTCCATAGTTTCCCCGTCACTGCCCTCTGCCAAGACACGAAGCCACGTGAATTCAGGCACCTTGGGGTCATACCTCCATTCTTCGATTAGCTGAAACTCATCAAGATCCCCGGAATCCCGATGATCGATGAATTTCTGAATATGCCCCGGCCACCTCACCGTGTACTCTGACATATTCTCACATGGGACTGAACTCAACAAGGATCTCAATCCATCCGTCAGGAAGGCCTCCATCTCCCCCCTCTCATCAACATCCACCGTATGGCGGTCCGACAAAGCAGGTATGACGACCGATCCTCCATCTCTGATGACCCGTGCAGGCCTCGTATATTCCTCGATCACATCTGAAGGTGAGAATGGAGCCATGTACTTCCATTC
>DATW01000054.1:0-2436 GCA_002504845.1 Euryarchaeota archaeon UBA250 | reverse complement strand
CCCATTTTCCTATATGCATGTGCAGAAAGCATGTTTGAGAGTCCAGGAGCAATTCCAACGTCCCACAAAATAGTCGCTCCGTAATCCCTCGCTTTCTGATCATCCCTATCAGGCGTGAATTTGCTGAAACTAAGGTCTACGAGCGCACAGGGCCGCTCAGCGAGTAGGGTGGTGCATACGTGCCCTATGGAACCCGGTAGCATGTTGATGATGAAAGAATCCGTAACCGATCCCTGAATCAACTCATGAGGATATTCATCATGCTCGACATAATGCACTTCAACACCGGGCAAGCCCTCCACTCTGTATGGCTGTTGATCGTATGCATGTACCTCATGCCCCTTGTCCGCCAGATACCGTATAACGTATGATCCGACTAGTCCTGCGCCGAAACAATGTATCTTCGCCATGGCTTTCGGGAATAATGCGGTATTTTTGCCTCTATCGGTCAACTCAGTCAAAGGCTTGATTGCCATAATCGGGCAGCGAACGTCATGGCTGACATCGGAATTGACCCATGGGGCTCTGATGACTCCGCGGATTACGATGCTCTTTCAGAAAGGTTTGGACTCGAGAAAATAGACCTCCCCTCCATCAAGAACCCAAGTATGCTTCAGCGACGAGATCTTGTTTTTGCACATAGGGATCTCAATGTGCCACTTTCTGCAGCTGAACGAGGAGATCCTTTCGGTGTATTAACCGGCCTAATGCCAAGTGGAAAGATGCATCTCGGGCATACGATGGTCATAGAGCAAGCAAAGTGGTTCCAAGAGATTGGTGCCGATGTTACAGTTGCAGTCGCAGATCTCGAATCAGTGGCAACCAGAGGGATGTCTCTCGACCAGGGCCGAAAAGTCGCACTGGAAGAATACGTTTCGAATTACGCGGCAATGGGACTCGATCCTGACAAGACTAGTGTTTACTTCCAAAGTAGTCGTCCAGAAGTACAGAGGCTTGCCTTCGTTCTTGGGAGAAGAACTAATCTCTCCGAACTAGGATCAATCTATGGTTTTGGAGGAGAAACCAACCTTGCACATGTTCAGGCCCCACTTGTTCAAGTCGGAGACATTCTCCACCCGATGCTCGATGATTTTGGAGGATTACGTCCAATTGTGGTCCCCGTGGGCGTCGATCAAGATCCACACATCAGACTCACACGAGACATTGTATCCAAAACGCAGTGGTTCAACATAAGGCATGCAAAGCCCACAGGCCTCCTTGTTTCGCTCAGCGTTCAAGACGATAACAAGACCGCATTTGGGACGTCGGAAAGCGGGCGAATCGACAAATCAAAGAGGAATAGTGTGATATCGTCAATCGTGCAAATATTGCTTGATCTGGGTTTCGCAGACGTTACTTCCAACCCCTCTCACGGTACGGTAACCATTCCAGCTGCTACCAGATCTGATGAGCAGGCAATTAGGACCAGGCTATTGGAACTAGAACGTTCGATGGGGGGTCTCGGCTTGATGGCCCCAGCATCTAGCTACCACAGGTTCGCCATGGGGCTCACTGGCGGCAAGATGTCTTCTTCTAAACCAGAAACCACGATCTTCCTTAATGATTCAATTGAGAGTATGAAAAAGAAGATTCGCAAAGCACACAGTGGTGGCCAGCCAACAGTGGAGGAGCATAGGCGACTGGGCGGCAATACGGATATTGATGTAGCATACCAATATCTTCGATTCTTTTTCGAATCGGATGATTCCGAACTCGAACGAATCTCCTCTCAATATTCAGCTGGCAGTATTCTAGCAGGCGAGATGAAGCAGATATGCATCGAAAAAGCCGAAGAATGGCTATCCGATCTATCCGAGAAACGTTCTCAATGGTCGGATAGGCTGGAAGAATTCCTTTCCTGACGGCCAACACAATCGGACCCGCAGTCACTCCAGATCCGACAAATCGAAAACAGGTACACTAGGGCCCGTATAGAGCCCCTCAACCTCTTCATCTGTCAGATTTCTGCTACTTGCAGAATCATGCATTATCTTGGAATGCCCAAATGGATCGAGGAGAACAAGAGACATTGCATGTCCATCACCTGACTTCGCATCGGCGAGGCGTCGAAGAAACGCCTCACACGAATCGACATCCCGCATGTCGCCTTCCGATTGCGCTTGCCTCATGAGCATCCCTATCGCATCCTCGAATCGCGATATGACTCCTTCAACATTGGAAACATAGCCATCAGCGGCCACTCCTGGCTCAACTTCTATGTCGAGCTCAGGTATCCTAACGGTGCATGATGATGACCTCACCACACGGCCATCGAGGGTACTGGCGTTAATTGGAATGGACCAAGCCACGGGTTCCCCCCCATCTCCTGCTATGAAGTCGGTCTTTCTCCAACCGCATGATTTGCATGCGAGAGTTAACTCTGTTTGCTCCCCGAAATATGGTATCTCATGGACGTTAACCAACATGGAAACCGAT
>DATW01000025.1:10639-13149 GCA_002504845.1 Euryarchaeota archaeon UBA250 | reverse complement strand
CCCCCCTCCCATGAAAAGAAGTAATGTCCAGCTTTGGCATGTTCATCCCAAAGAAGAAGCCGTAGCCGGTGGTTGGTGTGATTTTGTATGGCTGCCTGATGACCTTGCTTACCATTCCCTCGTCGTAGATAGCTAGCATTACCGAATAGCTGGTTCTTGAACACTGAAACTGTGCTCCAATCTTCTTCCGAAGCAGCGAGCAGAGATCCTGCTAGGGCCCTGGAAACACCATCTCCCCTACGCTTCACCATCTTCCTTGACAACCACTTTGTGTTGTGTCGTTTTGCTGAAACGATATCTATCGAACGAAGGGTGTGAGCCATCGGATCACGCCAAGGACGACCGAGATCGGTATCGATGCGAGGCAAAATGATTTCAGGATCTTCCAGAAGAGCCTCGAGGTTGCGTGCAAGCCGTTTCTGTATTTCCTTGGATGCCTGTTTGATTCCCCGAACTTTCACTCTCTGTTTTCTATTCTTATCCCCTGGAAACCTCACCTGAGCAGGGGCGCGCGCCATAACACACCGACTCCCTCTTCATCCTTGATTCCGTCGGGTACATGCACCAACTAATCACCAACATACATCCCATCAAAACTCGACTGCTCAAGATCATCCATAGAGGAGGGAATAATGAGGCAATGGATTCGACCCCCCTTCACATTAGAAATGCCTCTGAGATAGATGGAGCACACTCTGCTTTCCTTTGTTCCAAGATCCGAAAGAACGATCACAGGCCAATCAGGCATGTCCTCGAACGTTCCTATTTTCGAATCGTCTTCCATGCCGTATTTTTTGGCCATTTTAAGAAAAACCCCTCCAGCCTCGGCAGGACTCATATGCACTGGCGACTCAACCCCAAGTCCAGTTGGATCCAAATCTAGGAGAACCAATGTGTGGAGATTCCGACTTTTGTTATCTAAGATATACTTGAGAGGGGATACAGGCAAATAATCACCATAAGGAAACGGTAGAGTAACCTGTCGCCCGAATCGATAGGACTGAAGCCCACTCAGAGTAATCGCCAGTGTAGTAGCAGAGACCCCTGGAATCATCTCCGTGTCCAAGCCTGCGTCTTTGGCGCGGAGAAGTAGGTCGACATGCGTAGTAGCCTGCATGGGGTCCCCCACCACTAAGAGCGCCACGACCGATGAGCGAGCCAGCCGAAGAAGCTCATCCGGCATCTCGATATCAGGCCTCATCAATCTGGTCCACGGCCCTATTCGAGACTCCAAGAGATCTTCTTGTTCAGGAGGCAGGGTTGCAGTGTAACCTTCGAGAAATCTATGATCAGACTCTTTCGCGGCGGCAATCGCATCAACAGTCATCAGCCCCAAGTCACCAGGCCCGATACCTATCAGCCTCAGACCCGCCTTCAATCACGTCCCCCCATGCCAGCCATCCGACGTCTCGTCAAAACACTGCCCCATACCTTCCATTCCAGCCGTCATTCTGAAGCATGGCGTGCCCTCCGTGTGGATTGATGAACGCCCACCTCATCATACCCAATCATGAGGTGCAAGGCGCAATCGAACTACTTCTCTCAGAAGGTTGGTTATCCCAGACCCTTCGTATACACTCTGACGAATCCGAGAAATTCCGTTTGGTGCCATTGGATGGCGGCGCACCACAGGATCTACCCCCTCCCCTTGATCAGTACCCCATTCTGGATACAGAGGGAGAATTAACTCAGAACAGAAGACCATCGTGGCAGAGCGTATTAGAGGCATTGGTCGGGGTAGAAACCTTCGAAGAATACGAATCGATATGGCCCGCATCACACGAATTCATCGGAGATATGATGCTACTCAAGATAGAAGAAGAAGTCCGGATTTACGAAGAACAGATAGTCAAAGCGAAAATGGAATCACATCCGCATGTTAGACTGGTCTTGGAAGACCGTGGGGTGAAGGGGGAGTTCAGAGTCAGAGATTTGAGGCCCATGGCTCTGAGAATAGATGGTCAAATCGAGAATAATCCCAGTTCACATACAGTCGAAACAAGAGTTGAGGTGAAGGAATCCGGCCATACGATAATTTGTGACCCCACGTTGGCCTACTACTCCTCAAGACTTCAGACTGAGAGAATCCAGAACGTCATCGAGGCCGAGGAACTGAGGGGGAAGATAGGCTCACCAATTGCAGTGGCAGACCCCTTCTGCGGCGTCGGTCCTGCCCTTGCACACCTAATCAATCGCCAAAACCTCACAAGTCAAATCCTGGCATCAGATCTGAATCCAGAAGCAATCAACATGCTCAATGACAATCTGAGAAGATGGCGCGGTCGTGATATTGTAGAATTGAGCCATGGAAAATTACAACTGAACAAGGATGTATGGTCAGGGATTCAAGATGCCAGAGAGCTAGTGAGCAACCCAGAATTATTGGGCCGTTGGAACATGCTGATCATCAATCTCCCCCACTCATTTTCCGAATTCCTCCCCCTCCTCCTCCCTTTGATGGATGCTAGCAAGCCGTACGTTATACGCGGCAGGTTGGTGTGCAGACATGA
>DATW01000025.1:0-10258 GCA_002504845.1 Euryarchaeota archaeon UBA250 | reverse complement strand
CGTATTAGACCCTAGAAGGGATTATAGCCCCATTACGAGTTTGTGTTCCGTCACTATCAGGAACCCTTGATTGGGCCGAGATAAGGACAAATATCAACACTCAGGCCAATCACCCCGTAACATGGGAAGGCCAGACCCATCTATGTTTCAGAGCAAGCAGGTCGATATCCAGGTACCCATGCCATTGCCATACGCGATCGCCTTTTCCATAGTCGTAGTGGCATATCTTGCATTCCTAGCCCTGGTAGTTCCAACTCACATAACATCGTATTTCTTTGGGGATTACACCTACCCAGGTGGAGATGATATGGAGTTCTTCTTAGGCTCCCAAGTAGCGCTGTTCATTGCCATGTTGGCGATCGGTCAGAAGGCAGACACCACCGTCCGAGAAAACATCAGAAAGATACGCGAGGAATCCCCGCCCAGAGACGCAAGGATCCGTTTAGATGCAGGCGGCGTTGAATTGGAGAGCTTTTGGAGGGGCGCTACAGTACAAAGGCCCACGTCCGATGATTTAGGCTGGGTGTTCGAACCCCCAGGCCCAGAATCATGGGAGAACGTGGATAGCCTGTTCACAGCAGACCCGGACGGCATCATACAAGAGCACCCCTCAGTAGTGGGGACCCCGACCCCTCCAGACTTCACCACAAACGGCATACTCGTCATCATGTCCACCTTACCTCTGATGGGGGTTGCAATGACAATACCGCCATTACTTGACCTCGACTCTGGTTCGGCATTCATCATCATGCCCATTTTATTCGCGATATTCACTGCAGTGTCCCTAATCACCGGTAAGAGAAGCAGAGCAGCCATTGAAGTCCCGACACAGAAGGTCCGTTCGATCGCCATAGGGGATGCCGAGGTAATAGGCCAAGTACGTCCATTGTCCCAGCCTCCGACCGTCGTCGTTGATAACGATCCATCGAAGACCGCAGAGGACCTCGTTGTCTGGAATTGGTTGTATGATGTCTACATAGAAGAGACGTACATCAATTCAGATGGAGAGAGGGAAACTAGGAGGTATTGGAGAGACATAGATTCCGAATCAGGGGACGAGACCTTTGTCACACATGATGGCACAGGGGGAATGATCGTCGAGCCAGGATCATTCAGCAGGAAAAAACTCGGTCAGCCAATCATCACATGGTCATGCAGCCACTCGAGTTACGCACAACTGAAAAAGATCAATCTCTGGAGAGCAGTGAGGACCTATGGCAGCGGTCGGGTTATCGAACATCGTTGGAGGCTTTGGGGTCTGAGTATCGGGGACCCATGCATGATTCACGGTTCAGCGACAACTCTCCAACTTGAAGCCACAGAGAAATACGGGATCACCAAGAAAGACCCACCTAATTCCAGAATAGCACTTCTCGGCACGGATTCTGAGGCCATGAAAACCACGATATGGAGAGGCACTGAATTAACTAATGTCGCTTTAGCAGAATCCGCTTTCGAAACCGCGGTCATACCTGTAATAATGACGCTTTTCGCAACCACCGCCAGTATCATCTGCTATCTGGCTCTCTGACACTTTGTTATATTCTAAACCAAGGAGCAAAGAAACATGGAGGGGCGTCTAGCAAAGTTCGGACGAGTCGCTCACAAGAGAAGAGCCACCATCGTCGCCATATCGATATGCTCACTCGTAGTATCTGGCATTCTGATTGCAGGGGGCAACCAATTTGCCGACGGTAATCAGCCACCTGCCAGCATAGAAGCGGGCCGCGCCCTTGAATTGGTGAGTGAGGAACTACCAGTCACATCCACAAATACAGTCACATATATTTTCACACACGAGGACAAAAGTTGGAATGAACCAGAATTCAAAAACTGGGTTCTTGAAGCCATTGAATCCCTTGATGACATACCTCTGGAGATCCTCAGCATCTCCATGGCATACGACGATGAAGAAAACCCTCTTCACTTAGCACAGCACGTATCCGCCGATAGCAAACGTACAGCAGTATTCGTCCAGTTCGGAGGCTCAGACCACGAAGTGGAAACAGCTCTGGATGAAATAAAAAATAGCATATCTTCGGAGAACCTCGAGGTCCTCGTGACTGGAAGCCTCGTAATCAACAAGGACTTTGATCGTCTTCTAGAGCAAGACCAACTCAGAGCGGAGATAATCGGATTACCGATATCCTTTGTGATACTGTTATTCGTCTTCGGGACTTTTACCGCCGCGGTCCTCCCAATGGCAATCGTCGCACTGATGCTTCCCTTGGCCATTGGGCTATCCTTCTACATCTCCGGGCATTTCCCTATGACACAGTACTCGACGAGCATGATATCCCTCATAGGCATCGCCGTCTCAATAGACTACAGCCTATTCATGATCAGCCGATTTCGCGAGGAGATCGATGCAGGTGCTTCTACAGAAGATGCCATAGCCACGATGATGGACACCGCAGGACGCGCAATCCTTTACTCGGGGGCCACCGTTGCAGTTGGGCTCTGCAGTCTGTTCTACTTCACTCAGACCCACATGCCATCTATGGGGATGGGCGCCTTCCTCGCCGTCTTGGGGGCTTTGCTGTATTCTCTCACGATATTACCCGCTTTGCTTTCCTATCTCGGACTCCGAATCAACTCCCTAAGAGTCCCTATACCCGGGGCGAATCGTAAATCTAGATTCTGGGAGAAATTTTCAACGAGGGTCATGAAGAATCCAGTTAGATGGTTGCTGCCAGCAATGGCAGTACTCCTACTCCTGGGCTCACCATTCCTCCATGTGCAACTCACTGCAGGAGGAATCGAAACACTGCCTCCCGATTTGGAGTCAAGACAGGCCATCGAGATACTCGAAGATGAATTCCCCGCCTTCACCGCTTCAGTCATCCCCCTCGTAATCGTATTTGAGGAAGATCAGGATATCTTCTCCAAGGCACTTTCTCTCGAGATATCAGAGATGTGTGTAAGCATACGAGAGACGGAGGGCGTGATTTCGATGGAACATCCATTTTGTAATCCCTCACTTTTCGACTCTGAATTCGATCAATGGCCCCAAGAAGCGATAGTAGCGTGGTCCGCCACAGTCTCACAGGACATTGCCATGCTCGATGTCGCGACATCATACCGAAGTGGCACAGATGAGGCTGAGGCACTCATAGGCGACTTGAGGGTCCACACCGATACCTCCGAACAAGAGGTACTGGTCGGGGGCTGGTCCTCCTTCGAAGTCGATATGAAGGAGCACCTTTCAGATAGAATACCAATCGTCCTTGCCTTCGTCCTCATACTAACAATGGCCTTGGTGTGGCTACAGGTGAGATCAGTCATCGTTCCAATCAAAGCAGTCTTCATGAACATACTCTCAGTCTCCGCCTCTTTCGGCCTCATAGTGGTCGTTTTTCAGGACGGCCTGCTATCTGAGGCACTGAATTTCTCACCCCAGCCGCTCGACTTGATGGTCCCGCCACTCGTATTCGGCATCGCTTTCGGCCTTTCCATGGATTATGAGGTTCTGATGCTATCAAGAATACACGAGGCATGGAATGAGACCGGAGACAACACTCTTGCGGTAGCGACCGGCCTTCAGGCCTCTGGTAGCCTGATAACCGGCGCTGCAGCGATAATGATTGCAGTGTTTTCAGGATTCATATTCGCGGATGTGATGATCATCAAATCAATTGGCCTCGCCCTGGCGGTGGCGGTCTTCGTTGATGCAACGATAGTCCGTGCGATAGTAGTCCCCTCTGCGATGCGCCTCATGGGCAAGGCAAATTGGTGGTCCCCGAGCTTCGGGAAGAAAATTTGAGCATTCACATCACAGGAGACGCTCTAGCAGAAAAATCTGTGTGAACGCTGACGCGAATTAAAATCGGTTCCATGCCGACCGACTGGCATGAGGTCACTATCCGTAATGATCCTCTTAGTTTTCACCTCATCAATCGTAACAGCCGATATGTACACCATTTATGGTATAGTAAAATACCCCAATAACACCGCTGTTCAGTATGAGGAAATCGAAGTACAATGCGAACCCCACGCATATGACTGTGCAAAATTCTCAGGAGAGGGGGGCATGAGCGACTTCGGTGGCGGATATCGGATAGAACTACCAATCGAGGATCGAGACGAGGGAGTAAAGATTCTCCTGGTCGTAAGAGGCGAGACCTTCGAGCATCAGATATCTCTTCAAAACGGATCCCAAGACGGATCAGACCACTATACTCCATTCAATATAACGCTGGAACAGGAGCCGCCCATATCGCCTTTATCAACAGGTTTGCTTTGTGGCACGCTGTTTTTCATTCTAGTTTTCGCAAATGTGTTGGTGAGAACCGGAAGGCAACTCATGACCTCTGAAGGCCGGCAGAGATTCCAAGGACGTTCTCCGATGCCCATTACAACATGTCCGATTTGTAGTGGCAAGGTTCGGAGACACTTGTTAGTCAGACATCTAATTGTCGAACATGGAATCCCGACAGACAAGGCGGGCGCATTGGCAGGTTTGCAATTCTCCGACGAACGACAAGATTTGAACAGATGAATAGACATACCAGGTAGCAGCAATAGATGGAAAGTCTATTTCAGTCGATCACGCGACAGAAACGCATGTCCCTTCCCAGACGCGCCATGGATGAGATGGGCCTAGCTGTTTGCTGTTTGATGTGCAACGCTCCCGACGATCCAGGGACAACGCGCTGCAAGGGATGCATCGAAAGACACTCCGCCGCAAGAAAGGCACTCTTCACAGAGAGGGCATCAAGCCCCATTCAGCAATTGGCGAGAACACTGGCTTCCATGATCCAGAACCCGGGAGATCATCTAGCCGATCCGGTTAATGGACCATACATGGCGCTGTATCACGAAGCTCTCCTAAAGCACCAAGGAACATCCCAAGCAGAGACCATGGAAGATGTGGAGAGACTCTTCGAAGAAGCGAGATCGAAGAGAAAGCCGTCTCCCATAAGAGACATAGCGAATCAAAATCCATGGGCAGATCGGAATCCCGATCGCGATGAGATAGACAAGGCGCTTGAAGCACTTGATATCTCGGAAAGAGCCCCTGAGTGGTGGGATGAACTCAGCGACGAGATCGAGGCAATCGACGAGAGCGTACAAGAATGATAACGCCGCAACTCCCAATTGCAATACAATGATTTGAAACAAGACAAGATACAGTGAGGTCATATGTCGGACGACAGAGACCCGCGCGCTTGGTGGTTCGATGACGATCCGATTGATCGATTCCAAAGAAACAAGTCCCACCAGTCAGCAAGGGACGATGGCAAGTGGAGACAGCCTCGTGGAGTCAGAGTAATCCAACCATCAAGAACAGGATCCCCATTTAGCCGTATATTCGGCTCCGAACCCGTCCCATTCATCAGCACAGTGCCGAAAAGAACCTCTGTATGGCACTTTTCAAAGAAAGAGATATCCGACCTCGGGTTAGCAACACTCGCATTCACCGTAGCACTTGGATTCATGTTCTCGGGGAAAATTACCGGCGCTATGGCGAATCCGGCTGCCTTTATGATCGGCGCCGTGAGATCACTGCTCACCATAGCGCCTGCCTTCATCCTGCATGAGATAGCACACAAGATAATGGCGAAGAGATACGGATGCTGGGCCGAATTCAGAGCCGACCCCTCGGGGCTGAGGTTCGGAGTCATCCTCTCAGCCATCACTGGAATAGTATTCATGGCTCCCGGCGCGGTAATGGTGCTGGGCCGAACGACAGTCTCTCAGTTCGGCAGAATCGCATTAGCAGGACCAGTCACGAATATCGTCCTCTGGTCCTTCGGCGCAGCCGCGATACTAATTGGCCACACTACCGGTGTTGAGTCGGATATCACCAATGCGCTCCTTGAGACTTGGATATGGGGCAATGGCGTACTTGCCTTGTTCAACATGATTCCACTCGGCCCACTTGATGGGAAGAAAATCAAGACGTGGTCCGATACGGTGTTCTGGATTTGGCTCGCGATCGCTGCTGGAACGGTATATGCGAACTTGTTCCTCTTCGATCCGATATTGAATCCCTTGCCTTGAATCAAAGAAGAGCATTGTAGATTGGCGACTCGTCACAGTGGAAGAAGGTCAGCATCGCCCACCAAGTGATCATGTCCAGACTGTTCACGACGTTCGCAACCCCTGTATTCTCGTCCCCGTAGTCTTTCCCGGTCGTGTCCATCCAGTCCTCCATCTCCTCCAGGGTGTCGCATACCTGATGATAGCACCAGTAGCCGTCCACCAACCCGCCGAAACCCACCGTGACTGTGCCAAGATTATCTTGGAAGCTAGCATGATCGCTTCGAGCTGTGGTATCCTCGTACACGATTACCTCCGGTCTATCCATGTCCAGCCAAACGTCCGTCTTCCATGTGTCTGCAGAATAGTTGGTGCCGACAAGAGTCCCCATCTGCTCTTCGAGGCCCAGAGCATCCGCTCCAATCCAATTCGAGATGCCGACCATCTCCGGTTGGTCAATCGCATCATGATTCGGCCCGGGCCCTATGTATACCCTCAACGGCCACACTTCACTGTCCTTGGGATAACCATCCTCGTCAATCTGGGGGTCGGGATCCCCATGCGGCGCTCCCCCTCCCCCCGGCCAATTGACCCCAGCCATATCGAGATTGATGTAATTCATCACAGTGACTTGGGGATTATCTTCCTTGACGTGATATTCAGTCCAGTAGTCGGATCCTCTCTTCCCCCCTTCTTCACCAGACCACAGACAGAACACCATGGTTCTCCTAGTATCGAAGTCAGCGAGCGCCCTTGCCGTCTCCATGACCATCGCTGTACCCGCTGAGTTGTCATATGCTCCAGCTCTTGTTCCGTAGGTTCTGAACCCCACAACATGAGGGTCGAGAAGAACCGCATTTGCTGGAGGAGCTACATCGAAGTGCGCCCCGAAGACCATCCACTCATCAGGGTACATCGATCCCCACTTGTATGCACATATGTTGTATGCTTCCGGGTTTTGCACATTCATGATATCCGTGTATTCATAGCGATGGGCGATGACTTCGAGTCCGAAACTTTCCAGCTCTCCTATGATGTATAGAGCAGCATCCTCGTAGGCCGGATTTCCCTGACCCGCCCACCTGTCAAAATAACCGGCTTTGCCATCGACGGGATCCAGTGTGTCAGTCGGATCCGAAATTTCGTACAGTCTTTCATACACTATCCTGCCATGAAGCATCCCGCTGGAATGCCCGCCCCCTTCTTCCATGGCGATAGAAGACTCCCTGATCGATGGAATGAACTTCAATTCGACTGAACCAGCCATCACCGCGGGCTGAATTTCCAGCGTGTCGAAGGTAGTGCCGTTGGCTGGGACCCTGATGGCGCCGGCATCATCCAACCCTTCATCCCCCCCTCGAGTTGCCCAGGTAGACCAAGACTCCGACTCGCTTCTGATTGGCCAGTGGACTCTCCCATACTCTCCGAGCAGCAGATAAATTCCGTCGGAACGAGGTGGAACAAGTACATCGAGGCTGACTGTCGACCCCTTTCCAATATCGATAACTGTGGAATTCTGGACGAAGCCAGTCTCAGGATCCAGCAAGAGATAAGGGACATACACCGACATCTTGACCGAGGATCGAAGCTCTACTGTTTGGAAGAACCCAGAGGCGAGAACATCCACATCCACAGACAGATCTGATGAATCGATATCGTTGTTATCGCCGCCGAAGCACCCGCTCGCTGAAGCTGATGCCATCATTAGAACCATCGATAATGCCACACGCCAATCACGGCTCACGTCATTGAGAGCCGCTCATACCGTTCAAACATGCCGTAAACCGGTGAAGACCGATAGGCAGGTGAGCGAGCCGTCCGCTTGCTTGATCGGCTCCATGTCGACTGAGGTGATGGAGAACCCAGAGTCAAGAAGCCTCTTCCTGGTCTCGGGGTAACCGGCAGCGATGATGACCCTGTCATCGGGGTATCCGAGTGTATTCGCCGCATAGGCCTCGTCTGCGGGCACGGGGATCAAATCATCCACATAGGGACGCAGCGATTCAGGCCGCAGGTCCCTCTCGGAATACACCAGGGTGCCCGGCCTCGGAGAGGAGCAAACGGTGGTGAGGTGCAGAGTCGATGAGGGAACATCCAGTACATCCACATTGAAGTCCAATGCCTTCATGTGTCCTGTCAGCGCCTCTATGCCAGCAGCATCCGTCCGAGTCGACTTTCCGATGACAAATGTGTCATCTAGGAACACGACGTCCCCGCCATCCACGCGTCCTTCACCTTCTAGTCGAACGATTTCCATGGACTTAGAGAGGCATTCAGCAATGCTGTCAACCTCCCCCGAGCGGCTTGGGTGGCCGGGTGCGAGAATTATCGCCGTATCCCCCAAGATTACAGCAGCGTCCTCGACGAAGCAGCAATCAGGGTAACCAGGCAGCTCAGGGAGAACCTCGACCTGGGTTCCATGGGCGCGGAGTGCTGCGATATACGCAGAATGAGACCCCCTGGCAGCAGCCACATCAGGAGTGGCAGTCCCGAAGTATGTGGAGAGGGCCTTGTCGTAATCGCTGGATATCTCCCTGACGATTGCAGAGGGCTTTGTTCGATTGAAGGTCCCGCCCATCTCTATCACTGCCCCCTCACGATGTCTTGTGTTAATTGTTCGGAATTAGCAAACCCCTGATGCCAACATAATTGTGCATCTCCCTTATCGTGAAGACGTGAAGTGTATCCCGCTCATCGTTGTTATCATGATGATTTCTGTCTCTGCCACAGGCTGTATATACACCAATGATACAGACGGATCAGATAACGTCGAAGAGAAAACCACCACTCGCATATTCGTTACTGGGCCGGATGGTAGATCACTAGATATTCCGTCAATCGCCGCGGATTTCGTGTTCAGCGATGTTGGAGAAGATGGGGCTGAGCCCAGTATAGGAATAACCTCCAGTGGATGCGTCTTCTTCATAGCATTTGAGAAGGTGATGAGGTCTTGTGACTATGGACAGTCATGGGAAGAAGTCACTGGCCCGGAGTGCGCATTTCAGACGAATGATCCATACGGTTGGGTCGACCCAGTCACGGATCGAATATTCAACGTTCAAATGCAGGGTTTGGAAACATCATGGATATGCTGGAGCGATGATGATGGGGAGAGCTGGCTCGGAAACCCTCACGACTCAGGGACCACCCCTCTTAACGACCACATAAAATTGGCTACAGGCCCTTGGACAAGTAACGGGTATGGGATAGGCGGGTCCATTTCGCAGACATTCTATGATCAGGCTGTCTATTATTGCTACAACAAGGGAGTGGGGATTTTCTGCTTCACGAGCTTTGACGGAGGGGCCACTTTCGAAGCTGGAGGACAGATTTTCGGTCTAGCAACCTCAAATGGCGGCCTTCATGGGGCAATAACCAGCGCTCCTGATGGAACCGTGTACGTCACCCCGAGGGTTGAGACCCCCACTGTGATCGTTTCAAAGGACAATGGATTGAGTTGGGACGAGTACACCATGGGTGAGGACGTTGGAACACCGTATCCACGAAAGAACTCGGAGATCGCGACCGACACTTTGTCGAATGCGTATCACCTTTGGACCGGGGCAGATGAAGGAGTCTACATGTCCAGAAGTGTAGATTCCGGTGAGACTTGGGACCAGACTAGTATCAGGATTAGCCCTTTGGAAGTGATTTCGACCACATTCCCCCAGGTCGATGCCGGAGATCCGGGCAGAATTGCCATCACATATCTGGGGAGCGAAAACTCCAGTGAGTTGGGAGAGCCCGATATAGACGGAGAAAATTGGACTGGAAACGCCCATTACGCCACCACGAACGTCAGCTACCACCTCTACATCACAATCAGTTTGAACGCCTTGGACCCATCACCTGTTTTCCATACCTTCAGGGTGACAGATGATCCAGTGCAGATTGGTAGCATCTGCCTCAACAGCGGAGATTGCCGGGATATAGGGGGCTCCAATAGGAACCTGCTAGATTTCAATGACCTTCATATCGATAGGGACGGGAGGGTCTTCGTAGCATTCGCAGATGGATGTACTGATTCATGTGCCTCAGATTCAAACTCAACAGCCGAGGACTCCAGAAGCAAGAGGGGTTCGATGTACTATTTGGGGTCCGGACCCAGCCTATATGAGGCAGTAGGCATGATGGAAATGCCAGTCCAACTAAAGATAGAATGAGAGAACCTGCTCAGCATCTATCATGAACCCACTGGCTCGGGGACCGTCATGGATAACCTGATTGAGTCAACAACCGAGGAAGGAGATCGAATTAGCCCCACCCTCCAAGATGG
>DATW01000023.1 GCA_002504845.1 Euryarchaeota archaeon UBA250 | reverse complement strand
AGCTTATCACCGGCTTCTTCGATAGTCTTTCGAGTTTGATATACTATGCTCTCAGCCTGGTTCTTTAGTTCAACTCGTGCCTTCCTCTTACGATCCTCATCGGCAAATTCTTCAGCCTCTGCAATCTTAGATTTAATCTCGTCTTCACTCAGAGATGTTTGGCTCTCTATGGTGATTTTTTGTTCCTTTCCTGTGCCAAGATCTTTCGCTGAAACATTCACGATTCCATTCGCATCAATATCGAATGTGACCTCAATCTGTGGTATGCCCCTTGGTGCAGCGGGAATCCCTGTAAGATGGAATTTTCCAAGGGTGATATTGTCTTTAGCGAACTGTCTCTCTCCTTGAAGAACATGGACCTCAACAGCAGGCTGATTGTCAGCAGCAGTGGAGAATGTCTCCGATCGCTTGCTTGGTATAGTGGTGTTTCGCTCGATCATTGTGGTCATGACCCCACCCAGAGTCTCGATTCCAAGTGTAAGGGGCGTGACGTCCAGAAGGAGGACGTCGGTGACACCAGAATCTCCAACAATTATTCCTGCTTGAAGAGCCGCTCCCATAGCGACTGCCTCATCAGGGTTTACACCCTTGAAGGGAGCCTTGCCAACCTCTTGCTCGATTGCAGATTGGACGGCAGGTACACGTGTAGAGCCACCTACCAGAATCACCTTGTCGACCTTGCCCTTGGATACTCCTGCATCCTTCATGGCTTGGCGTGTAGGTGAAAGCGTCCTTGAGATCAATGGCTCGATTAGTTCCTCAAACTTAGACTTCGATAGTGTGATGTCAAGATGCTCGGGCTGACCATCACGACTTGTGATGAATGGTAGGTTAACCTGGGCGGAACCAGAGCCTGAAAGCTCTATCTTTGCTTTCTCTGCGTTTTCACGAAGTCTGCTCATAGCCTGTGCATCAGTGGATAGATCGATTCCTGTATCTTTCTTGTACTCATCAACAAGCCATGTGATGATGACCTCGTCGAAGTCGTCTCCACCAAGCCTGTTATCTCCGGAAGTCGCCTTGACTTCTATCTGTGGCTGGCCATCGACCTGATAGATTTCAAGAATCGAAACATCAAACGTTCCTCCCCCGAGATCGTATACTAAAATAGTCTGATCTTCTTCTTTATTCACCCCATATGCAAGTGCCGCTGCAGTGGGCTCGTTGATTATTCTAAGAACTTCTAATCCTGCGATGCGTCCTGCATCTTTAGTCGCCTTCCTCTGTGCATCGGTAAAATAAGCGGGACATGTGATCACGGCTTTCTTGATTTCCTGGCCGAGATATGCCTCTGCATCCGCCTTCAATTTCTGTAGAATGAATGCTGACATTTCTTGAGGCGTATATGTGGAATCATCGATTTCAGATGACCAGTCAGTTCCCATCTCTCGCTTGACTGACAAGATAGTCCGATTCGCATTGGTAACAGCCTGACGCTTGGCGGTAATTCCGATGTGGCGCTCGCCATCTTTGGCGAAAGCAACTACGCTTGGGGTAGTTCGTGCTCCTTCCGAATTTGGAATTACAACGGCCTGGCCTCCTTCCAGAGTTGCTACGCAGCTGTTGGTTGTTCCTAGATCAATTCCGATAACAGGTGTGCTCATTCTTCAATCATCCCCTAATTATTCCATCCTCAGCGTCACATCGAGGATGCCATTGTTTAGACTCCATTCCTCGATACGACTTGCTGCGAAAGGGATCGAGAAACCTCTGAGAGGGTTGAGGAGGTTATGCCTCAATAATTCGATGATTCTGCCTCCGTCGGCCAATGCGAGATCGACTGATCCATCATCTGCCTCAGGAATAGAGGTGACATCTATCATCACGTTGGCTAGTCCGTCCTCATGAATGAAATCTGTATCTGGAATCTCTATGAGTCTGTTATCTTCCCGTGGTTCAGTTACAACATCTACCTGCTCAACGGGGGTATTTTTTGAGGATTTTACAGATACCTCGAATCCCATCTTTGAGAGCATGTCTGCAAAGCCTCCGGGACCAGACATCATAGCCTCGATATTCTTCCTAATCTCCTCGGGATCTCCCTTTCCATTCAGAGTGATATCGGTCTTGGATATGGATTTAGAGTCGATTCCCATTCGTTCAAAATGCTCTTCTAACTGATTCATCATATTCTCTAGCATGTCCATATCCATAGGTATGCCCATCTGTTCGAATACCTTAGACATCTCACGTATAATGTCTCTTTCCCAGTTGTTTTCTTCAGAGGTCATTGCATCACTACTCAACCATGGGTTGTATAGTTGACCATGGGGGTGGTATATGAATCCCCCGTAGTAGTATAGATGAGAGGACTTCGAAGGAGAGATTCCTTGATATTGGCGAAGATACTCGTATCGCCGTGTCCTCTCCTGACGAAGACCTCACTCTCCAAGATACGGATAGGGTAACAGGTAGGGCTGCGCTAGTTGGAAATGCAAGGGCTGCTTTGGCTGTAGCAGCTGCTGTGAGGTCGACACTAGGTCCGAAAGGGATGGACAAGATGCTCATTGACCAGAATGGAGAAGTTCTGATTACCAATGACGGGGCCACGGTTCTGGACACAGCCAAGGTAGAACATCCCACTGCGAAGTTAGTGATTGAAACGAGCATTACACAGGATCGAGTAGCAAGAGATGGGACGACTACTTCCATACTGATATTAGCAGAATTACTCAGAAATGCACTCGAGCTTTCCAGATCTGGACTTCATCCGACAATAATTGCCGATTCGTACAGGTCCGCATATTCAATGTGCATGGAAGAAATAGATTCGATTGCGAGGCCTGTCGCCTCTGACGAAGATGTGCAGCACATTGTATCGACCTGCATAGGGCAGAAAGTCGATTCGTCCATGCTCGATTTGGTATGCAGACTCGCATTAGATGCTTCTGAATCGATTGGAGTCGGTGATCCTGATGGAGAACGGGTATTGGTTAAGCGGATTTCTCTAGAAGAGGGCGCAGTCACGGATACAGAACTTGTTTCTGCCTTCGTTACCAGGAAGCAGAGATTTGACAAATCTATGCCGAATCATGGAGGTGGCTGCTCTATTGCGGTGATTGACGGGGGTCTTGAGGTACCGGAAGTAGAATTCGATACTGAGCTTGAGATAAGCTCGTTGGGGGTCAGGGAAGGATTCATTCAGCGGAGGAGGAAGAAATTAGAGGGTCTTGTTTCTCATCTTGAGTCTCTTGGAGTTGGAATTCTAGCTGTACGCGATGGTATAGACGAAGAAGCGCAAAGTATGCTCAGGAAAGCAGGGATCAATTGCTTCAGGAGATTCGACAAGGAGGATCTGGACAGACTTTCCGAGATAACGGGGGCTGTGATTGTCCGATCCATCGAAGTTGCTGAAAGTACACATCTTGGGCGTTGTGATTCATGGAAAGAGCGTAAAGTATCAGGCGTTCACTATCTGCATATAGTGTCAAATTCTGGTCGCGGGAAGACTCTTCTTGTCAGGGGTTCGACTCCTGCTCTTAGAGATGAAGTCATTCGGACTTTCGATGATGCACTTGGAGTTGCAGTTAGAGTGTCGGGAGCCGCGCCCATGCTCCCTGGAGGGGGCTCCACATGGAGTCATCTTGCACGTATGCTTCGGAATGAGGCGAGTAAGTATGCAGGAAAGAGGCAATTGGCTGTAGAAGGATTTGCAGATGCCCTGGAGACCATTCCTCGGGTTCTTGCACAGAATTCAGGCCATGATCCAATAGACAGGATTCTTGAGTTGTCTGCTGCACAGACGAATGGTGGTCCGTGGATTGGTTTCGATTTAATGACTGATAATCTCGTGAGTCTCGATTCGATTGGAATAATTGATCTTCGACTGGTTGTTGAGAATGCATTGTCTGGGGCTACTGAGGGTGCTATATCGGTACTTAGGATCGATGATGTCCTTTGGGCCAAGGTCGAGCCGGGGGAGCCTGATTGGAATCAAGACGAAGATGAAGATTGAGCTACTCCGGCCATCATGGAATCAACTAGCTGATCTATATCGAATCTTGATTCCCAGCCCCAATCATCCCTGGCAGGGGCATCATCTACATCTTCTGGCCAAGTGTCAGCAATATGCTGCCGTTCGTCAGGAATGAAACGCATTACTGCATTCGGCTTTCTGGAACGTATGCAGTGTGCCAATTCCGATGCTGAGAAGCTGACGCCCCTGATATTGTATCCAGGTCTCCATCTGGAGAGTTTCTCTGATGGGACACTCATGAGTTCCATAGTGGCTCTGATTGCATCCTGCATCATCATCATTGGAAGTTTGGTATCTCCTCGAACAAAGAAATCATACTTTTCATTTTCATGGATTTCATAGAATACCTGAACCGCATAATCTGTAGTTCCGCCAGTTGGAGGTGTGGTCCAAGATAGCAGCCCTGGATACCTCAAACCACGAGCGTCTACTCCGTAGTTGTGAAAATACTTCAACATCATTTCCTCTCCTTCTTTCTTGGTTCGGCCGTATACAGTGGTCGGCGACAGGGAAGAGTGTTGCATGGCGATGGGTCTTGAATCAGGGCCGAATACTGCTATGGAAGAAGGTGCAAAAACTCTGCATCCATGGTTTCGGGCTGCATCGAGAATGTTCTGAAGGCCCCCCAGGTTTACCCGCTCGCACAAGTCAGGATCTTTCTCCCCATGCGCGGAAAGAACAGCTGCAAGATGATAGATGGTATCGATGGAATGCTCAGAGATGGTTCTTGAAATCGCCTCATAATCAAGTACATCTAACAGCTGAAAGGGACCCTCTTGGCTTCCTTCATCATGAATATCGGTGGTCAATACTGAGCCTTTCCCATACATTGCTCGGAGAGTGTTGGTAAGATCTGAACCTATCTGCCCAAGGGCTCCGGTGACTAAGATCTGGCTCCCGGGCACGCCGACCATGACATGCTAATAGTCAGACGATACTTGAACATCAATCATACAAGGTAGTGGCATTGCCAAGGTTCATATGCGACGTAAAATGGCTCCATACCCCGTTGTTATCATGAAATATGTGATTGTGACGGGCGGCGTTCTGTCTGGTCTTGGTAAGGGCATCACAGCGAGTAGCATAGGAGTGCTGATGAAATCGGTCGGGATGAAAGTCACGTCGATAAAGATCGATCCATACCTAAACAGCGATGCTGGTACGATGTCACCGTTCGAACATGGCGAGGTATTCGTATTGGATGATGGCGGTGAGGCGGATCTCGATCTTGGCAATTATGAGCGATTTCTTGATGTTTCTCTGACCCGCGACCACAACTTAACCACGGGTAAAGTGTACTCGGCGGTCATCGAACGGGAGCGTCGGGGAGACTATCTTGGAAAGACTGTTCAAGTCATACCCCACATAACCAACGAAATACAAGATTGGATCGAGCGTGTAAGCATACTTCCGACGAATGATTCGGACGATGCTCCAGATGCATGCGTGATTGAACTTGGAGGGACCGTGGGAGACATAGAGAGTTCACCATTCGTAGAGGCTCTGAGACAATTTCAATTCAGAGTAGGGCGAGAGAATGTTTGTTTCGTCCACGTTAGCTTGGTTCCCGTCATGGGGCCTGTTGGGGAACAGAAAACAAAACCCACTCAACACACTGTCAAGGAGTTGCGGGGACTGGGGATAACCCCCGACCTTATTGTATGCAGATCCAGGGATCCTCTGCATGACGAAGTAAAGGAGAAGTTGGCTGCTTTCTGTCATGTGGAGCCGCGAGCGGTGATTTCCGCGCACGATGTATCGAATCTGTATCAGATACCGATTTCATTTGAAAGACAGGGTGTCAGGTCGATGATTGCAGAATGCATCGGAGTGGAAGAATCGGATCATGATGAATATCTGGAACAATGGCGTGAAATGGCGGACAGAGTGGATAGTCTGAATGAGGAAGTTAAGATTGCCATGGTTGGCAAGTATACCGGTCTTTCAGATTCCTATCTCAGCGTCATAAAGGCGCTCCAGCATTCTGCTATCGCAGTCAATCGTAAACTCACAATCGACTGGATAGAATCGACTGATCTAGATTCATCTATGCTAAACTCAGATGAGGATTCCTATAATGCTGCATGGGAGAAGCTCAAACTAGCCGATGGCATACTTGTTCCCGGTGGATTCGGCAACCGCGGAGTTGAGGGGAAGGTTGAGGCAGCCAGATACGCACGTGAGAATAATGTTCCATACCTCGGAATATGTCTTGGGCTGCAGATTGCTACCATTGAATTCTGCAGGAATGTTCTGAATTTGGAAGGTGCGAATTCAGAAGAGTTTGTTGAAGATCCTGAGAATCTCGAGCATCCTGCAGTCGTGTTCATGCCAGAAATATCCAAGACGCATATGGGCGGGACCATGAGGTTGGGTGCCAAGATTACACCGTTTGTAGTGGATGACTGCAAGATTAAGCGGCTTTACGGAGGATTGGATGCAGTGAGCGAAAGACACAGGCATCGATATGAAGTGAATCCTGATCTGATAGACCGTATAGAAGAGGCGGGGATGGTCTATGTCGGCAAGGATGACACGGGACAGAGATGTGAGATCATGGAATTGATGGATCACCCATATTTCGTCGGCACCCAATATCACCCAGAGTTCAAATCTCGTCCAGGGCGTCCCAGCCCTCCATTCCTAGGCTTATTGAAAGCAGCATCTGGACAGTTCGAATAATTCTGAGATTGAGGTTCTAAGTGCTCTAAAACACGACTTATTATCTCCCATGACTATGCTAGATGGTGTCGGTTACAGTTGTCTGGTTTAGACGAGATTTGCGATTAGGGGATAATCCTGCTTTAGCAATGGCAAAGAGTCTTGGTAAACCGGTCATCTGTTTGTTCAATATGGACTCTGCTCGTATCGGAAGGCCTGATGTAGACCCGATTCATATTCAATGGGAGCTTGATTGTTTACAGGTATTGAAGACTGATATCGAGGCGATTGGCGGAGTATTGTTATTCCATTTCGGAGATGTTGTTGACAAGTTGAGTGAAATTCATCAGAAGAATAGCATTAGTTCGATTTATGGGAATCAAGAAACGGGCTTGCAATGGTCATGGGACCGCGACAAGTCTGTTTCCAGCTGGTGTAATAGGGAAGGGGTTCGATTCGTCGAATTCCCGACGAATGGCGTCATTCGAAAATTGAAATCAAGAGACACATGGAAAAAAGAGCGTGATTCAAGAATGGAAAAATCAGCGATAATCCCGCCCACAGAAATCATTCCCCCCATTGGTATTGAATCTGAAGAAATACCCGATATCTCGGACTTTGGATTAGTCGGGCGGTCGCTAATAAATCGGCCTGATCCAGGGGAAAAGTCTGCAATTGCCACATTACAATCGTTCTTGGATGGACGTGGCCGTAATTACCGGAGAGGTATGTCCAGCCCCATCTCTGCGCAGAGTGCTTGTTCACGCTTATCGCCATTCATCAGTGTGGGTTGTATATCTATTCGACAGATACTACATCACACTAAGAAGAAAGTGGAAGCCGTGAAAAGGAATCCTCGAGCAAGGGAAAATCTTGGTTGGACAGGGAGTTTGAGTTCATTCCAGAGTCGTCTGGCATGGCACTGTCATTTCATACAGCGTCTCGAGGTTGAGTTGACGCTGGATAGCGTCGCAATGAATCCTGAAATAGACTTGTATCTGAATCGTTCAATGGACGATTCGAGATACCAGGCATGGTCGAAGGGGAAGACTGGTTGGCCATTCTTCGATGCATGCATGCGCTCACTAATCGCTACAGGATGGATAAATTTCAGAATGAGGGGTATGCTTCAATCGGTCGCTTCATACACTCTTTGGTTGCCTTGGCAGATGACGGGTTTGCACTTAGCGAGATCTTTCCTGGACTATGAACCAGGTATACATTGGTCGCAAGTTCAAATGCAATCTGGAGTAACTGGAATTAATTCAATTAGAGCGTATTCTATTTCCAAGCAGTCTCGAGACCAGGACCCTAATGGAGATTTCATCAGACAATGGGTGGAGGAATTGCGAGATGTTCCAACATCATTCATCCACGAGCCATGGCTCATGGATTTGGATCAACAAAAGGAGTATGGTTGCATATTGGATGTGGATTATCCAAGGCCCGTTGTTGATGAGAAGGAATCACGAAAAGAGGGGATTAGTCGATCTTATTCAGCGAAATCGAAGCCGGAGGTTAAGCAAAGATCCCGTTTGGTGTACAAACTTCATGGCAGTAGAAAGCGTCAACGAAGTATTGGAAATAGAAGTAGGGAAGTTTGAGGGCTCAATCGACGGAAACCGGAAGTATTCGGGTAGTCCTGTATCCTTGTAATGCCTTGAGATACTTCATTTCTCTGAATATGTCGTCTAGTGCATCATCCCCTGTCTCAATTCTGAGTGATCTAATGGTCAATAGCTTCGAAGGAGTGCATATGCCCAATACTGACGAGGGTTTTGCCTTCCTCAGAACTTCTGGGGATAGTTGCAAATTGCCCCTCCCTATGAGGAATCCCTGACCGCCCATGGGCGATAGCAAAATTGTCACCTCGCCGCGATGTGAATCCAACAACTCAATCAAACCCCCCTCGCTAAGATCTGTTCCAACCTGATTATTGCCTAATGACGCGTCCACTCCAAGTAAGGTTGGGCTCAAACCTACGATTTCCCCTATTCTACGTAAAGTCCCTCCCGACCCCCATATGACTAGTCTCTCAGGAGACATCAGAACGTCACGAACGTGCTCAGCGATTCCCTCGATGACCTCATCTTCCGAGGCTGATTCAACCATTTCTTTCGCTCCCTGCATCCATCTCGGACTTGAAGGAGTCATTGCCTCTGCGTACAAGCGAACGGACCATCCCCCATCTCGATAGATTTCCTCGTCGAGATCTAGAACCTCTGTCGAGGCAACTAGTAAGTCGCCGCCCATCCATGCTTCTACCACCTCCGCTGCAGCTTTGGGGGAGCTGGCAAAACACCCAGAGTACATCTTGACTCCGCAGGGTATGCCAACAATCGGAGTATTAGATGATTCATTCTCTTCTAGGGTTTGTATCAAGTCTCTTGTTGTTCCATCTCCACCCGCATAGAGTATCAGATCAACCCCTTGATTAACGAGTATCTTCACCAACTCTCTTGTATCTTCATGGGAAGTGATACCTCTGGATTCGTGTACAACAATCGTATTGATACCAGATTTTGAATCGAGCCACTCGGACCCCATCCTCCCTTCAGAGATTAGCACAGTTGCTCCGTACTTTGTAAGGGCCTTTTCCAAAAGTGCCATTGCAGATCTTGCTCGAGGCCCTGCTCGGTCTTCAGCACCTTCAGCCCTGGCTTTCAACGCCAAGCCGTCGGATCCCTTCAGACCAAGTCTCCCACCGAGACCTGCATCTGGGTTGACTACGAGCCCGATGCGGAACATAGTCGTCGGAAAGGATACAGTAACTTAGGGGTACGCCTGAAATTGTAATTCAAATCTCATTCCATTACTAATTCTAAAGTTGTCGGGATGCCAATATACAGCAGTACTATGCTCGTACCTTCCACGGTCTTCATAACCAAATGTCGATGGAGAGGCAAATAGGATTTCTATGGCGATGGTCACCGTTGAGCTCTCTGATGGCACTATTCACGAATATGCCGAAGGTATAACCGCGGGTGAAGTGATCTTCAATGTCCATGGCAAGAAGTCTGGAGCCGTAGCGGTTCTTGTCGATGGAGAGGAAAGGGATTTCTCACACGTCATAGAATCTGACTGCAAAATAAAACCAATATTGGGCGAGAGTGATGAGGGGCTGTATATCCTCCGGCACTCTTGTGCGCATCTACTTGCCCAAGCTGTTGTAGAGCTCTTTCCGGAAGCAAAACCAACAATTGGTCCGCCTATTGATCATGGATTCTACTATGATTTCCACATGGACCCGATAGGGGATGATGATCTTAGAAACATAGAGAAGAAGATGCAGCAGCATATCAGATCAAATCACAAAATCGTACGAGAGGAATATGATAACTCGACGTTGCGAGAGATGTTCAGATCTAACAAATTCAAAATTGAAATCATGGATGACAAGGTCGGACACGATGTCGGATCTTCTGCATATCGTCAGGGCGATTTCATTGATCTGTGTCGTGGGCCACATGTCCCGTCGACCTCTCACTTGAGGTGGTTCAAGCTTACAAGCACCAGTCAGGCTTACTGGAGGGCCGATAGTTCGCGAGAGTCGTTGGTGAGGATATACGGGATGTGCTACTCCTCGAAAGAAGGTCTCAAAGAAAGGCAACGCCAGATAGAAGAAGCAGCGAAAAGAGATCATAAGAAAATCGGCAAAGAAATGGAACTCTACATGATCGATGAGTTGATTGGAAAGGGGCTCCCTGTTTGGCTTCCCAACGGAGAGACTTTGAAATCTCAAATTGAAAAGTTTGCAGTCGAAACTGAAGATAACTATGGTTACGTACGTGTCACTACCCCTGTACTTGGAAAGAAGCAGCTCTTCGAAGCGAGCGGTCATCTCCCGCACTATGCTGATGGCATGTACCCCCCTATGGAGATGGATGATGGTACGTATTATCTCAAGGCGATGAACTGTCCAATGCATCATCTGGTGTACAAGAATAAGAAGCGGTCATACAGGGATCTGCCGCTCAGAGTGGCCGAGTATGGGACAGTCTATCGAAATGAGTTGTCGGGTACGCTAGCTGGTCTTTTGAGAGTGCGTATGCTCTCGATGAACGACGCACATATCTATTGTACACTCGATCAGGTCGCTGAGGAAGTTGCATCAAATGTACGTATGGTTCAGGACTACTATTCCGCATTTGGATTTGAGGATTATTCATTCAGGCTATCCTTGTGGGATCCTGAGAAGACCTCGAAATATATTGATCAACCAGAAAACTGGGCATTGACACAAGACAGATTGCGTTCAATAATGGATGATCTTGGTGTGGATTACGTTGAGGCGGTCGGCGAAGCTGCGTTCTATGGGCCCAAAGTAGACATTCAGTTCAGAACTGCTCTTGGTAGGGAGGAATCCATGTCCACAATACAGCTGGACTTTGCAGCAAAGGAGAGATTCGGATTGTCGTATATGGATGAAACGGGTTCTGAAAATGGCGAGGTTCTGGTCATACACAGAGCGCCTCTGTCGACACATGAGCGATTTGTTGCCTTCCTAACGGAGCATTGGATGGGGAATTTCCCAACCTGGCTTTCACCCACCCAGGTTCAGATAATCACCATCTCTGAACGTCATGCCGAGCATGCTGCAAAGGTGGCACTCGATCTGAGAGAGCAAGGCATCAGAGTCTCCCTAGACGACTCAGACAGTACGATAGGCAGGAAAATTAGGACCCATAGAAAAATGCGGCCCGCCTACATGCTAATCATCGGAGAGGATGAGGCGGAAAATGGGACTGTTTCAATCAGGGCTCGAAATGGCGATCAACGCAATGGTGTACTGCTTGAAGATTTCATCGAGGGTATTGTTGAAGAAATCAAGAGCAGGTCGCCGTCTATGACTATGGTTTAAATCATGATTTAGACGTTGAAAATAACTTGATGGCATTGTGGTTTTTGCTGGTTATCTGGACATTGGGTCAGTCTGGAACCCGTTCTGTTGAAATCGACGAGGCTTTTCGCAGGGTGATGATCATCTCGAAGACGCCGGTTCGAGTCTCATTCTGCGGAGGAGGGACAGATTTGGACGGATTCGCCAAAAAAGAAGATCTTGGAGGCCTTGTTGTCTCAACAGCGATATCTCGTTACATACATGTCACGGTGAACGAACGTTTCGATGACCGTATCAGGCTATCATATTCAAGAATGGAAACAGTGGAAAGCGTAGATGATGTAGAACACGATCTCGTCAGAGAGGCTATGAGAATCACTGGAGTTACGAGTGGTGTTGAGATAACAACAATTGCAGACATACCCTCCAGAGGTACCGGTCTTGGATCTTCATCAGTCGTAACCGTAGGGGTGCTCAATGCTCTCCATCATCTGGCTGGCAGAACCGTAGGACCTCGGCAGCTTGCAGAAGAAGCCTGTAAGATAGAGATTGACATCCTCGGTGAACCGATAGGAAGACAGGACCAATATGCTGCTGCGTTTGGCGGTTTGAATCGGATATCATTCGGCGAGAAGGGTGTTGAAGTTGTACCCATAACGACCGATTCAGAGATAGTAAGACGTATGGAACAGGAGTTTTGTCTGGTCTATACCGGTTCAACACGAAGCGCATCGGCTGTACTTGGGGAAGAGAGTGATGATGCCGAAGATAAATTGAGGCGGCTTAGAGCGATAAGGGGACAGGCTGAAGAGGCTGAGAAACTCATCCAGTCTGGTGATTTAGATGCTCTTGGTCGTCTTCTTCATAACACGTGGGAAATCAAAAAGGGCCTATCTCCAAGTGTGACAAACGATGGTCTTGACTCATTATACTCCAAGCTGATTGACTTAGGGGTGACAGGGGGAAAGCTTCTCGGTGCGGGCGGAGGTGGTTTCTTCCTCGTCCATGGCGATGGTTCAATCGAATCCAGACTGAGGAGTTCGCTTCCTGAGATAAACAGAGTTCTTCCATTGTCAATTGAAGAAAAGGGATCAGAGATCATCCATTCCTAACGTGGCCTGAGGACTTTACTGCCTCTTTTATCACATGATTCACGATGAGTTGCAGGTCTTCTATCCTCTCCATCGAATGCGAGGGTACAACAAGACAGGCATCTACTATGGAAGGCAACTTTCCGCCACCTCCGCCTCGATAGTCTCCTGTGATGGCCGCGGTTCTGCAGGATCTGTCTCTCGCAAATTCTAACGCTCGGACAACGTTTTCACTTGTGCCTGAGCCACTGAACCCAATGACGAGGTCTCCGTCTCTCAGGAATGTGGTGAGTTGGCCCACGAATACATCCTCGTAGGAGACGTCATTTGCAAAGGCCGTCAGCGAGGCGACGTTGTCTACATGGGAGATAGTTCTGACACGCAACTCCTTGGACCAGTCGCCAGCGCTGTGAGATGGAGTAGCAGCACTACCCCCATTGCCTACGAAATGAATAGTTGCATCTCTGCCGATTGCAGAGACTACCTCGTCATATAGGGACTCCAAATCATCCCGAGATAGGTCCTCAAGAGTGCGTTGAAGATCCTTGAGGTATCCTCCCGCGAAGTCTTGGAAGTCGAAGTCCACGAGGGGTTGCTATGAGCGTGCCTTCTTGAGTGCATCTATTCCCATTCAAACGAGCCTTCTGAGAGATTCCATGGCCTCGTCCGCAGATCCCATGTTATTTCTCGAGGCTTGGAACGAATCATTTTCGAAATTCTCTCTTGCTATGGTCATATGCTTCTCTGCAAGCCTCCTTGAAGGGTCATCGGCCCCAACTCCTGAGGATTCAAGTTTCTTCCTCAGCATCTTCCATTCACCCTCCAAGAAGTCAAGAAGTTCTCCGGTATCCCTTCGAGTGGCATCAACTGAATCCAGATCGCTGATAATTGACTTGAGTTGTTCATCTGCCTGTATCCAGAGTCCTTCTTTTGAAAGTGAAATAGCACTTTCTAGTCGCTTCTCAAATGTTGTCTTCTCCGCCACGGGGAATCTGCTCTGTATCAGTCCCTTCTGACGTACTGACTGCTTGAATGATCGTCTTGATTCGCTTCGGTTGTGCAATCTTCTGGCGATTGATTCCAGGCCTCCCATCGCAAGTGATAGTTCTCCATCTTCGATTGATTTGTCTATCGATGAGAGTTGTGATTCGACTTCTTCTGATATATCCGGATGTTCTGATACCAGGTGAGAGCTGACCTCGGATCTTCTTGCTCTGACTCTGTCTAATGCTTCACTCAGAGACTGAAGTTGATCTGGAAGAGCCTCGAGGAAATGGAGGGCCTCGTCTGGCCTCTGTCTTTCCATTGCCTTTCGAGCTGATTCGACCATTCCAGCAATTGTGTCTGATTCGATTATATTCTGCTTCTCGAGTTTTTTCTCGGCCTCTGATAATGCCTCTCTTGCCGGTTCCCAGAATAGGGATATTCGGTTTGCTACTTTCTTGGCCTCTCTGTATAGTGTCTCAGCCTCTCGAGGGGATCCGAGCGCGCGTTCGCTGTCTGCTTTCTCCACTAAAGAAACTGATTCTGTGGCTTCTGGAGCAATTGACTCTGCCTGATTGACTAATACCATTACTGCTTCGCGTATCTCAGATAGATCCCGGTCTATGGAAAGGGCTAATTCAATCTCATGTTCAACTGATTTCAACCTAGAGTGGCCTCGGCTTGTATTTGACCAGCCTTCCTCTCGGGCCAATTTCAATAGCGAGGAAGCATGATCGAGGCGAATTCCGGTCTCATTGATTTCCAAGATTCTGATTTCTACGGAGTCTATTCTCCTAAACAGATCACGCCTACCTTGGAGTGATGGATCAGGACGAAGTATGTCGAACATGAGAAGGACTGCTATTACTAAAGTGGAAATAGCTGCGATCAGGATTTCTGACCCTTGGGAGATCATTATTGCAACTGCTGTTGAAAGCCCTATCATACCGAGCAGACCTCTGAATCTGCGAGCGATGGCAGTGGAAGAGAA
>DATW01000004.1:1969-22993 GCA_002504845.1 Euryarchaeota archaeon UBA250 | reverse complement strand
ATCTCTGTTCTTGATAGCATAACTCCAGAATTACGTCAAAATATCAGGGAAAGGGGTAAAGAATTCGTAAGTAAATTAGAGAAACTCTCTGCGGCAATGCCAGGATGTATAACACAGGTGCAGGGAACCGGTCTTTTGCTATCGGCAGAACTAGACCCTGCACGATTTACAGTGGTAGGGGTGGACGGAGTTGAGCAATGGTGCCGAAGAAACGGGCTGGGCGTGATACATGGAGGGGTAAATGCGCTAAGGTTCACTCCGCATTTCCTAATCACGTCAGAAGAAATTGATATGATTGTATCACTCGTAGAATCTTGTTTGAAATCATTCATCGAGGACGACCAGATGGTTGAAGGAATCCTTGCAAATTGAGAGATGCCTATGCCGAGAGTGGCTGAGGTCCTGGGTCCACAAGGACCCCTCAGAGATGCCATAGCATCCAGACTTGATACAATACCATATCATCAACAGCAGCATGATGATTTGTGCCAGCTTGAGATCGGCGTTGGCATCGAGGCATCCGGACTTTCTATTCTCCCGTGGGGGGAAGAAAAAATCTCCTCCCAATCGCCACTAATACTGGTGAGGGACGTCATAACGGACATTTGCGACCCTTTGTGGGAGGATGGCACCTTCCATTCAATAATCGCTGACGCAATATCTGGTTCTGATATGCATTCTGGAATTAAAAAGCCAAGATTCTGGTTGCCTGTAGGTGATGTTGCTGAAGCAATACGGATAATGGTAATAGAAAACAAATTGCCAGCACCCGGTCAAACATTGTTAATGGCCGGGAGGAAACCATGGTGGCCTGAAGCAGTGTATGCTGAGGCAGCTCACCTCTGGAATCGCTATTCTGCATCAGTAGAAGGGACACATAGGCCGAGTACCCTGGAACAGCCCCCTATGACGCCATTACCTGGGGGGCATGACAAAATTGCTAGGCCAAATCTTGATCGCATCGATAGGCACATGAGGAACTGTGGCGAGCCTCACGGCTGGAGGCCATCAGGGTCCCTAAGACTCGCTATAATGCGAGTATTCGCTAATCTGTATGAATGATAATGCAGATCATCCGTTTCGGATGCTGCTGATCTTCATACGAACATCCTGTGCAGCGCCCTTTGCGGACTGCATTGCCTTGCGAACACGAGTCATGGCCGCATTGTTACCATTGTCGGACTTCACTGCGTCCGCCATGGCCTCGTTCAATTCATCAATCATGTTCTGTACCATATCTGCAATAGACATAGGCCGGCCGAGTGAAGAGTACTCTTTGAACATTCTCCAGTCTCATTGACGAAGTAATGCTGCTCCTAGTATTGGAAGAATCATGCTAGCCTCCCCTTCAACCAGAATGTGAGGGGCCTCTGGCCTGATTTTGCCCCAAGATATTGCTTCACGAAGCCTCGCCCCGGATAGTGAGCCATCGTATTCGGGAGCGGTTGAAATTCCAATTGCCGAATCGAGCCCCCCTCGATATTGATTCCACCAAATCACGTGGTGCTTGCTGATTCCTCCCCCTACCATGAGTGCATTCGCTTTTTTGGACGTCCAAGATAGATCTGAACATATTTCTTCATCTGCAAGAACGTCAATCATGAATGAAGGACTCCTTTGCCTATGCATGAATAATTGTGCGCCGATTGAACCATCAGTTATGCCGGGAATTACGATTGGAATCCTGTGTTTGGCAGCCCAGTAAAGGAGGCTTCCTTCATCTTCAATCCGATCCCCTAATGCCCAACAGAGCTCAACAGTGCCGAAACCATTCCAAGGGGAATCACTCGATACACGCCTCTCTTCCTCTATCTCGCTCAACCAGGGTAGAACCTTTGCTTCGAGAATTTCTCCGTAGCATTCATTCGGAACGATAACATTGCCAAGGCGATTAAGACCTTGCTGGCCAAGAGCAATATCGTCTAATTCGAAATCACCATGGAAATATTGTCTGTATGTTCTTGCGAGATCATGGTCAAGGGTACCGCAAGTTGTGACTATGACGTCAACTAGACGCCTTTTTACTAATTCGAGGAAGAAGCCACGAGTGCCTGTCGCACACAGAGCAGCAGGGAAGGAAATCCAATTGACAACGCCTTCACTCCCTGCTTCTTCAAACATTTTGGATAGCATGTCCCTCGCTTTGGCCAATTTTGTAGCAGTAAAACCCCCGGCTACAGACATCTGATCAATGAGATCAGAAGTATTCTGAATTTTATTGAAATCATAATCCAAAACGGGATCTTCGAAGTCACGCGGATCGTACCCGGCCATGCTTTTGGCTCCCGCATCAAGATTTCAATTGGTCGTATAATGAAGTTCAGAAATTCTATCTCTTATAGCGGCCGCTCTTTCGAAGTCAAGCCTAGCCGCCGCCGCCTTCATCTCCTTCTCTAATTTTTCAAGAAGCCGACCCATCTCCGAATCCTCCACTTTACCAGCCAACACCTCTTCGGCTGCATCAACCCATTCCGGCTGAGAGATCGACTCAAGAACCGAATCAGAAGAGGTCCAAGCTCCTGCGCCAAGATCAAACTTCTTTGCGAAAGTGGACACATCTCTAGTTCGTTGCTTCTTAGCTACCAGACGCCTACCACCCTTGGCACCGCGTCCTGCAACCCCTGCAAGCAAGTCTTCCGTTTCATCCCCCATCGTTGGAAGCGCCTTTTCGATAGTTTTTGGAATCACATCGTGATCTAGATTGTACGCTTCCTGTCGCTTTCTACGTTCAGAAGTTTGCCTAATAGCCCCTTCCATCGCAGGAGATATGCTGTCTGCGTAGAGTATGACTGACCCTTTCTCATTACGTGCCGCACGACCAATGGTTTGTAGGAGGCTGCGTTCATTTCTGAGAAAGCCCTGAGCCGCCGCATCAAAAATTGCAACGAGAGAAACCTCAGGAATATCGAGTCCCTCCCTCAAGAGATTTATTCCCACGATGACATCAATATGGCCAATTCTCAGAGCCTTGATGATTTCAGAACGCTCAAGAGTGTCTATTTCTGAATGAAGATAATGCGCCTTTATCCCCATTCCTTGCAAATATTCGGACACTTCTTCTGCGAATTTGATAGTAAGGACCGTGACCAGAACCCTCTCGTTCTTCTCGACTCTGCTGTTTATCTCACTTAGAAGATCCTGGACTTGGCCACTTGTCGACCGTACCTCAATTTTCGGATCAAGAAGTCCAGTAGGTCGAATCTCCATACTGACAACGCCCTCTATGGAATTGACAATATTCTCCATGGAACCATCGCCCTCTCTTTTCGCAATGTCGGCTTCGCCCGCTCCTCCTCCAGAGGGTGCATGGAGTAACCCTCTCGGCACTTCTTGTCCGGTTACTTCTGCCAGATGTCTGAATTCACGTTCCCCAGGTGTCGCGCTGACATAGAGCATTTTTGGAATCAACTTTTGAAACTCATCAATTCTAAGTGGTCTGTTGTCATATGCGCATGGTAGGCGGAACCCATGATCCACTAGATTCTTCTTTCGAGCAAAATCTCCTGCGTACATGCCCCCTACTTGGGGCAGAGTGACGTGACTTTCATCCATGATTACCAGATATCTATCTGCACCTCCATGGAAACTCTCGGCATTGGTAGCGAAGAAATCAAGCAGGCAGTATGGTCGTTCCCCTATTTCTCTGCCATCGAAATGTCGGGAGTAGTTCTCCACCCCTTTGCATGAACCCAGTTCTTGCAGCATCTCTAGATCGAATTTCGTTCGCTGTTCAATTCTATGTGCTTCCAAATCCTTTCCCTTAGATTCGAACCAAGAAGATCTTTCATTAAGCTCCGACTCTATGTTTTCAAGTGCGATGGAGAATCTTTCTTCATCCGTCATGTAGAACTCTCTCGGATGAATCCATGCTTCTTCTATTTCGTCAAGAGGCTCCCAACTAACTGCTTCACACACCTGAATCCTTTCGATACCTTCCCATCCGAATCTTATACGGATCGGGTCATCCCTACTTGGCATCCAGACATCAAGCACTTCGCCCCTGAGTCTTATGTCTCCACGCACAAGATCTCCAGTTGTTCTCCGATACTGAAGTGTTATGAGTTCTCTAACAGCTTCCTGTGGCTCGATTTCTTGTCCCACGTGAAGTTGAACATGACTCTGTTGGAATACTTCTGGGGGATTCAAACCATAGATAGTAGATACGGTGCCGATGGCTATGACGTCGGGCCTTGAGACTAGTGATGCCACAGTTGAGAACCGTTCTTGTTCGATTCGCTCATTCATTTGCAATTCTTTGTCTATGTACAAATCACGATTGGGGAGATATGCCTCGGGTTGGTAGTAATCATAGTAGCTAACGAAGTACTCCACAGCACTATCCTGGAAAAGCTCACTCATTTCTTGCCATAACTGACGAGCAAGAGTTTTGTTATGCGACAGTATCAGGGTTGGCATCTGCAATCTCTGTATTATGTTCGCCATGGCGAAGGTCTTACCCGAGCCGGTGACTCCTAGTAGAATACAACGTTCCTGTCCTTCTTCAAGCTGACCAACCAACTGATCGATAGCTTGTTGCTGATCCCCAGCAGTACCGTAATCTGCATGTAAATTGAACAGCATACCACCTCATTCATTGGCTCTGCATAACCAACAGACTTCCAAGTAGAGCCCAACCCGTAAGCATCGAACATCTGAACAAATTTTGTTGAAACCTCTCCATTGCAATCTCTGTACGATCAGAATTCTTCACCTCTTTAGTCATCACGTAGATATTCAAAATCCCCATTACGACGACTGCAGGAATCCAAAGAAAATATCGATAACCCCGGGAATCACCAAATCCTTGCAGTCCAGTGAGGAAGAAACAGACACACCACCCCAACGTGAGTAGCACACTCAGACCGCTAGTCGCCTCAGATCCAAAACGAGAAGGAAATGATTTGATCCCTTGCTTACGATCAATTTCCACATCCATGCGTGCATAGTTGATATCGAACGCAGTAATCCACAATGCTACTCCGAATGATATGAAGAATATTTCAGGGTACCAGAGAAGAACGCGTTCTCCGCCCATGTAGGGGACAACTCCCGTTATTGCTGCCCATCCATGGGTATCTGCTGATATTGCAACCCATGCACCTGCCGGAGCAAGGGCAAGACAGAGTCCGATCCAGAAATGACACAGCCATGAGAATCTCTTGGTGTAGGGATATATGACGAATGCCAGGACAGGCAACCAAGCCATCTTCAAAGCCACTTCATTAAGTCTCCATGCAGAAAAAAGCAGCATAACCAAGAATAATCCTGAGAGTACCCATGCTTCCATGGTAGTCATTTTACCAGAAGGTAGGTGTCTGGAAGCAGTGCGAGGGTTATTCGCGTCTATTTCCTTGTCTACCACCCTGTTGAGTGCCATTGCAAGCCCCCTTGCACCTATTGCTGCCACTATTATCCAAAGCAAATCTGTGCTTTCTGTACCGAATTGACGATCTGCAAGTACGAACCCCATTAGAACGAATGGCAGGGAAAAAAGAGTATGCTCTATTTTGACAAAATCTAGGACATCTTTCATTTCCATGAAAATCCCTCCTATTTACATCAGTATGTTGGGGGGCCATTCCCATTCGAGAAGCCCATCCTCTTCCGCATGCTTGCTCACCCGCTCAAGAATTTCAGGGTCGTGAAGAGTTACAGCAGGCCACCGACGAGCAGGAATTGGACCATCCGAAGACGGAATAGGTGCAGTGGCATCCCATGCAATTCTCTCTCTATCCTTGTCCCAAAGCAAGCCCCTATCAACGTCAAAACGTGCGAATAACTGCCAAAGAAGTCTACGTTTAGCACCGCTATCATGCAAGTCTAGATCATTGTCGGTGATGAAGAGCCAACGAAGATTCTGAGCGTCTTTCATGCCCCATATCATCTCTGCAACTTTGCGTACTTTCTCCCTCTGAAGTAGTGCCAACTGTTCATTAGCGTCTTCCATACCTTCTCTAGGATCAGGCCCTCCTTCGATTTCTACGGTAACTACAAGCATAGATTTTCGAAGTAGACGAGCTTGAATTGCAATGCCTTCTTTCACAACCAATCGATCGAAGCCATCAGGCACACCCGGTGCTCCAGTACCCGCCACTCTCCATTCAGGGGATCGCATCACGGGAGAGCCGAGAGGCGATTTTTCACCATTCCTTGGATCGTTTGCAGGAATCGACGTCGCATCTACCAGAATCTTTGATTGTACATTCTCGAAAGGATTTACTGGATCAAGCGAATCTCCAGGTAGACCCTCGATCACGATGATATCTTCAGAGGGGTTCACTCTGTTATTCAATGCATCAAGGAATACCTCCAAATCATGAGGATCTTCATCTTCGTCAATGACCATAACGGTCTTCATCAGCATCATTTGACCTGCCCCCAGAAGACCCAGTGCAGTCTTTCGGCCCTGTCTCGGGTATCGCTGTTTAGCCGAAACGATAGCAAGGTTATGGAAACCAGTCTCTAGAGGCAGATATAGCGAACGGAGATCCCTGTGTTGAAATCTCAATACTGGTGTTAGCTGAGCACCCACGGCTTCGCCGAGATAACCATCTTCCATCGGTGGCTGACCGACTATTGTAGCTGGAAGAACTGCATTTCGTCTATGAGTTATTGCTGTTACATGGAGGACGGGATAATTGCCCGATAGTGAGTAGAAACCATAGTGGTCGCCGAAGGGCCCCTCAATCTTGGTTTCGTTAGGGTCTGTCCAACCTTCTATGACTATATCTGCCTCGGCTGGAATTAGCAAATTCTGAGTTTTGGCCTTTGTTATTCGTAGACGCTTACGACCAAGGAAACCTGCAAACATGTACTCATCAAGATTGTCGGGAAGGGGAGCTATGGCCGAGAAAATCAACTCTGGAGGCCCTCCAATGCATATTGCGACAGGCATCTTCCCATCCGGATGTCCTGCTGCGTGGTCAGCACCATGTTTGTGAACTTGCCAATGAAGGCCAATTTCTCTTGGTCCATGCACTTGTCCCCTGTACATCCCCATATTGTGCTCTTGAGTTTTAGGATCTCTAGTTATCACAAGAGGCAGAGTGATGTAACGACCACCGTCCATAGGCCAACACTTGGGTATCGGGAGACGCGTAACATCCGGCTCAAGATTGACGATTTGTTGAGACGCCGCTCTTCTTACCACCATGGGAGGCAACGCGAGTGCATCTCTTAGCAGGGGTATGCCTTTCCATGGAGCCTTCAGATAAGCCCCTATGTCAGGTTTCATTAGGGAAACAAGCCGATTTCCAATCTCATCCTTACCTTTTGCTCCAAGTGCTTTCATGGTTCTGGAGTGACTCCCGAATATGTTCATAGCGAGCGGAATATCTGAGATGGTACCATCCGGAAGTCTCGGTTTCTCGAATATTACTGCAGGTCCACCAGTTTTGACAAGCAGATCTGCAATGGTGCCTGCTTCAAGCTCAACATCCACTTCTCGAGTGATTCGTAGGAGCTCACCATCACGCTCTAGCGAGTCGATGTACCGACCCAGACTCGTCCATGCCACAACCCCCTCTCGCGACTCCCCATTGAGAAGGTTCGCTTTTCTCCCATATGACCGTTGGATTCTTTTCACATCGTCTACTCCAAGACATGTGTCGGACCCTATCGACGTTGACGTATTGGTCGTGGGCGCAGGCCCTGGAGGAGGAAATGCAGCACTTCAGTGTGCGAGAAAAGGCCTCAGCACCCTCATTATCGAAGATCACTCCGAAATAGGAACTCCGGTTCACTGTGGAGAATGTATTTCGGATGAAGCTGTAGCTAATCTGAATCTTCAATTGCCCGAGGAAGTAATTAGCAAGAGGGTCAATGGGATAAGAGTGATTTTTCCCGATGGAACTGAGAAACAACTTACAGAGACAGGGTATGTATTGGAGAAGCATCTCTTCGAGCGATGGATTGCGCAATCTGCTGTTGAAGAGGGCGCAGAACTTGCTCTAAAGCACAAACTCACGTCCATGGAGAGAATCGAGCAAAATGGTGAATTCAAGGGATGGAGGTGCGACGGAAAGGGAGATAGATTCCCGATATCGGCTAAGATAGTGATCGACGCATCCGGAGTGTCTGCTGTATGTTCAAGATTCATCAAGCCCGATGGGAGCAATCCTCTGAATGACAAAGGAAAGGTCGTTGCTGGTATGCAGTATGAACTAACAAACGTTCCCACAGATGGGTATCTGGACTTTTACATATGGCCAAAATACGCTGAGAAAGGATATCTTTGGATGATTCCAAAATGCGACGGAAGAGCCAATGTCGGTCTTGTGACTGAAGATAGACCGAGAGCCAAGAAGGCTTTGGACGAGTTCATCGAAGATACTCATTTCAAGGGTCTCGAACAAAAACTGCCCCCTTGGAAAGAGAAGGGTAACCCTGCCTTTGGCGGTACCATACCGATCTCCGGGCCATTCGAAAATACTCATTATGATGGTTTGATGCTTGTCGGCGATGCCGCCGGATTCACCTCTCCTCTATTCGAAGGTGGCTCACATCTTGCTCTGAAATCTGCTGTTTTCGCAGCTCAAACCGCTGCGATTGCGATATCCAAGTCGGATCTGAGTTCTGAAATGATGTCTGCCTACACACGCTCATGGAAGGCAGAGTTCCCCCCGTATGATAAAATTCTGAGGGGGAAGAATGCACTCTTCCAATTGTCCGATGAAGAGATGTCTCTGATGGCCACTTGCTTCCCCGATGAGATGTCTGATATGGGCGCTTCAGGAAAGGCGATGGTCGGACTTCGCGTACTGTTCAGGAGACCATCCCTTTACTCCAAGAGAATAGTGTCTGCGATGCTTGCTTTTGGATATAGTAGGGCCAAGTACTACGGATGGTAAACACGTGCTTCCTTTATCTGGGCGTTTGATACTTCTGACAGCGTCAATAATATCGCTGATTTGGGCTTCATCATCGAAGATATCTAGGCGCCTACCCTTATCGGTTCTAGCCACTATTCAGTCGATGCCATTCGTTCTGATGGTTATTGCATTCATATGGAACTGGGACTCTCTCGACCTGGTATCGAGATTCGGTGGTGAAGAACTCCCCTTTCTTTACAGAATATCTGCAGTGTGGGGCGGACGCTCTGGACCACTCTTGATGTGGTGCACATGGTTGGCTATTGGTTCACTAATCCTGTCTAAAACAAGTCCAAATGAACGAAATTCTTTGAGAATGGTGGTCGGTCTAAACGGAATCCTACTTTGCATCTCCATACTTCTGGATCCATTTGCCCCTTCCTCAGGTTTTAGCAACTATCTCAATCCACTACTTCAGACCGATTTGATGGTAATACACCCACCAATCATCTTTGCATTCTACACCTTGTGCCTGATCCCTGCAATCATGTCTGTTTCAGGATTGTTGGAAGATCGTGACGAGCTCTCTCTACATGATGAAATCCTGCCTTGGGCTAGAGCAGCATTCGTGGTTGGAACTGCAGGTATTGGTCTTGGAGGTTTGTGGGCATATACTGTACTCGATTGGGGTGGCTATTGGGCATGGGACCCTGTTGAAACAGCATCTTTCTTGCCTTGGGTATGCTTGGTCGCCGTTCTTCATGCTCGAAGTCAGGCTTCTGTAAATGCACGTAAAGCCAGCCCTGCAGTTATGATTGGTGTCGGCGCGCTTGCAATCCACTCTACACTTGTCACGCGTGCAAATGGCGTCTGGTCCTCAGTGCATTCTTTTGCAGCAGATGGCGCAGGGTCAGAATCTTCGGACCCATATCTAAGGATAATTTCCCTGGCAGGAGAGGGTGCTGCTGGCATAGAGGTCATAACATATCTGATCATAGCCATGGTGCTTGGATTAGCTTTGATGAGACATCTTCTCAAAGTACAATCAAAGATGCTTCAGAAGATGGGCAGGATTTCAATGAGGGAGAAGTCCCCTACATTGGCCGCTAGTTTACTCCTTGCCGTACTAATCGTTGGGGTATTGACCGGATCAACACTTGTTCTGGTAGTCGGGCTTGCTCTTATGATTCTCATTGTAGAGAGTGACTCAGAAGAAATTTCCACCGTATGGATTTTTTCTGGCGTTGCACTGTATCTGTTTGCAAGCTGGTCATGGGCAGCATCTCTCCCACTGGCAGTTTCAGGCATGGCAATCTTCCTAGTACCGTGGGTCCTGGCTCCTCCTGACGATGAACCTGAATCTTTACTAGAACCTATTTTCAATCTTAGAAATCAAAATCGAATTTCTAGAGCGTCTCCTTGGTTTGGCGCAATAGCATATCTTGGTTTAACTTGGATGTTGCTTACAGCAGAAATAGATGGAACAAGCCTAGAGGCTCACGAGGTATTCGGCGCTCCAATTTTAATCATCCTTGCACTTTCACTCACAGTGTATTCGTGGGGTAAGGGCAATGACGGCAGGGTAGGCGTATTCGCAGTAATTGGGACGCTAACTATCTCTCTGGCGATAGGCGCTATGTCAAATGGTCTCAATCTACCAGGAGATCCTGATCGGAATTTCACTGAGAGTCTTACAAGAGGACAAGTTGCTGGTACTATACTGGCCTGTTTGGTGATCGCATTGCCGCCTACTTTGATTGAGATGTGGAAGTCAATACGTACATCCATCTCTTCTAGTGAGCGTTTGTCCCCAGCTAGATGGAGTATTCCTAACCGACGTAAAGTGGGTTCTAGCATAGCGCATGTGGGTATACTGATCCTGCTTCTTGGACACGTCTTGACAACTACTTTAGTTGATAGAACAGATCCATCTCATTTGGTAACTCTAGTTCGAGACCAACCCGTCGATCATGCAGGTTACACTCTTACATTCACAGGGGTAAACACCATTGATTCAGAAGATTCAGCATATGAGTACTCAATTGCTGATGGATTTGTGGAGTTCCAGATAGAGATTCACGATGCGGATGGCAATTACATCGAGTCAGCAAGGCCCGGAATATTACGATTTGACACTCCCTCGGGAGAGATACTCACAAGATCTGAAGTCGATCGAATCTCACAGACCCAGGGGGATTTGATGTTCATACTTGACGCTGCACAGGCTAGCCGAGCACTAAACGACTTAATGTTTGGAAAAATCGAAGACATTGATCGAGTGGGGGTAACTGTATACGATTTACGAGGGAGTCATATGGTCTGGGTTGGTTGGATTTTATTGCTCATCGGAGGTTCTCTAGCCCTATCAAGTCACGATTCCAGACGGACCCTACCAACCGACTGAATGAAAAGGGGCCAGCAGGTCGCCGGGCCCACTGGAGGGCCTAGAATGAAGAATGGAACCATCGTTCACATCGATTACGATCTATACAATGCAGATACTGAATCGCTGCTAGAGACCACAAGAGAAGATGTTGCCAAGGAGCACGAAATACACGACGAGCGTCGAACGTACAAACCAATGATCACCGTCATTGGGGATGGCAGACTCATCAAAGGATTTGAAGAGCATCTCGAGAGTGCAAAGGAGAAAGAAGAATACACCTTTGATATTGAACCAGAGGATGCTTACGGGGACCGTGACGGCAATCTTGTTGAGACAGTCGGGATGAATGTCTTGATGCGAAGTGTCCGTGACCCAGATACTCTGGCCATAGGTTCACAAGTCGAAATCAATGGAAGATCCGGAGTTCTGCAGATGGCCCGTGCCGGTCGCGCACGAATTGACTACAATCACCCTCTCGCAGGAGTAAAGCTTCGATATACATATTCAATCGTCAAAGTTGTGAAGCAGAAAAAGGCCAGAGTCCAGACGCTACTCGAGATGAATACGGGCAGAGATGACTTTGAGGTCAAATTTGAGAAGGATGACGTAACAATCACATTGCCTGAATCCATCGCATATGATCAAAATTGGCCATATGCTAAGTTTAGTTTGGTTAGGACACTTAGGGAACATCTCGGTGTCGGAGTAGTGGTATTTCGCGAAGTACACGAACCTAGAAAGATCGATGAAGAAGAATAACATCAAACTAAGTGATAGTATCCTTACCTTAAACCGTGAGATATCGGTTTTTGACTTTGCTAACTGCACTTGGAGTACTACTAACCAGCACAGTTGTAATCGCTCAAGATGATGATGTAATAATCACAGTCGATAGCACAAATTTGCAGTTCAGCCCTTCAGATATCACAATTAAGGAAGGTCAGGCTGTCCGATTCTTCTGGTCTGGAGAGTTATTGGCTCACAATGCAGTATCAACAGATGGCCTATTTGACAGTGGCGAGCCATCTAGAAATGTAGATTACAGATTTGTATTCGAGACAGGCATGAATGGCAGCTATGAATTTGTTTGCGAGCCACACGAACAGCTTGGAATGGTTGGAAAAATAACCGTCCAACCAATGGATGAACCGCAAGATGAACCCGGGGAAACAGAACTAGGAAAATCAGAATCAAGCAAAGGACGATTTCATATCATATCATATGGATTGGGAATGATCGTCCTATCGATCAGTGTCTTTCTTTTCTATCGTTATGGAGATCTTAAATCAACTAGATTTCGGAAAAAGTAGGCATTCGCCTCTCGGTACTCACAGGGCACGTCAAAGCCGTAGCTCAGTTGACCCTCTTGTCGTCATCGAGGCGCCCCTCCCTCTGGGCTGGTGCAATTCAATGCTTGGAATGGAAGCAAACCTTCCAGATGACCGCTCCGTTGAAATCAAATTGACATCTCTCAATCTTCGATGCGTGCCTCCGCGATGGTGATTACAACCCTCATCCTTGCAGCAGGGGCATCCTCAGGATGTCTTGGATTAGTACTCCAACGTGAAATGATGGAAGACATGCGAGAGCCTCCTGAAACAATACTTCGAGAAGAATCAATTGGTTTTGATCACACATTCACATCAACAGGCTTCGACTCAACCGACTATTACAATGAAAGCACCATGGAAATAGACCCCAGCGTCCAGAGTATGTCCATCTCTTTCCGTGCTCAGATGCCTCTTTCTGAGACATTTGAGAGCCTTATCGGAAATGAGACAAACCTAATTCGATATGTCGATGCAAAACTATGGGCCCCGGGGTCAAAGTCAGCAGGAGGTGACCCCTTCTGGAAGATACGGGTAACGCAGGATCACCCACTTGAGAGGTGGGACTATTCCGGCATGGAATTCAACGAAGGGGTATGGACTCTAGAAGTGGATGCAAGAGGATACGGGTGGGAGCCCGGCATAGAACAACTCACTGCTAAGGACCATTTTGATGTATTTGTCACCATCACAAAGCCATGTATCAGGTTCGCTGAAATTCATGAGTCTGATGATTGTACTTTCCAGTCAGAATTGGATTAATCGTACAACTCTCCTCTCATACGTCTACGGAGCGCTTATGAACGCCCGTTAGGTGGCCGCGTTGCCGAGGCATAGTGATGACGGAACAAGTAGCCCCGCTCGTACCCTTCGACATGTACAGAACTCATGCGGTTCACATAGGCACAAATCAGAAGTCTGCTGACATGAACCGCTTCCTCGATACTGACAGACAGGACGGTACAGGACTCCATCTGATTGACATAGAGAAGACTGATGAGCGCATACGTGTGGTGGCATCGTTCCTCAACAGATATGATCCTTCCAGAGTACTCGTAGTCAGCGCACGCCAGTACGGACAGCGCCCTGCTCGAAAATTCGCTCAGGCCATAGGTGCTAAGAGGATAGTCGGCAGATTCATCCCAGGTACACTTACCAATCCAAGACTTAGTTCATACATCGAGCCGGAGGTTCTGATGGTCACTGACCCATCCGCCGATTCACAGGCACTCAACGAGGCAATCAGTTCTGGAATACCTGTGATTGGAATATGCGATGCAAACAACACATTGAGGAATGTAGATCTTGCCTTACCAGCAAATAACAAGGGTCGACGATCTCTCTCATTGGTGTACTGGTTGCTTGCCAGGGAAACGCTCGTTCAACGCGGTGAGGCAACTTATGCAGATTGGGAGCGCTCACAAGACGTTGATGATTGGGAATCAACATTCTAGTTACGGCAGTTTACAGCCATCCATAAGTTCCACCGACAACAGATGTGCATGTCTGTAGAATCAATATGGGGCGTATATCATGCCGATGGTGGTTTGATTGGAGAGATAAAATACGTCGCAGGAGCCCTATTTATGGGTCAACATTGCTCACTTTGCGACATAACTCACAAAATTGCATGGGAAAAGTCGGATATGAAACAACTTAGGAACAATCTCAACATACCCTTTCATCTCGTCCATCTAAATGAGCGTCCAGATGATTTGATATCATACACTGACGGGAATACCCCTATCTTAGTTGCAAAGACCGATTCTGGATTCCTAACCATTGCTTCAGATGACGAATTGAAAGGATGTAGAGGTTCCGTCCCATCACTCTCAGAGCTAATATCCAAGAAACTAGCTCATATTGGCGAGTCATCGTGAAATATGGTACTCCCGACGAATGGGCTATGCCAACAGGGCCAGTACCCCTCTTCCTCGCCCCTATGGCGGGAGTAACTGATTTGGCATATAGGCTGCTGGCGAGCGAATGCGGTGCTGATTTCACTATGACCGAGTTCACTGCAGCTTCGGGCCTTTCGAGAAAAGAAGCAAAATCATGGTTGAAGATGGATAGCCACCCAAGAGAGCAGCCATTCATACCTCAGATATTCGGAGGCGACGAAAATGAGATGGTTTCCACAGTTAGGATGCTTCAAGATCGCGCGGATGTTATCGACATTAACTTCGGATGCCCAGCGCCCAAGGTATGCAGGAACAATGCAGGAGCAGCCCTATTGAAGAATCCCGATCGAGTCGTACACCTAGTCCGTTCTTGCATAGAAGCATCCAGCATTCCTATTTCTGTTAAGATGAGGCTTGGAACGGGATCCGGTCCTGACACTGCTCTCGAGATATCGAAGAGATTGGAAAGCGAGGGAGTGATTCGTGTTTGTGTGCACGGGAGAACCTTGAGACAGAGATATTCCGGAATAGCCGATTGGTCTTCAATTCGTCAGATTGTTGATTCAGTTTCAATCCCAGTCATTGCGAATGGGGATGTAATAGACTCAAGAACTGCAGTTGATTGTCTAGAGTCCACCGGAGCAGCAGGACTCATGATAGGAAGGGCCGCTATAGGACGTCCGATGATATTTCATGAAATAAAGCGGGACCTTGGGTGGGCCGATGAAAACCCCCCTTGGCATAGCGACGACGTAGTAGTTGCAAGACGTTGGTGTTGGGAACGATATCTGCAAATTTGCTCTGAAGTATACGGTGTTAAAGGAAGCAAGAATTCCAAGAGGCATGCAGTGTCATTCACCAAGGGCTTACCTGGAGCATCATCCATGAGAGTCGCTCTTCATAAGGCCGATAATCATGAAGATCTAGGAGAAATGGTGTCCGAATATCTACGAGAATTGGAAGAAGACGCAATTGCCGCCTGAGGAATTCATTCGAGTAAAGAATCTAAACGCCCTGCTACAGACGATATTCTTGACAACGTACGTTCGAGCCCACGAAGTACAGATGCCACTACTTCCTCTCCTGTCGCACCTGTTAATCGGTATCCAAGAGGCGCGCGCCCACCAATTGTGTTGAGCAGCACCCTTTGATCAAGAACAGGTACCTCTTCAAGAGAATTGGATACTTCTTCAATGGTCAAGACCTCCTTTTCAAGACTATTTATCAGCGACTTGCATATGTCATTTGGAAGACGACCAAGCCCTCCTCTTCCAACCAGCCAATCGCTGCCTCTAGCACGATATTGGCGAGTTAAACTCCCGAACACGTCTATTGGGATACGTGCTTCGACAACTGCTCTCTCTACCATTCCCGCAGATCGCATTCTTTCTAGAATCCGACTAACTCTGGCACGACTCCCCCCGGATCGTTCCATGAGTAGAGTAAGCTCTACCGGGCGATCGGAAGAAACCAGTATACTCATCACATCTGAATGAAGGGAGTCGTTTGCTCTAGGCCTGTCGCCTCCAAAGCCAAGATCCGTTACTAACTCCTCAAAAACATCCTTTTCAGAGGATGGGCCAAGTTCTATGATGTCTATCTTGAATGGGAGGGACTCTTCTTCTGCAGAAACCATCATCCTTGATGGGCTATTCACGACTCCATCGTACAAGGGAGACAGCCTTTGCTTTGCTATAGTCGTTGCATTTACTGAAATGAGTTCTATTGCTGTGCTGAAACTACCTCCTCTCAGCATGTACTTCTTCCCATCGCCGCCCCTAACATCGGAGACAAGTCCAGATTCTCTAATCTTCACTAATTGGTGATGGATACCTGTTGATGAGATTCCAGTAACCTCTGCAATCTCTGCACTTGTCCATCCCTTTCTCGGATCCGACATGAAGCATTTACTCACAATTGAATGCATTCCACCCTGTTCATCAGCTATGCTATTCCCATCGCCCCTGGATCTAATTAGGGCCATACTGTCCAGTATCCATGCTAGAAGGATGCTCTTATCGCGGCTTCCCGCAGGAAGAGCACTCTCGACAAACCGAACTCTAAGCACGTAGTGAACTCAAATTAACGGCACATCAGTGTTGCCAATCAAAGAGCACTATTCACCCTCGGAAACCGACTCTGCTTTGCACATCGACCCAACCATAGTCGACTGTGGGATTTGAAAGGCAAGATAAATGACTCTCGAGTTTTATCATATCCTCTTGGATTATGCCTCTATTTCTGAGGACCATCACAGCGCTGTTTACGGCAGAACGAGACCTACCGAGAGACCTAGCTAGATCGGCCTGACTCCTGAATGAGTCTCTTTCCACCAAACGACCGACAATCTTTCTTTGAAGATCGGAGAGACCCACGGGCAATATGGATGAAGCTCTGGCATCACTGGATATTCTGATGCCATCTAGAATTTCCAATTGAGCAGGAGGGCCCGCATAATAGCAGACCCGACCATTGGTTCTCTGAACAAATACCTCTCTTTCATTTTCCATCCTGTGCAATCGATGACGAAGCGTACCATTCGCAACCCCAAGCCTTCTCTGAAGCTCTCTGAAATGTATGCCAGGGCTTCGGTCTAGGGCAATCATAATCCTATTTCTGAGTGGATGCCCCCACCCATGTTCAGGAGATCCTTTGAGCACTCCCTGGACCCCTGCAACGGGAATGCCAATAATGCCCATTGCTATGGACACGACTCGACCAGACCATCCTGGTTGAACCATCTTGTGAATCAGTGCCATGAACACTTCATACCCGAATAACGTATGAATGAAACGGGTTCCAGCATCATCCTAAACACCCCTTACAAGCCCCTTTTCGATTTTCATATAGGCTATCAGGACACCTAGCAATCTACCGCATGTCTTTCCATGCTCTGTAAGCCGATATGTCACTCTTATGGGCGGACCTTCTTCCACTACCCGATCAACAAGACCGTTCTTTTGACATGCACTCAATTTGTCAGAGAGGGTCCTACTACTGATGCCCCTCAATAGAGTACGCATTTCATTAAATCGACGATCACCAGCAATATACAGCGCAGCAAGAATTTCAATCGTCCACCTCGAACTAAATATTTCGAAGCACTCAACGGCTGCATCAACTTCCCATTCAACAGACGTCAATGGATCTGCATATTCTTCGAATGTATTGCGAATCATCCCTCCAGTTGTTTTTACATCTTCAATGAATTCTAAGATCTTGCCAATATCGTTTTTCTTCATCCCTTTAGGCTCAAAGTTACGGTCCATGGTGCGTTAAAAATCATCTAGTGTATAAACAAAACCTCGGTGTTGACATGTAAACTTCATCATTCATATAGGTATGATATGAGACGGTGTTGAAATAACACCAAGTTGTAAGGAGGAAGTTAATATGGACAAATGGCTAGAGAGTTGGGCAGAAGAAGCAATCGAGATTGAGAACTTGAGCGAGAGGAAGCCGTCTCTAATGGTGATGGCAATTTCTCTATTCAACAGGAGATGGTGATTTGAGTCGCAAGCAAATGATCGATCTTGTTGTTCGCGCTATTGCGGAATACAGGGCACCTGCTTGGGTTCAAAGTCCAAGAAGAAAGTACTAGGAACCATCGAAAGAGATCCTGGAGCCTTCTAGGACGGATTTCAACCCATTGAGCGCATCATTGGTCGAGAAGATTGCATCTAGCCCGTCTAATTCTGCTTGTAGGCCAATTCCACGGTCGTCTCTCGACTCATCTGCGATTTCTATTAGATTTGTAGCCATTTCGATAGCTATTGGAGCATTCCTCGAAATCAGTTTAGCTTGTCTGCTCAAGAAATGATTGGTTATGTCAAATGAGCCTGATATCATCGATTTCATACCCTCTCGAGTGTATGATGCCAGAATATTTTCTATCTTTTCTGATTCACCCGATCTCGGTGAATAGGGGTAGCCGTATGGTTCAGTAATCCCATTAGAGGCGTCTAGTACTGCTTTTTCTATATCAGAAAATGCAACAACTTCTGTAAGATAACCCATTGAAGCGGCGTCTTCTGAACCCATCCAGTTGCCTGCTATTATAGCATACCTAGCACATTCTGCTCCAGCAATTTGCACTGCACGCTGCGTCCCTCCAAGCCCTGGATAAATTCCTATTCCAGTTTCGGGGAAGCGAAGCATCGTCTTCGGGACTCCAATTCGATGATCGCAGCAAAGAGCAAGTTCCAACCCCCCTCCTAGAGCCAAACCCGAAATCACCGCTATAGTTGTCAGTCTGGATGATTGAATATTATTCAAGATACGATGTCCTTCTTCTGTGAATTCTTGTATCTCATGAATTCGATTCGATTCGATTCTATCGACAAAGAACTTGATGTCTGCACCTGCCACGAATGCCTTTCCTGCACCTCTGAAAACTGCCGTTTTAATCGAATCATTAGATTCTATGTTATCCCATATTTCTCCGAGTTGGGCCATCACTTCTACATTGAGTGCATTCATCGCTTCTGGACGATTGAATGTTATCGTTGCAACTTCACCGTTCAGATTCAAGTCAAAGAAATCGAATTTGAATGGTTCAGAGCCCTGTTTGGTTAGTAATGTTGGAGATTCTATTGAAGCCAATGAAGCGTATTCAGATGCTAGTTTTGAGGCCAAATCAACCCCTATCGAATTTGCCATTTCAAAAGGCCCCTTTGCCCATCTCAATCCTACTTTAGCCCCCCTATCGACATCTTCCATCGAGCATATCTCTTCTTCGACAATCTGGGAGGATACGCAGAATACAGTTCCGAATAAGCGCCTTCTGATCACTTCAGAGGATTCCTGTTCGCACTCCTCGGATCCTGAAAGATCCCATTCCCTGCCTTCTTCCACCAGTTTACGTAGACAGCCTGCACCGGAGAAGCGATCAGTATCTAGCTGTGTAGCCAAGTAATCCGTTGAATGAAGGGCTATTGACGGGCCTGTGAGATTCATAAGGGCAAATGGCCCCATGCCTATCCCGAAGGAGTCTCTAGCAATTGCATCTATCTGAGCAGGGGTTCCGATGCCCTCATCATACAGGATGCAAGCCTCGTTCAGCCATGGTACGAAGAACCGATTAACAACAAATCCAGGCCTGTCTTTGCAAACTATCACAACCTTTCCCATTGCCCTGCAATATTGTACTACGGCTTTGATTGAAGAATCAGAAGTTGATGAAGAGGGTATGACTTCAACCAGTCTATTCTTTGCTGGATGATAGAAGAAGTGCAATCCGATGAAGCGATCAGGACGATCAGACATCAAGGAAAGTTGCTCTACAGATAATGACGAGGTGTTAGTTGCTATGATCGTCTTTTCACTACAGGATGATGAAAGGCCCTGCAATACCGATCTTTTAACTTCCAAATCTTCGAAAACTGCCTCTATGACCAAATCCGTTTGCCCATCTATCGAATCCACTCCTACAGCACCAGAAACCCTTGAGAGCGTACTTTTAGAGTCAGAATCGCTGAGAATCCTCCTCTCGACTGCCTCATCAAGGAAACCCATGATCGTCTTGATCCCCCTATCGACAAACCCCTTTTCTCTGTCGATCATTTGAACCATGAATCCCTCCTGAGCAGATTTTTGAGCTATGCCAGAACCCATGTTGCCTGCTCCTACTACGGCGACACGTTCGATTGGATGCATGACCAGCCGTCCCATGGGTATCTCATGAACCAGTCGCTGAGATTCTTTCACGATAATTGACAATACTTAGGAGAAATCATTCTTCCCGAATAACATGAGCGTGGGCCTGATCGATGCGCTGGTCATCTTAGCGCACCCATTGGCTGGAATGGCTGCAGCCTATTTCCTGTACAAGCAGTGGAGTGCGATAAAATCCATCCGCAGAAAATCGGATATATCCACAATGTCCCCTGAACAGAAAGACGAGATTCTGAATAAACATCAGACCATGGGTAAGAAGGCTCCGTCAATCGTTGCATTCGTAATCACCCTCGCCATTACAGCTGAGATTTATCGTGGCATTGTGATGGATGTGCCATTATCAGAATTAGTAAGTCTGCATGGTTGGCTGGGGGCCCTCCTCCTCATTGCGACAATATCGATGAGCAAGACTGGAAGGTCGATGACATCCTCAAACTCGGAAGACTATCACAAGGCTCCTCAGAGAAATATGCATTCAAAAATCGGGGGCGCTATGATGTGGCTCTTAGCCTCAATCGTCTTCTTGGGTTTCCTCAGACTTCTAGAAGTACTGGGTTGAGCCTAAGCCAAACAAGTCTTGATTTGACTCATTCTTCTTCTAGTTGGAGGGGAGATCTATTCGGAAAGACTGCTTCGCTGATGAAGTCAGCCTGAGATTGAGGATCCAATTCCAACTCTAAAATTCGCGCTCTCCCAGCCACTTTCCATCGATCAGCTACCTCGGGATCGCCCGCCTCTTCAATCGCTAGATGCCACGCCGTTGCATCATCCCTTGGCAAGAGCCTACCACAAACCCCATCCACAATCGAGTCTCTAAAACCACCTTCATCTACGAACAATGCAGGAACCCCAATCGATAGTGCTTCGATGGCAGTCAGACCAAAAGGCTCGCCATGGGCCATGGAAATGACGGCACGAGATCT